>NZ_UHIY01000001.1:2825362-3139292 GCF_900460525.1 Yersinia kristensenii
TAAAAAGCATCCAGTCTTCGAATCACTGTGTTTTAAACATTATTAACTCTAATGATTAATTGAGAGGATAAGACAGAAAATTGTGATGGGCTCGCCGTTTAATATCTTGATAAGAGTTTTGATCATGACGTGATGAGGTATAGGATCGGATACCGGAACTACGCTGATTAATAAGGTATTTTATGAGTGAGCATTTTGTGGGTAAATATGAAGTTGAGTTGAAGTTCAAAGTATCGAACATCAACCAATTACATGAACAGTTAACAATGTATAAAGCAGTGCCATTTACTGTCAATAATCATGAAAAAGATATCTATTTGGAAGTGAATAGCGGTGATTTAGCCGCTAAACAGATCAGTATGCTTTTACGCGAAATGAATCCATCAGGTATTCGTTTATGGATAGTTAAGGGGCCGGGTACGGAACGCTGTGAAGCGAGCAATATTGAAGATATTGATAAAGTGAAGAGCATGTTGTCAACATTAGGGTATCAACCCGCTTTTACACTAGAAAAACAACGTAGTATCTATTTTATTGGGAAGTTTCACGTCACGGTTGATAGCTTGGCGGAGTTGGGTGATTTTGCTGAGATAGCCATCATGACTGATGATTTTACTGCCCTTGATAATCTTAAGGCAGAATGCCGAGAGTTAGCTAATGGATTAGGATTATTAGTAGAACAACAAGAGAATCGCTCATACCGGCAGTTGCTCGGCTTCTAACTATTGTGCGATTTGCCATTATAAAGTATTGGCCGCTCTGTGTATCACGGCCAAATAGGCTTATTTTTTCATCAAAGACTTCAAGTTGGCGAATGGATTGTGGGTAGCAATACCCTGATCATTCTGGGCATCATCCCCGGCAATCACAGTCGAGCCATAAAGGTCTGCCTCGGTATATTTAGAGTGTTCATGGTCATGACAAAAAAGACATAACATCTCCCAATTGCTGCCATCTTCTGGGTTATTACTATGGTCATGGTCAATATGGTGAACGGTTAGTTCTCGCAGGTTGGAATAAACAAATTCTCGTGAGCACTTACCGCAAACCCACGGAAAAATCTTCAATGCTTTCTCCCTATACCCACTTTCGAGACGTGCATAGTTCTTCGGTATATATGCCATATCAGCCTTCAATTCTGCGAGAAATAATGTTTGTATTTTAGCGTGAAAACAGACGGTAGACTATCAACTATTGGCAATTAATCTTTAGGCCATACTTCTTCGTTAGAGTCTGTTTCTATAGGAACATATTGAATCAATTATAAAAACATGTGTCTAGATATTCATGTTGATACTGATAATTTTTGAGACTTTTGCCGATGATTTAAAGGGATAAGTCGTTTTACACTATCACTGAGTTTTTACGGTCCCTTTTTATATTATTCAGTATAGAATTATTGGCATAAGATTATGTTTCCCCCGCTAATAGACTTATTTTACGGCATGCAATACAGCGTGTTTAGCCTGAAATCCTTTGCCGATAGAGTTGAGGCGATATGAAAGAATCTGAGGTACTGGCCGAAGTCAGTAATGAAAACCAGACATTAGTAGCCGTGGTGCAACAAGACCAGCGGGTAGTGTACTTCTATATTTATCCGCAAGAGGCGTTTGAAGAACGTTTCCCCGTTCGCGCCTGCTGGGTGAGAAATTTGGTCGCAGCTCCAATATCGGCTGATAATGCCGCCCTTGAACAAGGACTGGCTCCGTGTTTGGCGGCAGAATTTTGCCGTAATGTGGCTGGTGAGGCTGAACTTGATGCACAGTTTATTTCGATCATCTGGTCAGAAAGTGATGACGGCGCAGCATTGTGGTATCAGGGGCAATTACTGGCGATTATTCCCGGTTGGAGTTTATATATTGATCACTCTGTTTGTTATTCTGCCAGTTGCATTAAAGATAACCCGCTAACATTACCTCTAGGGTCAGCTTCCACTAATACCCAATATACCCATGCACAAAATACCCGCCAATTTTGGCGGGTCTGGCAGCAGGAGGAAGGGAATCCATGGCCTGCATTACAAGCTGAATATATTCAGTGCTATGAACAACACTTTGGCCCATCGGTTAAATATTATGCCATCGATCAAGGCAAGTGGCCGCCTATGGCTATCTCCCAGCACGAAAAAGAGGGAATATATTACTTTCTGACGTTGGGGGTCAGTATTCGTCCTCAGCCATGGGTTGAAATATTATTCAATGATGATGCGGCTAAATACCGGCGTTTCGAAATGGCTATAGCGATTGATAGCCAATTTGTTAATGAGGACAACGCTATCTATATGGCTAGCGCGTTGGCAGGTTTTGCTCATGTACCTTGGAGTAAAATAACTTGGCTAGGGGAGGGGCACACATTGGAGTCAAAAGTTGCTCCTCAGGGGTATGAGGGTTATGTCTTGTCATCAAAGCTTTATGCTAATGCAGATAGCCTAATATTACCCCTCCAGCAAGAAGACCCGGTTAATATATATTGGGCCAGCCCCATTTTTGCCAGCGAAAGAAAATTTGCCCATAGTGTACCGAATGGTGGGTATGATTTACTGAAAAAACTGCAGCAACAGGGGGTTAATCATATTTTTTCACCTCGAGAACCCATTATTTAATTTCAACTGAACATGACTAATCTGGTTTGCAGATTTTGTTATTCGGGTCTTAACTTAATAATGACGATAGCGGTTTAAGGCCGCTATGTTGAGTTTGTAATGAGTGAGATAGGCAAGTCAGCTATCAGTGAAAATTAATTTTATGGAGGTACTTATGGGCATACTATCTTGGATTATTTTTGGTCTTATCGCTGGGATTTTAGCTAAATGGATTATGCCAGGAGAGGATGGCGGTGGTTTTATTATGACTATAATCCTCGGTGTGGTAGGGGCGCTGGTTGGTGGCTATATTAGTACTTTCTTTGGGATGGGTAAGGTTGATGGATTTAACCTTGGTAGCTTTGTGGTGGCAGTTATTGGTTCACTGGTTGTGCTGCTTGTCTATCGAAAATTAAGAAGTTAGCAACTTTTCAGGTGCTTATTATAGTGATTTTAAATAATCATTTTTGACTAAATAAGCATTAAACAAGAAAATTTTCTCTCATCAAGAATATAAGAAAGGTGGCTAAATTTTGTCACCTTTCTCTCATAAAACCATCATCAATATGCAATAGAAATATTAGTTAATAGCACATGACTACAGGCAATCTGAGAAACATGACATGGGCCAGGCATTGCGTAAGCTCACTGTGGCTGATTATCCAGCTGTGGTGTTAGAATCGCGTAAAAAGGTACTTTCTGTTAAAGGTTTGGTTAAGGCGTATAAGTCACAACATCGAGTTTTGGATAATATTAATTTTGAGATTCATGCGGGTGAATTTGTCGCAATAATTGGCCGTTCTGGTGCCGGTAAATCTACATTACTACATGTTTTAAATGGCACTATTCCCAGTAGTGCTGGTGAAATTATTAATTACCATGACAACGGCGAAACACAAAATATTGCAGCCCTGACAACAAAGCAGATGCGTAAATGGCGAGCTCAATGTGGCATGATTTTTCAAGATTTCTGTTTGGTTCCGCGTCTTGATGTGATGACTAACGTTTTATTAGGCCGTCTCAGTTACACCTCCACACTAAAATCATTTTTTAAGATATTTGCGGATCAGGATCGCGCCAGAGCTATCGAATTATTACAGTGGCTTAATATGCTGCCGCATGCTTTGCAACGCGCAGAAAACCTTTCGGGTGGACAAATGCAGCGTGTTGCTATTTGCCGTGCCATGATGCAAAACCCCAAAATATTATTGGCTGATGAACCCGTCGCTTCTTTGGATCCTAAGAATACGACTCGTATTATGAATACATTACAGAAAATAAGTGAAAATGATATTGCGGTGGTTGTTAATTTACACTCTGTCAATTTAGTGAAAGATTATTGTACCAGAGTTATTGGTATTGCTCATGGACGAATTATTTTTGACGGTCATCCCTCTATGCTAAATGACACCATTATTCAGGATATATATAGTGATGAATCACCTGAGCTTTTGCATTAACTCCCACTTATCCCTTTATCAGAATAGGTTATTTTAATGAAAAAAGTACTTTGTCTTACCTCATTAGTGGCAAGTTTTATGGTATTTAATGCCACTGCAGTGGATGCACCAAAAGAAATTAATCTGGGTATTCTTGGCGGGCAGAATGCAACACAGCAAATTGGCGATAATGTATGTGTTAAGGAGTTCTTAGATAAGGAATTAAATGTTAAAACAAATTTGCATAATGCATCTGATTACTCAGGCGTTATTCAAGGTTTATTAGGTGGAAAGATTGACCTGGTATTAAGTATGTCTCCTTCCTCTTTTGCCTCTGTTTATATCAAAGATCCTAAAGCTGTTGATATTGTAGGTATTGCTATTGATGATACTGACCAATCTCGCGGCTATCACTCTGTCGTCGTTGTAAAAGCAGATAGTCCTTACCAGAAAATTGAAGACTTAAAGGGTAAAGCTTTTGGCTTTGCAGACCCAGATTCAACCTCTGGTTTCTTGATCCCTAATCAAATATTTAAACAGAAATTAGGTGGGACACCAGATAACAAATATAACAATTTCTTTTCTAGCGTGACATTCTCTGGCGGACATGAGCAAGATATTCTTGGAGTCATTAATGGCCAATTTGACGGTGCAGTTACTTGGGCATCGATGATCGGTGACTACAATACTGGATATACCAGCGGCGCATTTACCCGCATGATTCGTATGGACCACCCGGATTTAATGAAACAGATCCGTATTATCTGGGAATCTCCCCTTATTCCTAATGGTCCGATTTTAGTTCGCGGTGCATTACCCCCTGAGTTTAAAGCGCAGTTAGTGGCTGCGGTTAAAAAACTGGATAAAGAAGATCATGGTTGTTTCATCAAAGCGATGGGTGGCAAACAGCATATTGGTGAAACATCGCTCAGCGAGTATCAAACTATTATTGATATGAAGCGCGAATTAACCAAAGGTGACCGTTAAGTCGGTCCTGCGGATAAAATATGATAGCTCTGGTTTGCCGGGGCTATCATTTTTAGGTGGTAGCTAATTTTGAATACAGACTTTAACTATTACTATCAAAAGGTTCGCGCTAAACAAAAACGTGAAACGTTGATTTGGTCATTGATGCTGGCAATTATCTATCTTGGTGCGGGAAATATTGCTGAGTTTAATTTACATACTATCTTTATTTCTATTCCGCATTTTTTTGATTATCTCGTTGAAACTATTCCCGTACTCCATTGGCATAAATTGTTTGCAGATGGTCATACGGAAGGTTCCTTGGCTTATTGGGGCTATCGTCTACCAATTCAGTTACCGCTAATTTGGGAAACTCTACAACTGGCGGTGGCTTCGACAATTTTGTCAGTTATGGTTGCTATTATTTTTGCTTTTTTAGCGGCGAATAATACTCAAAGTCCAGCGTGGTTGAGATTATCTATTCGCACCTTTGTTGCCTTTTTACGCACAATGCCAGAATTGGCATGGGCGGTGATGTTCGTCATGGCCTTTGGCATTGGGGCTATTCCCGGTTTTTTGGCGTTGGCATTACACACTATTGGCAGCTTAACTAAGTTGTTTTACGAGTCATTGGAAACAGCATCGGATAAACCTGTTCGCGGCCTTGCTGCTTGTGGTGCCGGCAAATTACAACGAATGCGTTTTGCGCTTTGGCCGCAAGTCAAACCCGTATTTCTTTCCTATAGCTTTATGCGGCTGGAGATTAATTTTCGCCAATCGACCATTTTGGGGTTGGTGGGGGCGGGGGGAATCGGTCAGGAGTTGATGACCTCAATAAAACTAGATCGTTATGATCAGGTGAGTATGACATTACTGCTGATTATTATTGTAGTTTCGTTACTGGATTATACATCCGGTAAATTACGCAAACGAGTTGTCGAGGGCGTGTCATAATGTTGACAGACCACTTGAGTACAGAGCAACTAGCAACTGTGAAACAGCAACATCCGCAGATTTTCTTACAGCAAAAACGATATATAAAGTGGGTCATGATAATTGCCGTAGGCATTTTTTTATATTATCTTTTTTTCTTCAAATCCTTTGGTATTCCCTGGCAGACATTTGTTAATGGTAGCCAGCAAATAAGCCGGTATTTTTTGCGGATGTTTGTCTGGCATGATTTTGTTAATTGGCCATTTAGATATTACTTTGGCCAGATTTTTATTACTTTAGCAATTGTTTTTGCCGGAACAATCACTGCAACCTTGATTGCTTTGCCTCTGTCATTTTTGGCTGCACGAAATGTGATGTCGACACCGGGTTTACGCCTTATTTCATTTGTCGTGCGTCGTTTATTGGATATTTTCCGTGGTATTGATATGGCAATCTGGGGGCTGATTTTTGTACGTGCTGTCGGGATGGGGCCACTTGCTGGGGTGCTGGCGATTATTATGCAAGATATGGGATTGCTCGGTAAACTCTATGCAGAAGGGCATGAAGCGGTAGATAAATCACCTAATCGTGGTTTAACTTCTCTGGGAGCTAATGCATTACAAAAACAGCGTTTTGGCATTTTTACTCAGTCTTTTCCCACCTTTTTAGCCCTTAGCCTCTATCAGATTGAATCCAATACTCGTTCGGCCGCAGTATTAGGTTTTGTGGGGGCTGGCGGTATAGGTTTAGTTTATGCTGAGAATATGAGACTATGGAATTGGGATGTTGTTATGTTTATTACTTTAATAATGGTTGTCATTGTAATGATCATGGATAAAGTTTCTGCCACTTTGCGGAAAAAGTATATTATTGGTGAGGAAATCCCCCTTTATGAACCAACTAATAATATCAAAACCAAGGTTTAATATGTGTTTCAATGGTCAAGATTATTGTTTATTTATCTCTTACCTTTATTAATTATTTATTAGAAATAACTAATAAATAATTATATGTCATGGTTTTCTATTTTTGCTATATGTGTATTTTTATTATCAACCAGATTTACATTGAGAAAATCGGTGTTGATCTATACAATACTGCCCGCTAGGCGTTAAAGACGATTTTTTTCTTGCGATATTCGCGCGCGCCTAATCTAAATAATAGGAATAGGGCAGTAATATGATCAACAACGATGTGCTCCGTAGTGTTCGCTATATGCTTAACGTAAACGATACCAAGATAACAGAGATCATTAAGCTGGCTGATTTTGACGTGGACAATGCGGATGTCGTTAATTTTCTTAAAAAAGAAGACGAAGCCGGATATCAGGATTGCCCTGATTTGGTGATGGCACATTTCCTCAATGGCCTGATTTTCTTTAGACGTGGTAAGGATGATAAGTTCCCAGCGCCAGCGGTAGAGCCGGTCATTACGAACAATATCGTGCTAAAAAAACTGCGTGTGGCATTTGAATTGAAAGATACCGATATGCACGATGTTTTCAACGCGGTCGAATTCCCAGTATCTAAGCCTGAGTTAAATGCATTGTTCCGTAAAGAAGGCAGCAAAAACTTCCGCCCTTGTGGTGATCAGGTATTACGTTATTTCCTGAAAGGTTTGACATTGCGTATCCGTGGCCCTAAAAAATAATTATTTTAATATAAAAGGCTAATATTAATTGCAAGTAAGAAAGGATTGGCATCATGCTATTCCTTTCTTATTTAAATTTATTTTATTATATTTTAATATATTTGAAATCTCAACTTTATGTCTTTTTTAATTAAATACAATCCTCATTCCTGTTGATGAATATCTATTGTTAGAAAATCGTAGGGCGGTGAAGTATTTTACGTTATATATTGAATTGCACATGGCTAATGAGACTTTACGAAATTGTTTGCATAGTAATAATATTTAGAATAGCAATGTCCAAGAATTCAAACTTCGTTTTATTTTGATCTAGAGTGGGAGGACACGGTACTAGTATCGAACTTGATAGTATCCGTATCCTGGCTGCTATTTAAGTAACTTTATGGCAGTCGAGTATTATCGATTGGTAGCGAATCTGATGATCCCCATTCGGCCCAAGAGCCATCATATAAAGATACCGACGTTGCATTTACTGCAGCTAATCCCAGAACAATCACCGCAGCTGTAACCCCCGAGCCACAGCTGGTAATAATGGGTTTGGTTAAATCCACACCGTGGGTGACAAAAATATTCTTTAGTTCCTGTGGTGATTTCAGATTGCCATTTTCAATCAGCCTTCCCCAAGGCACATTTATACTGCCTGGAATACGGCCCATCTGTAGACCGGGGCGCGGCTCTGGATCTTGTGCTTTAAATCGGCCAGCCGGGCGAGCATCTATAATTTGTATGTCATTGTTCCCTAGTGCGGCTAAAACGTCATCAACACTTTTGACTGCAACACCATTGAATATTGCTTTGAAGGTTTGAGGTGTTGGGTATGTCGGGCCGCTCTCTAATGCGAAACCTGCCTGCTGCCACCCACTAAAGCCACCCGCCAATATATATACATTTTTGGCACCAAATATACGGAATGTCCACCAAACTCGCGGTGCTGAAAAAAAATTGCCATCATCATAAATGACCAGGGTTTGCTGCTCATTGATCCCTAGTTGGCCAACCATCTCACTGAATACTTGTGGAGCTGGCAACATATGAGGTAAATCGGTGCTGCTATCTGCAACTGCATCAATTTCAAAGTAAACAGCCCCAGGAATATGTGCTTGCTCAAACTCGGCCTGAATATTTCTCTTAGGGGATAATCCGGGCGGTGACATTCTGGCATCCAGAATAGTGATATCGATATCATCAATATGATCTGCCAGCCATTGTGGTGTTACCAGAAAAGGTGAGTTCATTGCCAATTTCCTGTCAAAGTTATACAGAAGCAGCTTAGTTAAATGCTTCATCGCGGTACTTACTATATAACGAAATGACAGTATTGAAACCTCGAGTAATCAGTGATGCGTAACGCCTCGAAAATTGAGATGTTTTTTTCATTATTACGATAAAAGAAAATAAATAATTAATTTTTTGCATTTTATAATTTAGTTTTGTGAGATGGGTGATGAGATTTAATACTTTTTAATGTAAGTTTTCATCGCATTTAAGCGATTAATTGCACTGCTTCGCAAAAAGGATTTTTAATTTCATTGTCCGCTTGATAATGAAATTTTAGTTTCGTATAACCATTAACATGGAAAGTTCTTGGATGTGGACTTAATCTTAGACAGATAGGGGAATAAAATGCAAAAGGTCCGAATAGGCCTCATCGGCACCGGCTATATTGGTCGTTGCCATGCGATTGCTTATGCACAGGTTGCAACTGTTTTTCCTTTAAAAGGGGTACCGGTATTAGAAATGCTGGCAGAAGTCACGCCTGAATTGGCCCGGCAACGTGCTGCTGAGTTTGGTTTCTCCCGATCGACTGCAAATTGGCAAGAATTGGTAGTTGATCCCGTTATTGATGTAGTAGATATTTGTGCACCAAATTTCTTACACAAGGAAATTGCTCTCGCGGCCATAAGCCATGGCAAGCATGTTTATTCCGAAAAGCCTCTGGCTCTTAATGCAGAAGATGCTAAAGAAATGGCTGAAGCGGCGCGTGAAAAAGGTGTGAAAACGCTAGTGGGATTTAATTATATAAAGAATCCCACCAGTCAGTTAGCACGGGAGATTATTGCCAATGGTGAGATTGGTGATATCGTGCATTTTTATGGCACCCATAATGAAGATTATCTGGCAGACCCGCAGACACCGTTAGATTGGCACTGTACTAAGGCGCAGGCAGGGCTAGGAGCATTGGGCGATTTAGCTGCCCATATAGTCAATATGGCCCATTATTTAGTGGGTAATATCACTAGTGTATGTGGGGATATGCAGACCGTCATTAAACAGCGGCCCGACCCGAAAAATCCCTCTTTATTACGGACGGTAGAAAATGAAGATCAAGCAGGAGCTCTCGTGCGTTTTGTTAATGGGGCGATGGGGACCATAGAGACCTCACGTATTGCATGTGGTCGCAAAATGGGCTTGACCTATGTGGTCACCGGAACCAAGGGCACAATTAGTTATTCCCAAGAGCGCATGGCGGAATTACAGCTCTATCGGCATGATGAACCACAGTCCAGACAAGGATTTAAAACACTACTTACAGGGCCATTGCACCCGGACTACGCAGCATTTTGTGTGAGTTCTGGGCATGGTATTGGATTTAATGACCAAAAAACGGTAGAGATCCGCGATTTAATTAATGGAATTGCTGCCGGAGATCGTATGTGGCCGGATTTCGACGAAGGGTGGAAAGTCTCCAGAGTACTAGACGCTATTGCTATTTCAGCGAAGGAACTGCGTTGGGTTAATGTTATAGAAGATTGCTATGGCCGCTAATTGTTCACCGCTTTGCGACTTTTGTGACATCCATATAAAGGGTGATTATCTCATTCTCAGATTTACATAGTATTTTAAGTTAGTTAGCAGCAGAGATCATTAAGTTGATACTGGCCGGAATTATGCCAAGTATGAGCTTTTAATATGTCTTCTACTGATACCAAATTGAATCACCGTGAAGCCGGAGCCGCTTATTACCTTAGCGAGCGGCAACGGGCACGGATAAAATTGTTATCTCGTTCTTGGGTATGGCGGTTGGAATTGCCTACCTGGATATTGATTACGATTATTTATACTGGCTGGTTTGCCTGCGTTATTTACTGGCAACAATTGGGCCCAGTGCTTGGTAGTACATTGCTAATATTGTTAAGCGCGTGGTATATGTCGCTACAACATGAACTGATCCACGGCCATCCAACTCGCTGGCGACGAGTTAATCAGCTATTAGGGACTTTGCCATTAGCAGTTTGGTATCCCTATGGTCTTTATCGTGATTCCCATATTCAACACCACAAAGACGAAGACTTGACTCATCCAGAAAAAGATCCAGAGTGTTATTATTATACTGCTGAACAATGGCAGCGTTTTCCCCCATTATTCAAAAGCATTGTGCGTATTAACAATACTTTTATTGGCCGATTAATTCTAGGGCCAGCACTGGATATCATTGACACTATCCGCAATGCAATCAGTGCATTTATTACGGGCGATCGCCCTGCCATGGCAATGTGGTTGGTTCATTTTGGCTTACTTGGCTTATTGTTTCACTGGATGGCGGGTTATGGTATTTCGGCTATTTTCTATATTTTGGTGATTAGCTATCCAGCGCTCAGTCTGACTAAAATTAGATCCTTTTTTGAGCATCGTGCAGCTGAAAATAGTGCAGCACGTTCTACTTTAAATGAGGCGGCATGGCCGTGGCGTCTACTATTTTTAAACCTCAACTATCATCTGGTCCATCATGATTTACCCGCTTTACCTTGGTATGGGTTACGCCAGATTTATCTGGAAAATCGGGTTCAATATCAACATCGCAGCGAGCAATTCGTGGTGAACGGCTATACTGAATGGTTCGAAGCATTTGTTTTTACAGCTTTGGAGATAGAAACCCATCCCTTTTACGATAGTGAAAATAAAGCTCTGACTGAGAGGATACAAGACACTGTGATTGACAGTGGAGATAGGCGGTCTGAGTCAGTCTAAAGCGCTTATCAAAGTGAAAGCGAGGCCGTTGGGATACCTACAAACCATAGGGCATGTTTTCATTTAACCGTATTTTACTGTTGTTATATACAGTTAATTGTGTAATCTTAACGGTTAATTTTAGCAGCAAAACTCTTTTAAATACTTAGCTATCATACTGTTATGCATAAGATAGATTAGCCTTCTAGCTTAGAGTGGCTTGAATAATATATTTAATATCAATTGGTTATTTGGTTTATTTTTGACTAAATCTAATATGGTTGCTGATTTGTTAATGGTTTTGTTTTTATGCTTTTTTGGCATAGGTATTTTACAAACATTAACGAGATAACTTTCATTAACCCTTGAGCACATAGAGGTAAAGCATGGCAAAGACCCTAACCCGTAGCCGGATTTTTGCGTTAGCCACAGTAATGTTGGCTGTATCGGCTGGAGCATCACAGGCTGCTGATACTGTCCGTGTTGGCTCAAAAATTGATACCGAAGGCTCATTGCTGGGCAATATTATAGTGCAGGTTCTTGATGCTAATGGAATTAAAACAACCAATAAATCCCAGTTGGGCACTACCAAAGTGGTGCGTGGAGCTATCACCGCTGGTGAGATTGATATTTACCCTGAATACACGGGTAACGGTGCTTTTTTCTTCTCTGATGAAAAAGATCCTGCCTGGAAAGATGCAAAAGCAGGCTATGAAAAAGTAAAGAAATTGGATTATGACAAGAATAAACTGGTGTGGCTTTCACCCGCTCCGGCGAACAACACGTGGACCATTGCTATTCGCCAGGATCTAGCTAATGCGAATAATTTGAAAACATTAGATGATTTAGGCAAATGGATAAATGCGGGTGGCAAATTCAAATTGGCTGCCTCAGCTGAATTTATTGAAAGACCTGATGCCCTGCCAGCTTTCCAACAAGCATATGGTTTCAAATTGAATCAAGACCAATTGCTATCATTGGCAGGTGGTGACACTGCGGTAACAATTAAAGCAGCTGCCGAGCAAACCTCTGGAGTTAACGCCGCCATGGCGTATGGAACTGATGGTCCGGTCGCTGCATTAGGGCTGCGAACATTGGAAGATACTAAAGGTGTACAACCTATCTATGCGCCAACCCCAATAATCCGTGAAGCCACACTGAAAGCGCATCCTAATATCCCTGCTTTGCTTGATCCTGTATTTGCCACACTTGATAGTGCAACCTTACAAAAACTGAATGCTCGCATTGCAGTAGAAGGTCAGGATGCGAAGAAAGTTGCGGCCAATTACCTGAAAGAAAAAGGGTTTGTTAAAGGATAGTGATGTATATCAGGGATGGTACTGTAGGTATCTATTTCATATCCTATAGCACCATCAAATAAACAGATAATCTATTGTTATAAAAAGATTATCTGTCAGGGAGATGGGGTGTATGGTTGTAAAAAACCGAGTTCTGCTGGCGCTGGTTCTTTTGATGATTTTATCGGGGGTAGGCTTTTCCTTTGTGAGCCATGCACCGAATCGGTTGATCTCTGGTCAGGGCATTTCATTAGTATCATTGATAGCTGGGCCTGTTTGGTGGTTATTAGTGCCGATATTGATGCTATCTACTTTTGCATTCTTTAAACAAAATACTGTGGTGTTTTGGTCAACAGTTTTAATAGCCGAAATACTGTTGTTCGGCTTGTTGTTACTGGCAGGAACAACAGCGACACAACTTGCTGGTGGCGAAGAAAGCCTCGCTCGCACGTCACTTGGTAGTGGGTTTTGGTTGATGAGTGGGATGAGCATATTAATTGCTGTCGATAGCTTGTCCCGTGCGATTGTGAATCCTGTTTGGCGCAGTTTGGCAAATATTTTGTTAGTTCTACCAGTTGTACTGTTGTTGGCAACCGGGCAACTTGATCAATTGTCATTAATGAAAGAGTACGTTAATCGGCAAGACGTATTTGATGATGCATTATGGCGACACCTTCAAATTTTGTTGGCAACACTGATACCCGCTGTACTCTTGGGTATTCCCCTTGGTCTATTCTGCTTTCGCTCTCATCGTTTTCAAGGCACTATTTTTTCAACATTGAATATTATTCAAACTATTCCATCCATTGCTTTGTTTGGTTTGTTGATTGCACCTTTGGCAGGGTTGGCTGCGGCTATTCCCTGGTTGGCAGACCATGGGGTGAGTGGTATCGGGTTAGCGCCAGCGATTATCGCACTTGTGCTTTATGCTTTATTACCATTAGTACGCAATGTAGTTGCCGGGTTAGAGGCCGTGCCTGACAGTGTTGTTGAATCGGCGCGAGGGATGGGGATGACCCGCACTCAGCTGTTCTTTCGGGTTCAGATCCCGATTGCAATGCCATTTATTTTATCCGGAGTTCGTATTATTGCTGTGCAAACCGTCGGCTTGGCCGTTGTCGCTGCGTTGATTGGGGCCGGTGGATTGGGCGCGATTGTATTTCAAGGTTTACTGAGCAGTGCATTGGATTTGGTGTTATTGGGCGTAATCCCCGTGATAGTGATGGCGGTAGTAGTTGATTCGCTGTTTAAATTCATCGTTATTTTTATGGATACTTCGCATCGATGATTCATTTCCATCAGGTAACTAAATATTTTGCCGGCAAACGGGCAGTAGATAACCTAACGTTACAGATTGCTAAAGGGGAATTTACGGTGCTGATTGGTACCTCGGGTTCCGGTAAGTCGACCACATTAAAAATGATTAATCGGCTTATCGAACATGATGAGGGGGAGATCCATTTTGCTGGTGAAGAAATTCGTAATTATAAGCCTGAAGATATACGGCGACGCATGGGGTATGCCATCCAATCAATAGGCTTATTCCCCCATTGGACTGTGGAACGCAATATTGGCACTGTACCGCAATTGCTCAAATGGCCCCAGGAGCGCATCCGTCAACGGGTTATTGAATTGCTTGAGTTATTGCATCTGGATCCCGAACAGTTTCTTCATCGCTATCCTCATCAATTGTCAGGCGGACAGCAACAGCGGGTAGGTGTTGCCCGAGCTTTGGCGGCAGATCCAGAAGTCTTGTTGATGGACGAGCCATTTGGTGCATTAGACCCAGTGACACGTTCAGCATTGCAGTTCGAAATTAGTCGTATTCACCAGTTATCGGGTCGGACTATTGTTCTTGTCACTCATGATATTGATGAAGCTTTGAGTTTGGCTGATCGCATAGTATTGATGGATGGTGGGCGAGTTATACAGCAAGGAACACCCATTGAAATGTTAACTCAGCCCGCGAATGACTTTGTTCGTGATTTCTTTGGTCGCAGTGATCTTGGTATTAAGCTGTTATCGCTTGGGCGGGCTGAACAACGTGTTAGGCGTGGTGAAACTTTGGTTGGGCAACCAATACTCGGTACGACTAGTTTGCGTGAAGCACTCTCCCTGTTTGTGTCGCGTCAGACAGATAAATTACTGGTCGCTGATGAACATGGGCAATCATTGGGGGTGCTTTACTTTGCAGATCTGATAGCCGATGCGGATGAGGGGGGCTCATGAAACCGACAGCTGTCAAAACGGGTGATGTGAAAGCGCTCCCTCTGGAGAAGCTCAAATCAGGATTATTATATTGTTTAAAAGATCCTCTTTGTTGGGCATTACTCTTACTGGCCGGTCTGGTTTTTGGTATGACCTCCTTGGGCGGCATTTTTTCGGCGTTATTCCCTGATCTCGACAGACCTATTTATGTGCAGGATACATTTTGGTCACTGGTCGTCGCCCATGTTTTTTTGGTGCTGGTTTCCAGTATTATTGCTATTTTCATTGGGGTTAGCGCAGGTATTGGTGTGACTCGCCCGGCAGGGAAAGAGTTTCGTTCGGTGGTAGAAACTATTGTCGCGATGGGGCAGACATTTCCACCTGTTGCGGTGCTCGCTATTGCCGTCCCAGTGATGGGCTTTAGCGAAAAGCCTGCCATTATTGCCTTAGTACTTTATGGTTTATTACCTATTTTACAAGGGACTATTACGGGGGTTGAGTCTGTTTCCAGGGATATCCGCGAGGTAGCGGAAGGTGTGGGGATGAACGCCCGGCAGATTTTATGGCGTGTAGAATTGCCTTTGGCTGCACCGGTTATTGTTGCGGGCATCCGGACGTCAGTCATTATCAATATTGGTACTGCTGCTATTGCTTCAACTGTCGGGACGAAAACGCTAGGTTCCCCGATTATTATCGGACTGAGCGGTTTTAATACTGCTTATGTTATTCAGGGTGCGATTGTAGTCGCCTTATTGGCAATTATTACGGATATGATTTTTACCCGTTGGAACCGGCGTTTGTCTCGTTGGCGGGAATTACAATCTCTCCCTGTCGTAAAACATAACTGATCCTCCAGTCTGCGGCTCTTCTTAAGTAGGTGCCTATCATGATTTCACTGCCCATGTATGGGGTTCGGCTGGAACAAGATGTCCAGCCTCTTTGGCAATTGTTGTTGCAACAATTGCGCGGCCATGGTGTCTCTGGAGTAAGTGAACAGTTACTCTGGCCTTTAGATTTATTGCAACATTGGCGTGACCCTACACTGCTTTTGAGTCAGACCTGTGGTTTTCCTCTGGTGACTCAACTGCAACAGCAGGTACGGTTGGTTGGGGTATTCAGTTATCAATCACCTTATTGTTCAGGTGAGTACTACCGTAGTTTAGTGGTCGTTCGTGACGATGAACAAGGCGAGCAACTGTCTGACTTTCGTCATCGGACAGTTGTCTACAACAGCACAAACTCCCACTCCGGATATAATGCATTACGTACTTTGATTGCCCCATTGGCGGTTAATGGGGGGTTCTTTTCGCGCAGTATAGCTTCGGGTAGTCACTATCGTTCAATTGAAATGATTCAACAACGGCAAGCAGATATTGCTGCGATAGATTGTGTGAGCTTCGCATTATTACAGCGTGATGATCCATCAGCCGTTGTCGGATTAAAGATTATCGCGAAAACTGATGCCGTACCTGGGTTACCCCTTATTACCTCGGTAACAACATCTGAAAAAGAGCTTATCCAGATACGTCAGGCCATTAGAGCTACAATCAATTCGCCAGAGGCGACCTCAGCTAAAGCTATGCTATTGATTAACGGGTTTAGCGTCTTACCTTGGTCAGCCTATAACGTTATTAAGCAGATGGAAGAAAAGGCTGCTGAATTAGGTGTGTTCACTCTTTAAAACAGCTAGTAGGGAAGAGCTGATTCTCGGTGATATAGGTTAAGACAGAGGCCATAATGCCCCCAAGGCTCGCAGGTGTTTGAACGGGTCAGGGGCTTGCAAACTTTTTGGCAGCAGAAACGCCGCTATTGGATGGGTGCTTACGGTGATTCCTGACCATTGTTGGACAAGCCCGCAGGGCCAATATCAGACAATGGACTTGATTCCGTGGTTTCAGTTTCATGTGGGGTTGTTGAACGGGTATAAATGTTCAACCCAGCCAGAAAAACGCCGCCTAATGAACTCAGAGCCATGACTGCAATCAGAATAATGAGTGTTTTTCTCAGCATAATTATTTTCACTTTTTATCTAAACAGCGTGAATTATAACCCGTTTACTAAATGAAACAACCATGTTGCATTCTTGCTGTATAAACTCGTCATACTTCAAGCTTGCATGTACGTTGGTTTTTTTCGTTACTCGGCCCGCCCTGCGGGTCAGCGCCAACGCTGGTCAAAATGGTTTACAACCAATTTGCCATTCTATTACCGCCTTCCCGCAACTCGGGTTATTTAGAGCATAGAGATTAACGAGATTTAAACAGAAATTTCCCTAAGGTTACCAAAACCACCGCAGAAACAATGACGGCTAATGCCCACCATTCCCGGGTAGATAAACTTTCACCAGCAAAACCAATGCCCAATAATACCGCAACGACTGGGTTTACATAGGCATAACTGGTTGCCACTGCTGGGCGGACATTTTTCAGTAGGAACATATAAGCACTGATGGCAAGCATTGAGCCAAAAACAATCAAGTAAAGTAGTGACAGGATACCCGCCATTGAGGGCGTTTGGGTTAGTTCTTCACCACTTAGCGTACTGGCAAGCAGCAGAATAACGCCAGCGACCAGCATTTGCGCCGCACCGGACATCGGCCCATTGGGTAACGCGAGTCGTGAGCTCCATACTGAGCCGAATGCCCAACTGGCAGAAGCCAGTAATATCAGCATCGCGCCCAGTGGATTGCCTAATAAGTTACTGCCGGTATTGAGCAATATAATACCGACTAACCCAAGTGCAATACCTGACCACTCCAGTTTAGTATTACGCATCCCCCATAACATACTGAAACACAAAGTGAATAATGGAACGGTCGCGACCATGACGGCGGCAATACCGGAGGGAACATGCTGGTGTTCTGCAATGGTGACCAACCCATTGCCGATAGCTAATAATAAAACACCAATTGCGCTGGCACCCATCCATTGGCGAAAAGTGGGGAGGGCATGGCCACGAATAGCCAGGAAGCTGAACAATAATACCCCGGCAATCAGATAGCGTAATCCCGCCATCATCAACGGTGGCCAGCTTTCGACTCCGATGCGAATGACCAGATAAGTAGAACCCCAGACGAAGTATAAGGTGAAAAGTGAACCGACCAGCAACCACAGATTACGGCTATTTTGCTTCAGCATAGTTATTCAATAAGAAAGGAACAATAAAACAGAGATGTACCAGTAAACATGAGAATAGCTGTCGTTAGCAAAGGTTTTTATCATTTATTTACGTTTTAATTTTTCGTCTAAAATTTTTGTTAAAACAGAGGGTTATTCTTATGGTTAACAACGGTTGGGTTAATAAGCAGTGACAAAACCTACTCTTCTTAAGAAAGCAAAAATTGCTTCAGGCATGATGCATAAAATCAGGATACTCAACTGAGCCTATATGACAATTATCAGACAAGGTGAGTGGTTTATGGGAGCAATACATTTGCTGATGGGGAGCCAGATTAGGATGTGTATTATTAATCTGACACGTTCTTATTCCGTCCTGGCGGTACTGCTGGCACTGTTTTTTATGCCCATCGCCGAGGCAGCACAGAGTGAATACGCCTTTTTATCCGCCAGTATGTTGCAGCATAACCAACGGGTTATCGCGGAAGATAAGACGAAAGGGCGGGGGCTGATGCCGGTGGCAACCCAGCAGGCCTATCGCCAGTTATTGCAGCAAGCGGATAAAGCGCTAAAGCAGCCAGACCCTGGTGTTATGGATAAAAACAGAGTACCGCCCAGTGGCTCTAAACATGACTATCTGAGTCTCAGTGCATATTGGTGGCCGGATAGTCAAAAAAAGGACGGTTTACCCTGGAAACATAAAGACGGGCAAATTAACCCCGCCAGTAAAAATGAAGAGAGTGATGGTGTACGTTTGGCGGATTTTACAGCTCAGGTGCAAACATTAACATTGGCTTGGTATTTTTCCGGTCAACAGCAATATGCCGATAAAGCCATCAGCATGATTCGAACATGGTTCATTGACCCGGATACTCGCATGAACCCTAATCTCAATTTTGCTCAAGGTGTACCGGGCATTGCCGCAGGGCGCGGAACCGGCGTCTTGGACGGGCGCTATTTTGCCACTCGCATTATCGATTCACTGATAATGTTACAGCAAAATAAGCGCTGGACAGCGCAAGATGAAAAGGACATTAGGCAATGGATGATGGTGTATCTACAGTGGCTCCAACAGAGTCCGGCAGGTAAAAAAGAAGCTGTGGCTCTGAATAATCACGGTAATTGGTATGCAGTGCAAGTGGCGGGTATCGCCTGGTATCTGCAACAGACCCAGACCGTGGTTGAGATGGCGAATTTGTTGAAAGCCAAACTGAATGTTCAATTAGCGGCAGATGGATCCCAACCGCTAGAGTTAGCGCGGACGCGCTCTTTCCACTACAGCTATTTTAGTTTACAGGCTGCTGTATTGATGGCCCGATTGGCTGATAAAGTTCACGTTGGCTTGTGGCATTATCAAACCCCGAATGGCAGTGATTTGATTAAGGCTCTTGATTTTATGGCTCCTTTTTCTGTTGAGCAGAGTAAATGGCCCTATCCTAGCCTTGATTATATTGGTGTACGGTTAGTTCCTCTGATGGTTCAGGCAGACCAAGCATTGGGTGAGAATCGCTATCAACAGTGGATTGAACAAGCTCATTTTTCTGATATAGCGAGTAAAACGGAGAAAAAACAAAACGGCGCGGTAACTGAAGTGCTACGTGACGTTGGGTTATTATCTATTCCTATTAATAAATGATTATTGATCAATAATAAAAAAACCGGGAGTGATCTCCCGGCAAAATGTGATGACTGCTAATAAAATATATTCACAAAACACGATGAAACATTCAAACAATAAAATAATGAGGGTAATGCTAATAAGTCACGATTAGAACTGATAGACCAGACCAACTGCAACCACGTTATCTGTGTTCAGTTTCAGTTTGTTATCATTGTTCAGCTGGTTTATTTTATAATCTACATAGGTTGACATGTTTTTATTGAAGTAATATAAAGCGCCGATGTCAATGTATTTGACTAAGTCAGCATCGCCAACACCTTCGATATCTTTTCCTTTAGACTGAATATAAGCCAACGAAGGTTTTAAACCGAAATCGAACTGATATTGTGCGACCAATTCAATGTTCTGGGTTTTATTAGCAAAACCACTTACACCAGTTGAAATATTATTAATAACCGCGGTGCCAGAAATAGGCGTCATATTGCGAGTTTCAGCGTAAGTAGCCCCTAAGTACACACCGTTATCATCATATTTCAGGCCAGTTGTCCAGGCATCAGCTTTATCGCCTTTACCAAATCGACCTTCTTTCTGTGCTGTTGTGCGGTTAGATGAGGCATAAGCCGCACCTACACTGACACCTGCGCCAATCGCGTAGCTGGAGGACATACCGAAGCCGTCGCCATTCTGTTTGGTGGCATCTGCGCGGCCATTGGTGTTGTCAGATTCGTTGCCGTTCTTCCCCTGATATTGCAGGGAGAATTTCAGGCCATCAACTAAACCGAAGAAATCTGTGTTGCGGTAAGTCGCTACGCCAGTGGTACGGCCAGTCAAGAAGTTATCGGTTCTGGTGTAGCTGTCATTACCGAATTCCGGCAGCATATCGGTCCAGGCGGCGATGTCATATAATACGCCGTAGTTACGACCATAATCGATTGAGCCTAATTTCCCGTAACGTAAACCCGCAAATGCTAAGCGTGTTTTGTTGTCTTTTGTTTCCTGGCTTTCAGCGTAGTTAGCGGCAATGTTATATTCCCATTGGCCATAACCGGTCAATTGGTCGGTGATTTGGGTAGCGCCTTTGAAACCAAAACGGACGTAAGATTTGTCCCCGTCACTTTTATTATTATCAGAGAAGTAATGCAGCGCTTTTACTTTTCCGTATAAATCAAGTTTATTACCATCTTTATTATAAATTTCTGCTGCGTGTGAAGAAGTGGCAACTAATAAAGCCGGTATCAGGATTGCCAGAATATTACGTTTCATATTTATGCCCTGTTTCTCTTATTTGAAAAGACGCGAATAGTCGAATTTTTTTGCTGTATTCAATATCTGTCTGAATTCATCCAGCGCAGAATTTTTACCGCATCTATGTGATATATTTATGACAAAATATAAATAACTGCGTTTTTGCGTAAATATTGTTCATTTTTATTTGCACTAAACTGACACATCATCTAATGCATGTGGTGCTTTCGGGCTGACGTGAGCGTTGCGGTGTGGGACAATAGGGCAACATCCAGTTTAGATAAGATATGCATGGCGTTGTCCCCAGCAGTAAAAGAACAAATTAGTCAGTGGTATAAGGCGCTTTCGCAGCAGATCCCGGACTTTATTCCCCGAGCGCCACAGCGCCAGATGATAGCTGAAGTGGCGAAAACACTGTCCGGCGATGCGGGCCGTCATTTGGCTATTGAGGCCCCGACCGGCGTTGGCAAAACCCTGTCTTACCTGATCCCCGGTATTGCCATTAGTCGGGCAGAAAGTAAGCCGCTGGTGGTCAGTACCGCAAACGTGGCGTTGCAGGATCAGATTTACAGTAAAGACTTGCCGCTGTTGAAGAAGATTATTCCTGACCTTAAGTTCACCGGTGCCTTTGGGCGCGGGCGGTATGTGTGTCCGCGCAATCTGGCGGCGATGTGCACGGATGTCTCCGGCCAGGGGGATTTATCACTTTTTCTCGGTGACGAATTGGCCCCCGCCAATGGTGAGGAACAAGCCACATGCCTGGCCCTGTCTAAGTCTTTGAATAGCCATGTTTGGGATGGCCTGCGTGACCATCATCAGTTATCACTTAGTGACAGTTTGTGGGCCAAATTAAGTACCGATAAGGCCAACTGCCTCGGGCGTAATTGCCATTATTTTCGTGAGTGCCCGTTTTTTATTGCCCGCAAAGAAATCGAAAGTGCTGATGTGGTGGTCGCCAACCATGCATTAGTCATGGCGGCATTGGAAACTGAATCCGTATTGCCCAATCCCAAAGAGCTGCTGTTGGTATTGGATGAAGGCCATCATCTGCCCGATGTGGCACGGGATGCGCTAGAAATTGAGGGTGAAATCACCGCTGTTTTTGCCAATATGCAATTGGATATGATTGTCCGGTTGGTAGATCAATGCATGGTGCAATACCGGCCGAAAAACCCACCGGGCCTGGCGAATCCCGAGCGCTTGAAAGACCATTGCGAGCAGTTGCGTGAGCTGATGCTGAGTATAGAACAGCAAGTTAGTCAGCTTTTACCCGCTGATGGTAACCCGGCGGTACATCGCTTCGAAATGGGCGAATTACCGGGCAATTTGACGGAAGATTGCGCCAAATTATTCAAGTTGACGGATGCCCTACGTGGTTTGGCTGAGTTTGTTCTTAATGATTTGAGCGAACAAACCGGTAAGCACGATATTGTGCGGTTACATCGTGCCATTTTACAAATGAGCCGGACTTTGGGTTATCTCGAGGCCATGAGCAAGCTTTGGCGCTTGGCCGCGATGGAAAAAGCGTCGAACGCACCGATTTCCAAGTGGATTACTCGGGATTATCGCGAGAACCAAACTCATCTCTATTTTCACTGCGTGGGAATTCGTGTTAGTGATCAACTGGATAAAATGCTGTGGCGCAAAGTGCCCCATGTCATAGTCACTTCCGCCACATTGCGCTCACTCAATAGTTTTGCTCGTTTGCAGGAATTGAGCGGTTTGAGTGAAAAGGCCGGAGATCGGTTTGAAACTTTATCATCACCGTTTAATCATATTGATCAAGGGAAGCTGATTATTCCCAAAATGCGCTTTGAGCCGACTATGGCGCATGAAGCTGAGCATTTGGCTGAAATGGCGCATTTCTTCCGCGCACAGCACGCCACTGGGCGGCATAAAGGTATGTTGATCCTGTTTAGCAGCCATCGGGCGATGCAAACTTTTCTCAGCCATGTTACAGATCTGCGTTTGATGCTGTTAGTTCAAGGCGATCAACCGCGCTATCGGCTGGTTGAAGAGCACCGTAAGCGGGTGAAGAATGGCACTGCCAGTGTGTTGATTGGTTTGCAATCTTTTGCTGAGGGGCTGGATTTGAAAGGGGAATTGTTGACTCAGGTTCATATTCACAAGATTTCATTTCCCCCTATCGACAGCCCGGTTATCTTGACCGAGGGTGAATGGCTTAAGTCATTGAAGCGCTATCCGTTTGAAGTGCAAAGTTTGCCAAGTGCTTCATTTAACTTGATACAGCAGGTCGGGCGTTTGATTCGCAGTAACCAATGCCACGGTGAAATTGTTATCTATGATCGGCGTTTATTAACCAAAGGCTATGGTTCGCGTTTGCTGGCGGCGTTGCCGGTTTTCCCCATTGAGCAACCAGATATGCCGGAGGGCAAAAGTATGCCAGTGCCGGTGGTGAAGGTGGCCGCTAAGGCGGCAGGTAAGAGAGTACGGAGAAAACGGGCGGCTTTATAATGGGGTTGGGTGGGCTTGGCTATCAGGGCGGTTCGAGTGATTATTTATAGTAGACCATGGCCCACGTACAGGTGAATTCCACCCGAATATCACCGCAAAATTTATTGCCTTTGTTAATCATTTCTCAAAAAATCGTTTGATCTGAAATCTTTTCTGATAGACATAAATTCAGTGACTAAGCTTATACCAGCCGCGGGTAAGCAGACACTAACACGTCAAGTGGTCTCTCCGGTGTGCATTATTGGTTATTGATTAGCAGCAATGCTAACTGCTATCAATATATTTAGCGGACTGAGGTCGATCAGTATGAAACAGCTAATGGCTGAGTTTATTGGCACTTTCTGGCTGGTGTTAGGCGGTTGTGGCAGTACAGTATTGGCGGCAATGTACCCGGTGGCGGGTATTGGGTTTCTCGGTGTGGCGCTGGCATTCGGGCTGACGGTGGTCACGATGTCTTATGCATTAGGGCGTATCTCTGGTGCGCATTTTAATCCTGCGGTATCACTCGGTTTATGGGTTGGAGGCCGTTTCTCTGGCGCGCAATTACTGCCTTATATTCTCTCGCAAGTGCTTGGGGGATTAGCGGGTGCCGCCGTTTTATATTTAATCGCCAGCGGCAAAGCTGGCTTTGATGCCAGTGCCGGGTTCGCCAGTAACGGCTTTGGCACGCGCTCCCCTGGGGGCTACAACTTACCTTCAGTATTGCTGACCGAGGTGGTTTTAACCATGGGTTTTGTCATGGTGATTATGGGGGGGACGGAGATAAGTTCCCCGGCAGTTGTCGCCCCTTTAGTCATTGGCTTGTGTTATACATTGATTCATTTAATTAGTATTCCAGTAGATAACACCTCAGTAAATCCTGCTCGTAGCACCGGTGTGGCTATTTTTGCCGGAGGTATTGCCTTGCAGCAATTATGGGTATTTTGGTTAGCCCCTTTGGTGGGCGGGGCTTTAGGTGGCGCTATCTACCCTGTGCTGTTCAGCCCGCCGGAAGATCTGAACAAGCTATAGATATGTTCAGGTCACTGTTGCCGTGGCCTATTTTCCCCGCCAACTTACGGCCAATAGTCCCACCACTGAGATTGCCACCAACAGCAACATCGCGGATTGATATCCTTGAGAAAAAGTGGTGTAAATCAAGCTTGAGACGGCAAGACCCATCGCGCCGCCAAGATTGTGTAATGTCCAGGCCACTCCCATCGCACTGCCGCCTTGTTCAGCTGAAACGGCATTGAGAGCGCTAACGGCCGCTGGACTGAGGATCGCCCCCCAACCTATGCCCATTAAGGTAAAGGCCGCAATAATTATCCATAGCGCGCTGCTGGGAGTGAAAGTGGCTTGTAACCCGGCGGATAATGCCAGAGCAATAAACCCCATAATCAAGGGCGGGCGAGCACCTGCGGCATCCATCCAGCGGCCAATCAGGGGCGAAATAAGCGCCATTACGGCGGTTGTCGGCAACAAGAGCAAACCCAATATTAATCCGCTGTAATGGCGCGTTCCTTCCAAATATAACGGCATGAGGAAGAATGCCGCACAATAGAAAAAAGCCAATAACGCGCTGGCCAGGCACGCAATAGAAAACGCTGGAATACGAAATAAACTCAGTTTGACCAACGGCGCAGCGACCCGGCTTTCAATGTGGAAAAAAGCCGTGAATAACACTATTGCCAGGGTAATAATCGAGAGAGTTTTATAGCTTAACCAGCCCCATTCAGCCCCCTGATTAATTCCCAATAGTAGGCTGGCCAGTGCGCTGACTAATAAAATCGCGCCGGTGATATCCAATAAGGGCCGCCCCTCGGATAAACGAGATTCTCGGATATTACCCAGACAAAAAGCAAAACTGAGCAAAATTAAGGGGATATTCAATAAAAAGACCCAGCGCCACCCTAAAGTGCTGACGACAATCCCCCCCAGTACCGGCCCGAGCGCCAGCCCTAACCCATTCACACCCAATAATGTCCCGACCGCCCGCCCTCGCTGATGATCAGGAAAAGCGTCCGCCACGATGGTCACTGTAACGGTATACAAAACGGCACAGGCGGCCCCCTGAATAAAGCGCCAGCCATTCAGAACACCAATACTTTCGGTTAAACCTGCGCCTAAAGAGGACACGCCAAACACCATCATTCCCACATAAAGCACCCGTCGCCGACCATATAAATCAGCTAATCGGCCAGCGGTGACCATAAAAGCACATAGCGCCATTAAGAATAGCGAAACAACCCATTGGACACGGGGGATACTGGCGTTCATATCTTGTGCAATAGCCGGGATAGCGGTGTTTACCACGGTAAAGTCAATACAGCCGAGGAAGCTGGCAATGCTAATACCTATCAACATGCGTATCCGGCGTGGTGAGGGCTCGGTGCTATTTTGCACAGTTTGATTAGAGATGGTTTTACTCATGACAGTGATGACTCATGCGGCTGCTATTTAGCACCGGTGGGGCTATTGATTGAAATCCCAGTATACTGGCGAATAATTAGGGCTTGTGGCGGCAATTTGGCCTTTAATTGGCGATATTATTTATCCAATAGCCACAATTCATCAATAACCCAATAATGAGGCCGTGATGATTTCCAGTGAACGTCTCAATGGTATCCGGGCATTTGTACAGGCGGTCGATGCGGGGGGTTTTAGCCGCGCAGCAGAGCAACTCGGGCTCTCTCGGTCAACCGTCGGTAAAGCCGTTGCGCGGCTAGAGGAGCGGTTATCAGTGCGCTTATTCCAGCGAACCACCCGCAGTTTATCTTTGACTGATGAGGGCCGCATTTTTTATGCCGATTGCGTTCGTGCTTTAGCTGCCCTTGATGCGGCAACAACACAGTTGGCTGCACGGGCTGTTGCACCAAGTGGCCGGTTAAGAGTTTCACTGCCGGTATTGTTTGGACAACAATGGGTGCTGCCGGTACTGCTCACTTTGGCCGATAAATATCCCGCGCTGGAAATTGAAGCGCTGTTTTCTAATCAACGGGTAGATTTTGCCGAAGCGGGTATTGATTTGGTGGTTAGGATTGGCGAAACCGGTGATGCTGTCGGTCTGACAGCGCGCAAATTAGGCGAGCAGCAGCAGGTATTGTGCGGCAGCACGGCCTATTTCACTGCTTATGGTTATCCGCAAGACTGGCAAGAACTCACCGAGCATCGCACGATTGGCCAATTACAAAATGGCCATAATGAACCTTGGCGGCTATGGGATAACCACGGGCAAATTCATTGGATGTCGCCAGTCAGTCGGCTGAGGTTTGACAATCTGGCAGCCGTCGCGACAGCAGTATTGGCTGGGCAGGGGGTTGCTTTGTTACCCCGCTGGTTAGTGGGCGATGCGCTTAGATCGGGGCAGTTACAAGAGATTTTGCCGGGTAGCACTGGGCCGGGGTTGCCTATCAATGTCGTCTGGCTAAAAGGGGGCGTGATGCCCGCCCGGCTGAGGGTTGCCATTGATGCCTTGGTCGGGGCCTTTACTCCACATTCACCGTGGTAACAATTCCGAGCATACTTATCACCATCAGTGATAAAGTTTCAGGAATATTCAACTTATTTATACCCTAAATAATTTGAGTTGCAGTGTGAGCTTCATAGATGGGCCGAGTAATAAAGCCAACAGATGCAACTTACAGGATGACGGGTATAGAGTTACGGAACATTGAGAGGAGAAATACCGCACCATGGATTACAGCAAAATTATCAAAGAGATTGGGCGTGGTAAAAATCATGCCCGGGATCTGGATCAGGCGACCGCCTATGAACTGTATAAAGCCATGTTAGCTGGACAAGTACCGGCGCTGGAACTGGGGGGTATTCTGATTGCCTTTCGTATTAAAGGTGAGTCTGAGCAGGAGATTCTGGGTTTTTATCAGGCGATGCAGGAACAGGTCATGTCACTGCGGGCACCGCAAAATCGCCCGTTACCCGTGGTTATTCCGAGTTATAACGGCGCGCGTAAACAGGCCAATCTCACTCCATTATTGGCGTTATTGCTAGCCCGTTTTGGGCTGCCGGTGGTGGTGCACGGTGTGACAGAGGACAGTAGCCGAGTGACCAGTGCCGAGGTTTTCCAACACCTGAACATCCCTTGGTCACACAGCGCAATAGAGGCTCAACAGCGCCTGGATAATGGGCTGCCGGTGTTTATTCCTGTTTCAGCGCTGTCCGCTCAATTAGACGAGCAATTACAGCAACGCTGGCGTATGGGGGTGCGGAATAGCAGTCATACATTGGCAAAGTTGGCAACGCCATTTGTTCACGATCAAGCGCTGCGCCTTGCCAGTGTCTCTCATCCAGAATATATGCAAAAAGTCGGCGGTTTCTTCCAGGCTATCAGCGCTCCGGCCCTGTTACAGCAAGGGACTGAAGGGGAGGTTTATGCCAACCCATTACGTTGCCCACCCATCCATTATATCAATAATGGTGAGCAGCAAATTTTGTTGGAGCGCCAACCAGAATCCACCGAGCTGGCATTACCCTCGTCGAAAGAGGCCGCCATTACCGCCCGCTGGATTGAAGATTGTTTGGCCGGTGTGGTGCCCATTCCAGATTCTATCCAAAAACAGCTTGCTTGCTGTTTGGTGGCGGTTGGGCGGGCGGAAACTGTCGAACAGGCACGGCAACAGATTAATGACTTATAAGACATTACTATCATTCAGTTGGTAGATATAAGGTATGGTTAATTTATGTTTTTAATGGCTAGAGTTGTTATTGTATTTGTGATGGTTTTTTTATGTTCATATTTTTTATTATCAATTGATTTTAAACAATTTATTTTTTTAAGTGATTATGTATTGTTGTCTTTTTTTTAGGGTGTTAGGCTGAATATTCTTTGTTTTTTTACTAACTTGAATTGATGTTGGCGAATGATTGCTGAAAAGGAATGCTATGCGACAAGCTTTGGACTACTTTACTGCCCTGAACAAGGATTATCGGGCTGTCCATCAGGCCAAAGAAGATCTTTTTTGGCTGAATTATATGGGGTTGGGTGGGGAGGGTATTGCTCAGCAATTCTCTGCAGCTGAGAGTGTTTATAAGCGTTTTATTGCACAAAGCCACCGCTTAAAAGAATTGCGTGACTTGACTGCCCTGTTGGCAAACGAGCCACCCAGCGCGGATCGCGATGCATTACTGCACGGGTTACAAGGGTGGTACCGCTTTTTTGATTGTAATGCTATTGAAGATCCCAACACACAAACCCTACTTGATGAAATTATTGCCGCAGAATCATCCCTTTACCAACGGCGCAAAAACTTCACTCTAACCCATATAAATGCTGCCGGTGAGCGGGTTTTCGCCTCCCTGGGTGAATTATTGACCAATCAGGGCACCAATGAGAATGCAGAATGTCGGCACAGTTCGCACTTGGCATTGCGGGAGTTGGAGCAATGGCTATTGCACAATGGCTTGCCAGAATTAATTAGTTTGCGTAATCGTTTTGCGCGGAAATTGGGTTATCGCAATTACTTTGATTACAAAGTGAATAAAACCGAGCAGATGACACCGGAACAGTTATTTGCCATTTTGGACCGTTTCGAAGCACAAACTCGCGAGGCTAATTTGCGTAGTTTGCAGCAACTCGTTGAGGAAAAAGGCGCTGAAACGCTGGAACCGTGGAATATTCGCTTTGCCAGCGGGGGAGATGTCACCCGCTTACTCGATCCTTATTTCCCCTTTGCCGAGTCACTTGACCGCTGGGTTAATAGTTTTAAGCGGCTGCATGTTGGTTTTCGCGGCGCACAGATGAATTTGGATCTGCTGGTGCGTAAAGGAAAATATGAAAATGGTTTTATGCATGGGCCAGTGCCGCCTTTTGTCGACCAAGGTCACTGGATCCCGGCGCGCATTAATTTCACCAGTTTGGCTAAACCCGATCAGGTCGGGAGTGGGGCGTCGGGGCTAAATACCTTATTTCATGAAGGTGGGCATGCGGCCCATTTTTCTAATATTGTGCAAAATGCCCCCTGTTTTTCACAAGAATTTCCTCCAACCTCAATGGCCTACGCAGAAACGCAATCCATGTTCTGCGATAGTTTGCTTGATGATGCCGATTGGTTAAAACGTTATGCTAAAAACAGTCAGGGCGAATCGATTCCCGATACATTGATTCAGGAAAGCATTCAGGCGCGACAACCCATGCGAGCTTTTAATGATCGGCATATTTTATTAGTGCCCTATTTTGAATGGCAACTTTATCAGTGGGATGATGAACAACGCACACCAGAAGCGATAACTCAGTTAGCTCGAGACATTGAATTAAAAATTCTGGGTGTCAGTGGCAGCCCACGCCCGACATTGGCGATTCCGCATTTGTTATCAATGGAGTCTGCTTGCTCCTATCAAGGTTATTTATTGGCATTGATGGCGGTAGAACAAACGCGAGCATTTTTCCTCAAACGTGATGGTTATTTGACGGACAATCCAGCTATCGGCCCAGATCTCGCCGAGCATTATTGGCGTCCCGGCAACAGTGTCACGCACGATCAGACATTACGCAGCTTGACAGGGGAAGGCTTCAATCCAGATTATCTGGCGAAGGTTTGTAATCAAACCGTTGAGGAAGCTTGGGATGAAGCCCAAAAAACAATTGAACTGGCGGCAATGCGCCCACAACAGGCAGCAGACTTTGACTTAAACGTGACGATGCGGATAGTTGATGGGGATGAGCAGTTGGCTGACAATCAGCAGGGTGATGACGCCATGTGCCGCGCATTTGCCCGTGCTATAAATGCCCGCCTCCAGTAAGTTACGTGCTGTCTTCACAAAAAAGCCCATCAGGTTGGCTGATGGGCTTTTTCTCTTGCAGAAATACTAAAACTCAATAAAATCCGCTAGCATTACTGTAATATTAGATAAATATCAATTAGTTATAAATAGTCGCAGTACCGTGCATCAAGTTATTACCGGTTGTTGAGGTAATAGTGAAAGCTTTAGCACCGGCCGCATCTGCTTTTTCAGCCAGTTGTGCTTTCAAGCTGCTCAGGTCAGTGACGCCACTGACGGAGATAACGCCGACTTGTTCTAATTTTGCCGCATCCTGGCTGTTGATGTGTTCTGCGGCAAAGCTAGCAAAAGACAGAGTAGACAGGGCAATAACTGCAACGAAATTTTTGATGTTTTTCATGATGTATTCCTATTCGATTTTAAGGTTGAAAGGGCGTTCCCTTTCGATGGAAGCTATATTACGCCCTTGCAGAGATTTTAAAACCGGATAGAATTGAGTTAATTATTCAAAATATTTGATTGATAATTACCGGGATTGCCTGCCCTCAGGTCGTAACAGGTCAAAACGTAAATTATCGGCAATCTGATAATAAGCACTGGGGCCACCACCTCGTAAAATGGGTTGGGCGGCAGTCGTTTGGTAAATCCCCTCAGCATTGATCAGTTCACGATTAATATGTACGGCGATAACTTCGCCTAATACTAGCCAGTTATCAATTGTGGCCCCTTCAGCATTTTTTAGCTGAATACATTGGGTCAGTTTACATTCAAAATTTACCGGGCTTTCAGCGACACAATCAACATTGACGCGGCGACCATGTCTGGGAGTCAATCCGGCAAACAGAAACTCGTCTTGATCCCGCGGCAGAGAAGCCGAGCTATTATTCATCGCCTCGGCCAGTGGGCGGGTTGCCAGATTCCAGACAAACTCGCCGGTCTGTGTGATATTCGCCACGCTGTCCTTCCAGCCACTGCTGGAAAAACCAATAATAGGTGGGCGGTCGCTAAAGCAATTAAAGAAACTATAAGGTGCAAGATTGCGCTGCCCGGTATTGCTTACCGAAGAGATCCAACCAATGGGGCGTGGGCTAATAATAGATTTCAGTGGGTCATGCGCCAGACCATGGCCGGCAGCGGGTTCGTAGTAATAATAGTTTTCAGTACTCATACATTCCTACATGGCATGATGGTCACAGGGGGCCAGAGCGGGGGTATTGAACCGACATTCTGGTTGGAGATAAATCGACTGGCAGCGAGCACTCTCTTTTGCTGCTGACCCGTTTAACACGAATTTATGCTATCTTACGCGCCAGAAAATGCCTATCAGAGAGTCAGTACGATGGAAAACAAAAAAGTATTCCCTAAAGAAAAAAGTGGATTGCATCCGCGCAACCGTCATCGCTCGCGTTATGACTTTGATGCGCTTTCAGTCAGTTGTCCTGAATTAATCCCTTTTTTGGCCCCGAATGCCTACGGTGATATTTCTATCGATTTTGCCTCCCCGCTGGCGGTAAAAATGCTGAACAAGGCATTGTTAAAACATTTCTATTGCATTGAATATTGGGATATTCCAGCAGACTTTTTGTGCCCACCCATTCCTGGGCGCGCGGATTATGTGCATCATCTGGCTGATTTATTAGCCAGCTGCAATGACGGTGTTATCCCGCAAGGTAAGAATATTGCGGTGCTGGATATTGGCGTCGGTGCCAATTGCATTTACCCGATTATTGGTCAACGGGAATACGGCTGGCGTTTCACCGGCACTGACATTGACTCGCAAGCCCTCAGTGCGGCGAAGATGGTGGTATCCATGAATCCAACACTGAAAAATACTCTGCGACTTAAGCAACAAAAAGATCCGCAGGCGATTTTCGAAGGCATTCTGGCGGTGAATGAACGTTACGATGCCACATTGTGTAACCCGCCGTTCCACGGGTCAGCAGAAGAAGCGGCCGCAACTACCCGCCGTAAATTGCATAAATTGGGTAAAGGTGAAGTGGCAGCCAAACCGGTGCAAAACTTTGGCGGAAAAAATAGCGAGTTGTGGTGTGAGGGTGGGGAAGAAGGTTTTGTTAGCCGCATGGTGGCAGAGAGCGCAACGAAAGCGCAAAACTGCTTCTGGTTTACTTCGCTTATTTCGAAAAAAACCACATTACCGGCTATTTATCATGCTCTACGTTATGCCAATGCGGTAGAAGTTCGTACCATTGATATGGCACAGGGGCAGAAAGTAAGCCGGTTTGTGGCATGGACTTTCCTGACGCCGGAGCAGCAGGCCGCCTGGAAAGCTGAGCGCTGGTAATCCCCGTCGCCCTTGGCGCCGCAGGGGTGTTGGCTGCATGCACTTACCCGAATCACTGACCTTTGTCAGCTCATCGGGATGCGTTTACTTGCCGCCGACCTGCAACACCAATGACTTTGGGGATACTCTTCTCCGCCCTTGGCACCGCAGGGGTGTTGGCTGCATGCACTTACCCGAATCACTGACCTTTGTCAGCTCATCGGGATGCGTTTACTTGCCGCCGACCTGCAACACCAATGACTTTGGGGATACTCTTCTCCGCCCTTGGCGCCGCAGGGGGGTTGGCTGTATGCGTTTACCAGCCGTCTATGGGCAATATTCAATTATCTGGATATTGCCCTATTTTCTACTATTTTATTTCAATATTGCTCAGTTGGCTGTCAATCTAAATACTTTCGGCTATGCTAATTAAGATAATTCTTAGTCGGCACAATAGCCGACAAGTGTAGGTTTTATTTTGATTTTTTTCTGTGTTTATCTTTATTAACCAACTATCTCATCGTCCAGGGTGAAGAAGAAAACTTAAAGAAAATTCTATTCTGATTTTCTGGTTTTTGTCGTGCAAACACGTTGATGGTCACATGACTTATTTGCAGCCCAATCTTTCACCATAAGGACGCGACTTATGTTGTTCAATTTCAGCTCATCTCATGCCTCTCCACGCGCTGAACTGACCTCGATTGACAGTGCAGTCCCGATGATTATTTTCAAACCGGATGGCACAGTAAAACACGCTAATGTCTTGTTTTTACAAGCAATGGGATACCAGTGGGAAGAGGTGCTCGGGAAGCATCATAAACTGTTCTGTGACCCGCATTATGTGCAAAGTGATGCTTATCGTCGTCACTGGCAATTGCTCAATGAAGGGCGGCCTATTACCGATAATATTAAGCGCATTCGTAAAGATGGTTCTATTATCTGGCTGCAAGGAACCTATACGCCGGTGCTCGATAATCAAGGGCGAGTGGTGGAAATTATTAAGATCGCCAGTGATGTGACTGAGCGTATTGTGCAATCTCAGGAACACCAGAGTTTATTGGCTGCGCTTAATCGTTCAATGGGAATGATTACTTTCACGCCGCAGGGCATTATTTTGGATGCTAATGATAATTTGCTACATGTTATTGGTTATTCACTGGCCGATATTCGGCATAAGTCTCATCAGATTTTGTGTCCCCCTGAATTTGCGCACTCAGATGAATATCGTCAGCATTGGCAGCGGTTAGCTCAAGGTGAGTTTATTGTTGGGCGCTTTGAGCGCGTGAATAGCCGCGGTGAGCGGGTCTGGTTGGAGGCGAGCTATAACCCGATTATGGATAAAGAGGGGCAAGTGCTAAAAGTGGTGAAGATTGCGCAGGATATTACCCAATTGATGTTGCAGCAGGAACATGAAGAAAATCTGATTCGTGATGTACACCATTTGTCATTAACCACGGACCGATCTGCATCACAAGGGGCGGAGATTGTTCAGCAGGCGGTGCGCGGCATGCAGGAAGTGGAGTCTGTAGCACGCGAAACTTCGGGTGTTATCAGTGAGTTAGGACGTTGCTCGAAAGAGATCGGCACCATCGTGGAAGCTATTCGCAAAATCTCTTCGCAAACTAATTTATTGGCAATCAATGCTTCAATAGAAGCTGCCCATGCAGGTGAACATGGCAAAGGTTTTTCTGTGGTGGCCAGTGAGGTGCGGATTCTGGCAGAAAGCTCGCGTAAGGCGGCCACTGAAATCGAGCATATGACCAAGACTATTCAGAATGGTGTGATGGCGGCCATCAAGGGTATGGGGGTTTGTGTTGAGCAGGCTGGAGGCGGGGTCACGCTGACCCAAGATGCCGGTGAAGTTATTCATCAGGTGAATATTGGGATGCAGGATGTGGTGAAGCTGATGACGGCGTTTTCTCAGGTCAAGAATCAGCAAACTCATGTATAACCGACTGTTAGCATAAAAAATGGCGGATATCAGTGAAGATACCCGCCATCTCTATTTTACATCACGACGTTAACGTCATAATAATAAAGCACATATCAGGAAACGTGTTGCAGGAATTCCCGTAAACGTTCACTAGGTGGATTTGAAATCAAGCTATCTGGGTCACCATCCTGCGCTACCCGGCCTTTATCAATAAAGATCAAGCGTGATGCCACTTTTTGCGCAAAGCCCACTTCGTGGGTGACGATGACCATGGTCATGCCTTCTTCGGCCAAATCTTTCATTACGGTCAAAACTTCATGACGCAATTCAGGGTCCAGTGCCGAGGTCGGCTCATCAAACAGCATCAGTTTAGGTTTTACCGCCAGCGCCCGGGCGATAGCCACGCGCTGCTGTTGGCCACCGGATAGCTCCGCCGGGTAATGATGGGCGCGATCTTCCAACCCAACTTTGGTCAACAGCTCCATCGCGAGTTTATTGGCGGCTTCTTTAGAAGCCCCGCGCACACGAACTGGGCCAAATGCCACGTTTTCCAGCGCAGTTAAATGCGGGAAGAGATAAAACTGTTGGAACACCATCCCCGCTTCCTGGCGAATCAGGCGTTCATCCACTTTGGGATCATTGACATCCAGGCCATCAACAATCAACTGACCACTGGTAATGACTTCCAGCTTATTGATACACCGCAGCAAGGTGGATTTACCCGAGCCGGAGGGACCAATAATGACCACCACTTCTCCCTTGGTGATATTCAGATTGATGTCGTGGAGCACCTGGGTTTTACCAAAGTGTTTGGAGACGTTTTTGAATTCAATCATATTATTTTCAGCTTTCTTTCTAACCGGCGCAGAACAAAGCTCAGAGCCAAGGTGATTATCAGGTAGATAACCGCAACCGCACTCCAAATTTCCATGGCGCGGAAGTTACCGGCAATAATTTCCTGACCTTGGCGAGTGAGTTCGGCTACGCCAATCACGATAAACAGTGAGGTGTCTTTGATACTGACGATCCATTGGTTACCTAATGGGGGCAGCATGCGGCGCAGAGCCAAAGGCGCAATCACGTAGCGCAAGGTATCGCGTTTGGATAAGCCCAACGCCAAACCGGCTTCACGGAACCCATTATGGATAGACAGCACCGCACCACGAGTGATTTCCGCAATATAGGCACCTGAGTTAATCATGATCGTCACAACGGCTGCTGAGAAAGGATCGATGCGCACGGGCATCATCATCGGCAACGCAAAGTAGATGAACATCACCTGCACCACAATTGGCGTGCCGCGGATTAACTCAATAAATACTAATGCGATATTTCTGCTCAGCCAACCGCCATAAGCGCGGGCAAAACCTGCTATAACCCCAATAATCAGGCCGCCAAGCAACCCCAGGACCGAAATCCATAGGGTTAACTTGGCGCCTTCAAGCAGGATTGGGATGGCGGGCCAAATAGCGCTCCATTCAAACTGCATGGATATTCTCCTGGTCTAAAAACGGCAAAAATAAATTACTTAGGTTCTACGCCGAACCATTTTTTATAAATTGCAGCGTAAGTGCCGTCTTCTTTCAGGGATTTCAGCGCTGCGTTCACTTTTTCACGCAGGTCACTGCCTTGTGGGAATGCTACACCATACTGTTGAGCTTTAATGGAGTCGCCCACGGCTTTGAACTGGCCATTACCGGCAGTTTTGATGAAGTAAAGGATGTTTGGTGTGTCATGCAACACCGCGTCAGCATTGCCAGTACCTAACTCCAAATAGGCATTATCAATATTTGGGAATTGGCGTAAGTCTTTGGTTTTGATGTTAGCTTTAGCGTAATCGACAGAGCCGGTGCCGCTTTTCACTGCCAGCACTTTGCCTGCAAGGTCAGCTTCGCCTTTGATGTCGTTGTTATTCGCTTTGACCATCACCAGCAGGCCGCTGTTGTAATAGCCATCAGAGAAATCGACGGCTTTTTTACGTTCGTCGGTGATAGTGATCCCAGCCAGTGCCAGATCCACATTTTTGGTTTGCAACGCAGGAATGATGCCACTGAAATCCATTGGTTTCAGGGTGTATTTCAGATCCAGTTTTTTCGCGATGGCATCCCATAAGTCGATATCGAAACCGACGTATTTATCCCCTTGTTTGAACTCAAAAGGGACGAAAGCGGTGTCTGTGGCAACAATCAATTCTTTTTCTGCGGCGTGGGAGCTAACGGCAAAGGCCAGCGCGAGAGCGGCCAATGAAACTTTGACAAGTGACTTCATAAGTGGGAGTTCCTTTGTGCTTTTGTGGATATACCCTTTGTTGTCGATATTGCAGTCAAACTGCAACCTCAATGACGTGGGGCATGGGGATCCATTTTTATGTTTCAGTGTGCAATATGAAAAAAACGTGCCAGAAATGCAAGTTATTTAAAAATAGAGACTTTTCTCTAAGTAATTAGTAGCCAAATACTTAGGCTGCAATCACTGCACCAAATTGATACCCCAAAATGGTGCAAAAATATCATTTTGGTGCAACCATTCAATGGTTTACTTATTATTAACTATAGAGTCAATAATAAACAATCTATAGCTCACAGTCATGTAACAATATTGTTAACTGTATCGGATTTTGGTTTGAAAAAAGGAGCTGGGAGGGAAGTGAGGGGTTTTCTTCATCAACAGAGCCGGATAACCGGCTCTGTCTCATTTTCTTCAAATGACAGGAATGTTGACTGTTTTCAGTTAATCTTTTCCTGCGCTTTGAAATCTATCGGCGATATTACCGCTGATCTTCAAGATTGGCTTCGAGGAACCACAGGAACTTATCCAGATCGCGTGACGCAGCAGTAAACATATCCGCGCTATCTTCATCTTTGACTTCTGTGATGGCTTTGCGCACAAAGTTTGCCACCACACCATAGCGGTCTGCTAACTCTTTCAGATGATCTTGCACGCTATGAATACGAGTTGGATAGCTCTTCAATGGGGTTTTTTCAGTCACAAGCTGTGCTGTACCGAGTGCAATCCCCCCTAATTGAACTGCGCGTTCTGCAAAAGTATCGAGGTGATCGTTAATGGCGGTGCGGAAACCATCCAGCATTTCGTGGACCGCAATAAAATTCGCCCCACGCATATTCCAGTGCGCTTGTTTGGTGATAAGTGACAGATCGATAAACTGAATAACCAGCTCATTTAATAGCTTAATCGTAAGCTCTTTTGTATGTTCATCAACGTCATTTCGTGTATAGATGAGTTCGGAAGATTTTGCTTTTACCAGTTTTGCTGTACTCATAATAGGTATCCCTTTATTGAGTTGATTACCAATTTCTTCACCGCGATAAGTATAACAAAGATATTTAATTTTGTAGGGCAGATAGTGCCTATCAATTAAATAGCTCATTGCTCAATGTGTTTTAAAGTGTCATTTAGTGTTTCATTACTGAAATATTATCATTCTTATTATTGCGTCCAATCAATAATACCTATTGGTATGATTTATAGGTATTTTTTATTATAAATATAAATAGTTTTCTTCATTGACTATTTTATTGTGCAATATTGTCCAGTATGCCGGAAAGTTAATTTAACCGGCATACTCAAAGGGTTATTGTCGTGCTCGGGCAACAATAAATAAGCGCGGAAACGCGAGTAAACGCCGGCCATCAACTTGTTGTAAATATGCTGCGTCAATAATGGCCAGATAATCTTGCAGGAAATCTAAACGCATAGATTCAGAAAGCGGCTCAAGAAAAGGGCGTAAACCGGTTGCGCGTAGCCAATCGACAATCGCCTGCGCCGAGGGCATAGGGTGATAATAGGTGGTGCGCCAGATGTCGACTTGCTCAGCATGAGGGGCCAGTAAATCATAATACTGATTGGCAGTGAGCACTTTTGCCCGCTCAGCGCCAGCCTCTTGTAGCGTTTGCTGCCATGGGCCGTTTTCGGCGACCTCCCGCATTGCCCTATGGCTGGGTTCATCAAGATTATCCGGCATCTGAACAGCCAATATTCCGTTGGCCGCCAGTTTAGAAAACAGATAAGGGAAGAGTTGCTGGTGGTCAGTGAGCCACTGTAACGATGCATTGGCATAAATCAGGTCTTGCGGCTCTGAAGGTTGCCACTGGCGGATATCGGTTTCGAGAAAAGCGCAATCAGGTAAGCGCTGTTGTGCACTGAGCAACATGGCTCGCGAATTATCAATGCCGACCAGCTGGGCATCAGGAAAACGCGCGTGCAGCAATTGCGTAGAATTACCTGGCCCACAGCCTAAGTCACTGATACGCCGCGGTGCTGCTGCTTGAATATGTGCTAGCAGGTCGTGAGCGGGGCGGGTGCGTTCTGCTTCAAATTGGCGATATAAGTCAGGATCCCAGTCTTGCATATGTGGCCTCCGATAGAAGAAATTATAGATTTTGTAATGGTCCGCTGAATAAAACGGCACCGGTGGGCTGGCCGGTGGGCGACCCGCCATGGGGCTCCAAACTGATTGCCAGTAATGAATGACCAGTTAACTGGTTTTCAGCCAGTGTCAATTGTGTTGGGCCTTGAGTATTTAATAATCCTAGCGAATGTGGCTTTCCACCAGTAGGAATACTCCATAATTCAAGGCTATTCGTGTCACTGATGGTGACCGGATTCAATGGTGTTAATGTCAAACTGCGAGTCGATTTTTCCAGACTGACTACCCATTGGCTACTTTGCTGACTATTGGATAATACGGCCACGGGGGTGGTCACCGGGGATTCGACCAATAAACGCGGAATGAGCAATATTGCCGCAAGGCCCGCGGCGACAGCCCAGCCGACATAAGACCAAGGGTTTCGTTTAATATGGCGGACATTGAGAGGCGGTAATTGTAACTCGAGCCGCTTCCAAACAAGCTCCGGGGGCTCTAAAGGCGCGAGCTGATTATCGAGTTGAGTAAACAAGCTTTGCCAACTGGCAACATCCGCCGCCAGTCGTGGATCTCGGCGGATTCTGCGCTCAAAACGCATCCGAGCCAGTCCGCGCAGAGTGCCCAACGCATACTCTGCGGCTAGGGCTGAGTCATATTCGCGTCTGTTTTTCATAAGCCTACACAGCCTTTGAGGTGATCCAGGGCACGACGTATCCAACTTTTTATTGTACCCAGTGGTTGCTGTAAATGAGCCGAGATTTCCCCGTGAGAAAGTCCCTGATAATAAGCCAGCATAATACTTTGCCGCTGCTCGGCCGGTAGATGTGCCAGACAGTCAGCCAGCTGCTTAGCTTCCGTGTCTTGCTGCAATTTTGCCAGAGGTGTCAGCGAGTTATCGGTGAGAGAATCGGTTTCGGCATCGTCCAGTCTTTGCAGGCGATTATCACTGCCTCGCATCAGATCGATAGCCCGGTGACGCACGATATGGGTCAACCAGGTCAGTGGCGCGCTGAGTTGCGCATTGTAATGACTCGCTCGGTTCCAGACCGTGAGGAAACTGTCGTGTAACACTTCTTCTGCCCGGGCATGGCTACGCAACATGCGAAAGGCGACGGCAAATAATCGAGGGGAAGTCAGCCGGTAAAGCTGTTCAAAAGCGGACTGATCGCCTTGAGCAATCGCATCGATCAGTCCAATCTGTTGTTCCAGAGAACATTCATTCATGTGCCAATCCCTAAAAAACCGTCAGATGCAGTGAGAGACTGCACCCAGTATAGACGGGTTTTATTTAGGCATCAGGACTGTATCAATCACATCGATCACACCATTTTTCTGTTGTACATCATAGGTACTGATATTGGCGATGTTACCTTTGCTATCTTTAAGCTGAATATTATGTGGCCCATTATTCATAATCCATAATGGCTGGCCGTTGACAGTTTTCAGCTCAGCCGTCCCGCCACCGGCTTTAATTTTACTCTCCAGCTGTTTCATATCGTACTTCCCGGCTACCACGTGATAGGTCAGGATTTGGGTGAGCAGGGCTTTATTTTCTGGTTTGATCAAATTTTCAACCGTACCGGCGGGCAATTTTGCAAACGCGGCGTTGGTGGGCGCGAACACAGTAAATGGCCCGCTACTCTGTAGGGTATCAACCAGCCCCGCAGCTTTAACCGCGGTAACCAAAGTGGTGTGATCTTTGGAGTTCACGGCATTCTCAATAATATTTTTGCTTGGGAGCATAGATGCGCCTCCCACCATGACCGTGTCGGACATCATGGCGGCCATAGAAACACTGCTGAAGACTAAGGCAGCACAAATAGCGGTACCAATGAGCGTTTTCATAATGTATTCCTTTTAGGTGAATTGAGGTGAAGCTTGGCCTCACATCTACCTATACGAATCAACCGGGTATTTGGATGCAAAAAAAATGAAAAATAATCAATAAAAAACGCCAGCCCGCGGAATGACTGGGCTGGCGTACACGATAAAGTTTATCTGGAGGGAACTGAGTGTCAGCTCTGATGAGAAACCAGTGCTCGATGCATAACATAGGCATCCACATAACCCAATTGGCTGTGGTGAAATGCAGCTGGCAGTGTGGCGAGAATTTCAAAACCTAGCTTTTGCCATAGGGCAACCGCGAGAGTATTGGTGCTGACTACAAAGTTAAATTGTATGGCCCGATAACCGAGTTCTGTCGCCTGTTCAATACAATGGACGCCAAGTGCTTTGCCAATGCCCAGACCGCGTGCATTGCCATCGACCATAAAGGAGGCATTCGCGACATGATTACCCAGGCCGCGCTGGTTATCGATTAATTTATACATACCGACGATTTGTCCCTCATGCAGGGCCACCCAGCAACGCACTCCTTTGCCAAACCAGTAATCATAAGCATCTTGTTCGGGGGTATCCGGGGTGAACACATAGGTGTCACCGCTACTGATTACCGTCTGAAACAGTGGCCAAATTTCAGCAAAATCGGCTGTTGTTGCAATTCTGATTTCCATATGTGGTTCCTGTTCAAGCAATTTTGTCAATCTGCGGTTTAGGTTTGATGGTGAGAGTCGCGCCGATGGAGGCACTGATAATGGATGCCAGAGCCAGCCATTGAATGAATGTCAGATGTTCATTTAAGAATACCAGCCCTGACACCGCCGCTAAGGCTGGCTCTAAACTCATCAATGTGCCGAATGTTCGAGTGGGCAAACGGGTCAGTGCGACCATTTCAAGTGAGTAAGGTAATGCCGTTGACAGAATGGCCACAGCTAATGCTACTGGCAGAATGGCAGGGCTGAACAGTGCCATACCGTTATAAGCTACGCCAATCGGGCAGAAAATTATCGCGGCAATCAGGGAGCCAATTGCTACGGTACCCGGCCCATGGTCACCACCGGCTTTTTGCCCCGAAACAATATAAAGCGCCCAGCAGACTCCGGCACCCAGAGCACAAGCTGCTCCAAATAGATCAATGGTTCCGATGCTGTTTCCCAGAGGTAACAGGAACCATAGGCCCAAAATAGCCAGCCCCACCCAGATAAAATCGACTGGGCGGCGCGAAGAGAGCATGGCGACGGCCAGCGGGCCGGTAAATTCTAACGCGACGGCAATACCTAATGGCACGGTTTTCAATGACAGGTAAAAAAGGAAATTCATCCCACCCAAGGTAATCCCATAAATCAATAAGGGTAACCGGCTACCCGCTTCAAACCGCATCCGCCAGGGTTTAAAAATAATAAACAGAATCAGCGTGCCGATACCCAGTCGCAATGACGTTATCCCCTGAGCGCCGACCAGCGGGAATAGGCTTTTCGCCAATGATGCGCCACTTTGTATTGAGATCATGGCGATCACGAGCAAAAGAATTGGGAGTAACGGGAGTGAATGTTTGGAAGAAGGAGACAAGGACATCCTTTTGAGCCTCAAAGAAATAGAGTAGATATCAATTCTGGTCAGTGTAAATGAAATGTCGGTTAAGTGTTTAAAAATTACCGATGGACATAAAAATGACGAAGAAAAAGATGAAATAAATAAATATTTTCTAATGTTGCTTATTTTTAATACTGTTTTTGATGTTTTATTGAACTGGGTAATTAAGAATAGTCTGGAATAGGTTTTGGTGATGAATGTCACAAAATGGGGTAGAATACCCAAAATTCGTAAACGTATTAGTAAGATAGAAGATACTTGAAACTCTTTGTTACACCAAATAAATGATTAGACAATCATTGGTGGGCAGAGTTTCATACTATTTTTTGTTATAATTTCATCGTATTCAGGTTTCATCTAATAATTTGCGTTTTTCGAGGTGGTTATGAATAAAATTGCATGTCTTTCAGCTGTAGCAGCTTGTGTATTAGCAGTGACCGCAGGGTCAGCCTTTGCAGGTCAAAGCACCGTTTCTGGTGGTTATGCCCAGAGCGATTACCAAGGTGTTGCTAACAAATCTTCAGGCTTCAACCTGAAGTACCGTTACGAGTGGAGCGATTCCCAACTGGGCTACATCACCTCTTTCACTCACACTGAAAAAAGCAGCTTCGGTGACAGCGCATCTGTATACAATAAAGCACAATACAACGCGATCACTGGTGGCCCAGCTTACCGTATCAACGATTGGGCTAGTGTTTATGGCTTGGTAGGTGTGGGTTATGGCCGTTTCAGCCAGAACTACCCAACGTCTCCTAGCGACAAAAACAGCACCAGCGATTACGGCTTCACTTATGGTGCAGGCCTGCAGTTCAACCCAATGCAAAATGTTGCCTTTGACGTTTCTTACGAGCAAAGCCGCATTCGTAGCGTTGACGTCGGCACTTGGGTTGCTGGCGTAGGTTACACTTTCTAAGCAACGGCTTAGGATAATCAGCATTCATCTCTAACGGTGAATTCTGTATTGAGAAAATCCGCTTTCGAGCGGATTTTTTTCGTCTGTAATAGCTGTATTTCTTGAAAAGAGACGAAAGATTATCTGACGATTTTTTCCTAATCTATAATTAAATCAATAAGTTGTTTTAGATTTAAGAGATGGGGTGAGCCAGAAAGGCAATTCCATCCTCCATGTATTCATAGAATATTAAGTTTTGCTGCTATATTTCCCCAGTACAGTTATCCAGTAATAGATAACATCCTTATATAGAAATTCAATTTTGTTGAATAGCCATTCTCTACCATTCACAATGGATTTTTGAATTAAAATTTAGTTCATTGTGATATTTAAGATGTTATTAAATATACAGTATAAGGTGATGAGAACGGCAGTTTTAACATAAAACCGAAATGGGACACTACATTCACACATTGAAAGGGCCATTAACACTATAAACCCCCCGCTATTACTAATAAAAAAATCTTATTTTAAATATGTAAAAACAAGACATTAACCCGGTTACTGTTTCGGCGTGACAACGTAATTTACTGGTAAAAAGGGAATAATATGACACACTATTGCTGGCCCTGATTGACAGTCATTATTTCTGCCGAGATTTACATGTCAAACTGGGTAGTAAGAAAATGTGATTATAAAACAGTTGGTTACTATAAAGCAGATGACTATAAAAATAGGTTGTAATCATGACGACACACAGTGGACAGGTAGCACCGATGCTGCATGATACTAAACTTGAACAGCAGATTTTACGACGTTCGATTTTTTGTACTTTATTCATTGCTACTATGGGGATTGTTTTTGGTATCGTCTGCGGTTCGATGTCGATAATTTTCGATGGTATGTTTTCTGCTTTAGACGCAGGAATGTGCAGTTTATCTCTATTAGTCTCCCGATTGTTGGGCCAACCGAATAGTCGACGTTTCCAATATGGTTTCTGGCATGTTGAACCTCTGGTATTGGCTTTCAATGGCAGCTTACTGGCCTTCCTCTGTTTATATGCTTTTGTTAACGCTATTAAAGGTATTATTGATGGCGGTCGCGAGCTAGAGCTGGGTTGGGCAATAGTATATGCTCTGGTGGTCAGCATTTTCTGTTTTACTATCTTCCTAAAGCAGCGTCGTTTAAATAAACGTGTTAAGTCTGAGTTAATCGCATTGGATACCAAAAGTTGGCTGATGTCGGCGTGTATCAGCTCGGCTTTATTAGTGGCCTTTTTGCTTTCCTGGAGTATGGAAGGTACCCGTTATGAGCATTTGATTGTTTATACTGACCCTGCCGTATTGGCTCTGTTAACTCTGATATTGATACCTGTTCCGATAAAAACCGTCATTGCAGCTGTCCGTGAAGTATTACAAATGACACCGGATACACTGGATGCCTCCATGGAAAATATAATGGATAAGCTAATGGCGAAATATCAATTTATCGATTATTCGCATTATGCGACTCGTATTGGGCGGGGGTTATTTGTTGAGATTCATGTGGTTATTCCACCAGAAATGGAAAACAGCGGTGTACCTTATTTCGACAAAATTCGTGAAGAGATATCCCATGCTATTGGTGAGCCTGGCCCACATCGCTGGCTAACCATCTCGTTTACCCGAAATCCAAAGTGGCTATAGGATAATAAGTTATACGGGAGTGGGGGGAGGGAGACTGTATTGTATTGGCCGTGCAATATAGCCTCTTTTATTTATCGAGTTCGGGATAAGATTAAGCAAATGGCGCATTGATATGAAACGCCGCAGCCAAACTGTACATCAGCTTTTACCCCTAATCTCAGCCCTTTTCTACTCTTGCTGAGATTTCATGCAAACTGGAGGCGATACTCTTGCCATCTTGTGGCATAATGCGCGCCGAATCACATTTTCTATAATTCTTGAATATCCCTATTCAGTAATCCAATCGAGAGCGAGCTCTGTGCTAAGTACTAACAATATCACCATGCAATTCGGCAGCAAGCCGCTGTTTGAAAACATTTCAGTAAAATTCGGTGGCGGTAACCGCTATGGCCTGATCGGTGCTAATGGTTGTGGTAAATCCACTTTCATGAAAATCCTTGGCGGTGATTTAGTACCCAGCGGCGGTAACGTATTCCTTGACCCGAATGAGCGTTTGGGTAAGTTACGTCAGGACCAATTCGCCTTTGAAAACAACACAGTGCTCGACACCGTTATTATGGGTCACGGCGAACTGTGGGAAGTAAAAGAAGAGCGCGATCGCATTTACGCCATGGCCGAAATGAGTGAAGCAGACGGCTATAAAGTCGCTGATCTGGAAGTTGCCTATGGTGAAATGGATGGTTACAGCGCAGAAGCCCGTGCCGGTGAATTGTTGCTCGGTGTCGGTATTCCGGTTGAACAACATTATGGCCTGATGAGCGAAATCGCTCCCGGCTTCAAATTGCGTGTATTGCTGGCACAGGCTTTGTTCTCCGATCCGGAAATTTTGTTACTCGACGAACCTACCAACAACTTGGATATCGATACTATCCGCTGGTTGGAACAAATTCTGAACGAACGTAACAGCACCATGATCATTATTTCCCATGACCGCCACTTCCTGAATATGGTGTGTACCCACATGGCGGATTTAGATTACGGCGAACTGCGTGTTTATCCGGGTAACTATGATGAGTATATGACGGCGGCGACTCAAGCTCGCGATCGTCTGCTCTCTGATAATGCCAAGAAAAAGGCGCAGATCTCGGAGTTGCAATCTTTCGTTAGCCGCTTTAGTGCCAACGCCTCGAAATCCAAACAGGCAACATCACGCGCTCGTCAGATTGATAAAATTCAGCTTGATGAAGTGAAAGCCTCTAGCCGGCAGAACCCGTTTATCCGCTTTGATCAGGATAAAAAGTTGTTCCGGAATGCGCTGGAAGTTGAATTGCTGACGAAAGGTTTTGATAACGGCCCATTGTTTAAAAACCTTAATTTGCGGCTGGAAGTGGGCGAGAAAGTGGCTATTCTTGGGCCAAATGGTATTGGTAAATCGACCTTACTGAAAACATTGGTCGGGGATTATGAAGCAGACGCGGGTACTGTGAAATGGTCTGAAAACAGCAAGATCGGCTACTATGCACAGGATCACGCCAGCGATTTTGAAATCGATCTGACAGTATTTGACTGGATGAGTCAGTGGAAACAGGAAAAAGATGACGAGCAGGCTGTGCGCAGTGTGCTGGGTCGCTTGCTGTTTAGCCAGGACGATATCAAGAAAAAAGTACAGGTCTTGTCAGGTGGTGAGAAAGGGCGGATGTTATTTGGTAAGCTGATGATGCAGCGCCCTAATATCCTGGTAATGGATGAGCCAACCAACCATTTGGATATGGAATCAATTGAAGCTCTTAACATGGCATTAGAAATGTACGAAGGCACGTTAATCTTCGTTTCTCATGACCGTGAATTTGTGAGTTCATTGGCGACCCGAGTGATTGAAATGACACCAAGCAAGCTGATCGACTTTACTGGTAACTACGAAGATTATCTGCGTAGCCAGGGTATTCAGTCCTGATTATTTGATTGCGTGTTGATAAGAAAGCTGATGCATTGCATCAGCTTTTTTTATGCCCATATCCCATTAGTCTTTACCGCAAACCTCGCAGTTGGCATCTTTTGCCAGCTTTAAACTGCGAAACTCTGCAGTCATGGCGTCATACATTAATATGCGGCCTGATATCACTTGCCCATAATCAGTCAGTAGCTTTATCGCTTCCATCGCTTGTAGATTGCCAATAATACCCACTAATGGAGCCATAACTCCGGCTTCAACGCAGGTTAGGGCGTTATCGCCAAATAACCGGCTGAGACAGCGATAGCACGGCTGATCCTCTTGATAGGTAAAGACACTAACTTGCCCCTCCATGCGAATTGCCGCACCAGAAATCAACGGTTTACGTTGGGTATGGCATAGGCGGTTAAGTTGCTCACGGCTGGCGACATTATCGGTACAATCCAACACTAATTGATGCTCAGCTATGACAATAGCAAGCTGCTCATCATCTAACTGAATATCAACTGTTTTGAGTGTTAGGCCAGGATTCATCTCCGCTAAAGTTATTGCCGCAGAGGCGACTTTAGACACTCCGATACGGTCATCACGATGCAGAACTTGCCGTTGCAAGTTGGACAGAGAAACTGTGTCAAAATCCAGCAGTGTAAGATTGCCTACACCTGCCACTGCCAGATATTGTGCTGCCGCACACCCGAGCCCACCCAATCCGACAATCAACACCTTGGCTGCATTGAGCTTTTCCTGGCCGTCGAAATCAAAACCCCGTAAAACAATTTGCCGGTTATAACGCAGGGTTTGCGCATCGGAAAGTTCAGGCAACATATTAGGCTCCAAGCAATTTTTTGTTAAAATAATTCACTAAATCAATAATCCATTAAACAATTCAATTTCAACAATTTCACCGATTTCTACCGAACCCCGTTCCCGTTCAAGGACGATAAAACAGTTACCTTGGCTAAATGAGCTAAATACGTGTGAACCTTGATGGCCCGTTGTGCGCACTTCCAGCTCACCTTGGGCATTGGTTGTGAAAACTCCACGTTGGAAATCTAAACGGCCCGGCGTTTTCTTCAATTTTGTTATTGTTTTTGCCTTCAAACGTAACGGCGGCTGCCAATTAGAGTGGCCGGAAAGTTTAGCAATGAGGGGTTGTACCAATTGATAAAATGTCAGTGCCGCAGAGACGGGATTACCCGGTAAGCCGCAGAACCAGGCATTTTCTAACTTACCGAAAGCAAAAGGTTTACCGGGTTTTATCGCTAACTTCCAGAAACCAACATCACCCAGTTCTTCCAACATTTGTTTAGTGTAATCCGCTTCGCCGACTGAAACCCCACCGCTACTAATGACTAAATCAGCCGCAGCATTGGCTTGTTCAAATGCATTGCGCAATGCTTGTTGGTCATCACGGATGACACCAAGATCAATGATTTGGCAACCTAATTGCTGCAACATTAAACGCACTGCAAAGCGATTGGTATCGTAAATCTCTCCCTCTCCCAAGGGTTGTCCGACAGGCTTCAATTCATCACCGGTAGAGAAAATAGCCACTTTCAGTACACGGAAAACGGTCAGCTCGGCAATCCCTAATGATGCTAATAGCGGCAACTGCGCAGCACCGAGTTTGATGCCTGCGTGGAAAACAGTCGCCCCTTGCTGGATATCTTCACCTGCCAGCCTGATATTTTGTCCAGCACGTATATTGCCGCTAAATGTAATACCTTGTTCACCCACAATCGCTTGTTCTTGCATGACGACAGCATCGGCACCTTCGGGAATTGGGGCACCGGTCATGATCCGAATACAGCTATTTGCTGGCCATTTATCTTTAAAGGGGGCGCCGGCGAAAGCTTTACCTGCCACTGGTAATGGCAGGGTGCTGCTAAGCTCATTACAGCGCACAGCATAACCGTCCATAGCTGAATTAGCGAAAGGTGACACGGCAATCGGTGATGTAATTGCATTAGCTGTGATACGTCCCGCAGCATCAGTGAGCGCGATGGTTTCGGTGGCCTGTAATGGCGTGACCTGTGACAGCATTTTAGTCAGTGCTTGTTCCAGAGAGATTAAATCCGAGGTATTACAGTGATCCATGCTGAACTCCGTGATCTGAGGGCACCGTTACAAGAAACTAGCGGGTGCTGGGCAATCTATCAATTTAGAGGGCCATTATGGCAGAGATTGTTATGCGGGTGAATTGATGGCGGCAAAGAGGCTACCGCCTGATACTGTCTTTTACCGAACGACTCTTTTTCTTAGCATTTGCTTTCATCAGGCAAACTGGGGGTAATATGGACTATCAAAAAATTCTTAGATTCTGGTTTAGTGAGATGGATCCGGCATTGTGGTTCAAAAAAGACGAAGATTTTGATACCTATTTACGTCAGCATTTCGGTGCTTTTTGGCAGGCTGCTTCTAAGGGGGAGCTGGCGCATTGGCGGCAGAATATTGAGGGGCGCCTGGCGGAAATACTCATATTAGATCAGTTTAGCCGAAACTTATTCCGTGATTTACCGACTTCTTTTTCCTGTGATGGCATGGCGTTAGTGTTGGCACAGGAGGCGGTCAGCAGTGGTCAAACTAGCCAACTGTCTGATACTCAACGTGGTTTTCTCTATTTGCCTTTTATGCATTCTGAGTCCGCATTAATCCATCAGCAAGCATTGAAGTTATATACCGAACTAGGTAATGAGACTCAGCTCGATTATGAATTGCGCCATAAAGCCATTATTGATCGCTTCGGCCGCTACCCACACCGCAATCATATTCTTGGGCGAGTATCCAGTGCCGAGGAGCAGGCTTTTCTGTTACAACCCGGATCTGCTTTTTAGTTCCAAAGGGGTGAACAATAAGTCGTCAGAGCTACACCAATACTGGCGGCTTATTGCTGTCTTGGCTATTACTGATCTTGCGGTCATGCTCACAAAAAAACACTCTCCCTAAAGTCGAATCGACATTTTTATCCATTTGACCTCACAGAATAATTTGAGTTTTTTCCTAAACTGCGATCCACTCCATAATGCTCATTGAAACCATATTGTTACCAATATATAACAATCTAACAATATATAGATGAGAACTCAGTCTCTACGGTTTTTTATTTCTGAGTTTATGTTGGCATGGAAGTTTAACAATATGGTAGATGGATCAATATGGTTGAAACAACATCATTAGAGACGAGCGCAGCATCACAATCAGCACGTTTGACAGAGAAAGCGGATACCCGGCAGAGAATTCGAGCTATCGTCGGTGCTTCCTCGGGTAATTTGGTTGAATGGTTCGACTTTTATATTTATTCGTTTTGTGCCCTTTACTTTGCACCGCTTTTTTTCCCTAGCGATAATCCGACCACTCAGTTAGTGCAAACTGCGGGTGTTTTTGCCGCAGGTTTTTTGATGCGCCCTATTGGTGGCTGGTTATTTGGTTATATTGCCGATAAACATGGTCGTAAGCTCTCCATGCTTATTTCTGTCTACATGATGTGTGCTGGCTCGTTAATGATTGCCTGCCTGCCAACATATGCTTCTATTGGTAGCCTCGCTCCTATTTTGTTATTAATTGCTCGCTTATTCCAAGGTCTATCAGTCGGTGGTGAATACGGCACCAGTGCTACCTATATGAGTGAAGTGGCAGTGAAAGGGCGCAAAGGTTTTTATGCTTCTTTCCAATATGTCACATTGATCGGCGGGCAATTACTGGCATTATTAGTGCTGGTTTTGTTACAGCAAACTCTATCATCTGAAGTATTACATAGTTGGGGCTGGCGGATTCCTTTTGTGCTTGGGGCATTGCTGGCCGTGGTTGCACTTTATTTACGCCGTTCATTGAATGAAACTTCAAATGAAAAGACCCGTAACAAGAAAGATGCCGGTAGTTTGAAAGGGCTGTGGAAGCATCGACGAGCCTTTATTATGGTATTAGGTTTCACTGCTGGTGGTTCACTGTCTTTTTATACTTATACGACTTATATGCAAAAATATTTAGTCAATACGGCTGGGATGGATGTGAAAACAGCCAGTCTGGTAATGACAGCGGCATTGTTTATTTTCATGATAATCCAACCCTTATTTGGTGCATTATCCGACCGTATTAGCCGGCGTACATCTATGCTGACTTTCGGTTTATTATCTATGCTACTCACAGTGCCTATTCTCCATGCGTTGAAAGGTGTCACCAGCCCTTATATCGCCTTTATGCTGATTGTCACCGCACTAATTATTCTCAGCTTCTATACTGCTATTGGTGGATTGCTGAAAGCCGAGATGTTTCCACCGGAGGTCAGAGCACTGGGGGTTGGCTTATCCTATGCGGTCGCCAATGCTATGTTTGGTGGTAGCGCTGAATATGTCGCGTTATCTCTCAAATCTTTTGATATGGAAAACAGTTTCTTCTGGTATGTCTCAGCCATGTGTTTCCTCACCTTCCTGGTTTCATTACGTTTACACCGCAAAGGGCAGGAGGTTGAACTATAAAGGGCTAATCTTGCGTACAACTGAAGCCACAATAAGATGGCTTCAGTAAGTATTGGCTAAATAACGTTGAATGGTCGCCAGTAATTTCCCTGTTCCACAACATGTATCATTATATCCTGCTGTATGTCGACGGTTAATAACCCGGTCATGGGGGCAGCCGCCATGACAAATAGAAAACCACTCGCAAAGTTGCATTTTTTCAGTCGCATTTTTTTCCTCATTGATGGCTTGTTGATTATGCGATGAATGAGCTAAAAGATCCGCCAGGTCAGTATTTAACAAAGATCCATAGATGCTACCTTTATCACCCACATATTTGTCGCAGGGAGAGATGTCACCATTGGGTTCTAAGGTGATAATTTCTTGCGAGCAATTGCCAGACCAATAACATGCGGAAGGTTTATTTTTAGCATCTTTCAATACACGAATAAAATCATCAAAAACAGCAATATGTATTTTTCCCTGATAACCGTTTACCCAAATAGTAAACAGCTCTGATAGAAACTGGATAAATTCAGCATAACTGATAAATTCTTCGCCAACATACTGCCCTTTAACGAGTCTATTATCAGGAACTATATTAAGAAACTCAATGTGGGTTAATTCTATTGAGATAAAATAGTCCAACATCTCTTTCATGTCAGTTTTATAAACTTCTCGGTCAACAACAATAAGAGCACCATATGGAATATTATACTCGAGAAGTTTTTTTATTCCTTTGGCTATGCGATCAGATGTCTTTCTGCCTCGATAGTCTACCCGCCGTTTATCATTTACTGCTGGTACTCCATCAAGACTAATTCCGACGTTCATGCCAATACCTTTAATAAATATTAACCACTCATCTGAGATATTAACGACATTTGATTGCATGGTGTTGGTTATATATTGCTCTGGCCGCTTGAATTGTTGCTGCAACCAAATAAGTTTTTTAAAAAATGCTGGCTTTAGTAGTGTGATTTCACCGCCATGCCAGACAAACTCAAATCTATTTACATTAGGAATGGCCAGGATCTGCCGTACTGTCCGGACGAGGGTATGAAATAACACCGTCTGATTGGGGCCTTCTGCCCATGAGTGGCAGTAGGTACAACGAAGATTACATAAACGGGTTGCCTTTAACACAACAACCAGTTTTTTTGCTTTAATAGCTTTCACTGAAATACTTTTTTTTATCTCTTCGTTGAATGTATCTAGCTCATCACTATCGAGTAATTTTTTTGCTGGTATTTTACCAATAAGATAAGATGATAGTGTTCTGTATTCACATGTATCGAGCTTTTCCAGTTCTTTAAGACCTATATTATTTATCTTAGTGCAATCAATGAATTTTACCGGAATTATATTATCCATAGCATATTCCTATTTGTTCATGTAAGTTTTCCATCTCTCATGTTTATTATTCTGTTGCCATATGAAGAAGCTTCATCTGAATGTGTAACCATAATAATAGTTGTACCTTTTTGGTTTATATATTTTAATTGCTGTAATACAGAAAGGGCATTTTTACTGTCTAAATTGCCAGTAGGCTCATCAGCCAAGAGCAATGCAGGGTTAGATACCATCGCTCTGGCGATGGCGACTCGTTGTTGTTGACCGCCTGAGAGTTGCATTGGTTTATGATTTTTCCGGTTATCAATATCGAACAGGTTTAAAATTTGGTTAACTTGTTCAGTACGTTCCTTTTTGCCAATGCCCCGATATTTAAGTGGTAAGGCAACGTTATCAAAAATAGATAAGTGTGAAATGAGATTGAATGATTGAAATATATAACCTATTAATAATCGTCGTAATATTATTTTTTGTGAGTAGCTCATATCAATAATGTTTTTTTTCGCCAGTGTGAATGAACCATTATCAAGAGAGTCAAACAGACCGATGATATTAAGTAATGTGGATTTTCCTGAGCCTGATGGCCCCATAATAGAAACGAAATCACCTTTTTCAACGCTGAAGCTAAGATGATTAAGAACCTTGGTTTTAATTGTTTTGGTGGTATAACACTTTTCAGCATTTTGTATATTTAGCATGTTATTTGAACTCAATAATATCGTATTCACTATTGTTAGTTTCTGGGGGGGTGACAATGATTTCCCCAACCTTTATTCCTGCTATTATCTCTGTTTTCATCGGGCTTCGACGATCTATTTCTATTTTAGATTTAATAGCTAGATCATTTTCTGGCTGATATATATAGATGAAATTATTTCCATCATCATCGGAAATGATACTATCAGTTGGTACCATCAATGCAGAGCTGTTTTTTTCTTGTAGTGGGATTTGTATTTCAATAGATTGCCCTCTTTTAAGTAGGGAGGTAGTGTCATGTAGTGGGATTAGTTTTGCTTTGAATTTACCATTTTCAACAATAGTGGATACTGATTCAATAAGTAGTGGTGTATCTTGACCATTTATTACTGCCAATATTTGGCTTTGTGGCTTAATTTTATCGAGGTAATATTCACTGAAATAAACATTAAAATAATATGATTTAAGGTTGTCGATAATTGCAATTTTTTCGCCGGGTTTTATTTGTTGACCCAGTTCTACATCAAGGATAGATAAAACCCCATCAATTGGAGCTTTTATAACTAATTGTTCCATCCCGTTTTCGATGATATCCATCATTCTCTCCAGTAATAATATAGAATCATCTATCCTCTTGAATTGTAATGGGAATGATTCTTTATTTTTATTATCATGATCTTTTAAAATTTCACTTTTTATTTGCCAGTTTTTTAACATACCGACTTGGTTTTCCAGTTCGGATTTTGCAATCATTGATTTCATGTCGAGGACTTGATGCCTGGCTAAATCTCTCGACATAGTCGTTATTTGATGCTGAGCCTCTTGTAAATTAAGTTTTGTCTCTCTATTATCTTGTTCCAATTGTATTTTCATATTGCGTAGATTGCTTATTTGCTCGGTAATATTTACTATTCTGGATGTCGTTTCCAGCATAAAATCGTAGTTAGATAAACGAATAATGACATCGCCTTTCTCGACAGTATCGAAAGCCTGTTTGGCGACTTCAGTGACTTTTCCTCCTCGTTCACTTGATACAATCATACTTTCTTTAGGTACCGCGATAGCTCGTGTTGTCAGCACATCCTGATACACTTCTGCTTCAATAGTATGGAAAACAGCATTCTCTCGTGATATGAGTAAAGAGCGCTGAGCGGTAGATAAACAATAAATATAATAAAGACAAGAAATAATAGCCAATAATACGAAAAAAATAATTAACTTAGCAGTCGTGTTTTTATTTTTTCTCTGCTCAATATTTATATCCATGATGTTATTTCTTCTTCTGACTATTTAGTGTGTTACTATTGAAAATAAGTGTAGTAGTCATAACGATAATTACGCATAAAATAAAAGTAATAAATGAACCTGTCGCATAAACATAAGATAACCCTTTAATTACACTATATTGTGCCAGCCAATTATGCAATAACATAAAACCGAGAGGGAGTGATATTATTACTGCTATGACGATAGGTATAATGTTCTGCTGTATAAAGAAAATAATATGTGTATAAATTGATCCGCCAATAGACTCCATTATTGCTAGTGTTTTTTCGAGCCGTTTGCTCTCTGAGGTGCTGATTATTATTGTGCTTATTAGTACTAATATGACTGTAAATAATGTTACCGTGTTGATCGTATTATACATAAGTATATTATTACTGAAATATTCTTGGTGTAAGTTGCTGACTGATTTTATATGCTCAGTATTAACGTGATAGCGTTTTAATATTTTCTCTATTTTCCCGATGTCTTGAATTTTTTCAAGTTTGACAGCGCCATAGCGTTGGGAATTGTTTTGAATGAAAATAAGTAAGGGGGGCGCTGTCTCCTCTCTATCTGCCAGATAAAAGTCATCGATCACATTCAGTACCCTAACTGATTGTTGCGAGTTATTTTCATTAATATAAAAAACGGTATTCAGTATATGGTCATAGGACTGTTGTCCCATTAATGTCATAAACGATTTCGTGGCAATTGCATGGTAAATGTTGCTATTATCACTGGGTAATAATGGGCTTTTGTCCCCCGCTAGAATATTTACTCCCCAAGTATTAATAAAATGCTCATTTACCTTTAGGATGTTAACTGTGGCTAGTTTGTCTTTTTCTTGCTGATTACTATGGAATACAGAAGTATTCTGCCGAGACATGTCAAATGGCCGCCAGTTACTCAGCGAGATACTATTAACTCCAGCTGCATTCCTTAATTCATTTTGTAAATTGTTTATTGCGGTTTTTGATTTTAATTCGTCACTTAGTATAAATGTTATTACATTTTCTTTTTTATAACCAAAATTGTAATCTTTCATAAAATGCATCTGTGTCATTATACCCGCCCACAGGTATATGATGATACCTGCAATAATGATCTGCATGCAGAACATAATACGAGTCATATAGTGTGACTGAGATGATTGTACAGCAATGCTGTGGCTATAGGTATTATTAGGCAAAGTAAGCGTCAGTAAAAAGAGGTAGTGGGCGAGTAAAATAGCTGCGTAAGTTAGCGCCGTAGTAATAGATAACGCGGTTGAGAAGTCATAACTGCCATGAGTAAAGATAAGCTCTCTGGCACTGTCGGAAAATTGCACGAGTGACATCAAAATAAAAAGAGCAACTAACAGTACAAATGCAGTTTGGAATGTAGCAATAAAAAATGCTTCTGTGATTAGCTGGTAACGGGACGCGCCAACGGCTTTTTTTATATAGAAACTGTTTCTCTTCTTTGTATTTATCACATTGTTAATATTGAAGAAATTCATTGTCGTAGCAAAAAAAACAAATACACCTGAGGCGTATAAAATATTTAAGTATGAGCTTGAAACTACAGTGCTAATTTCATCAGGTAATGCATTGTCATAATGGATATCAGCAATATTACGTGCTGAAAGCTGAATGAATTCTTCTGGACTAAAAGGGGCTCCTGGAAGCTGTGGTGCGTGCTGAATAACGTGAGAATTTAGTTGCTCGGAGGTGGGGCTGATCCCAGATTTCATCGTGATAAAAGCGTAGGCATGGGTATCATACCAATCATGTCTTTTATCATGGTAGCCATCTAATATTTCAGGAGCGAATGCGATAACTGCAGTCGTTTTAAAACGGCTGGATGGATTAAATTCAACAACATCTTTAATAAGAAATTGGCCTTTATCACCTAACGTTATGACATGCCCTTGAGGGTTATCCAGATGAAGATATTGTCGGTTAAACTCAGGGGTAATGATAATTTCATTCTGTGCCAGATAGAGGTTTTTTTGTTGATAGGGATTTAATGTGTTAAAAAAATCGGTGCTAATTGCATAGATATCAATATTTGAATACGTCTTATCATTGACATGTAGGTTGGTAAAAATACGTGCGATGTAATCAATCTTCTTGATATCTTTATCATTTCTTAATACGGAAATAAGTGGGAATGGAACTTGTGCTGACTTCACTTCATCGCCGTTAGGTAGATTAAATGATGTTTCTATCCGATATATATCTTTATAGTTACTATTATGTTTCTCAATACGAGAGTCTGTTAAATAAAGAAGCAATACAAAAAATAGTGAGATCAATCCTATAGCCGTTATTAGTATTGCTAACAGGCTTGATACTGGGCTTAGCTTCAGATCATTAAAAAATTCACTTGTTAGCATGGAAAGTATCTCACTGATTTTAATAAAATAGAGTGGTGGTGTTATTTTTTTCTAAAATTAATCAAACGATAATGATCATTATAATTAAGATGCTACTAATAGCATCTTAATTTGTTTTAATTAAAAGTATCATTGTTTGATTTATTGTTGTGTGAAACTTTTTGACCAATTCCAGGCGGTTATTTGGTTGTCGGCGTTGCTGCGTTTTAAATTTTCTATTTCATGGTCATTTATAGAAAATAAATTATTTTTAAATGATTGTTCTAACGACTCTAACTTAGTCTTTAATGCCATTAAATGAGCATTATTTATTCTTTCATTTGATTGATTCGACGTAAACATATGAATCTCCTTTTAAGTTTATTCCTTTTTTGTGCTGCTCAGCCTCAGTGAGTGTTGAGCTATTTATTTGTAATTCTTTTCTCCGATTTTATCAATGTTTTTTTCATCATGCTTTTTATAATAATTTATTAATTATGTTATTAAACTAAAGGATTATTACTTATTAGCGTAACGAGAGTAAGCTATATATCTTAAGTAAAATAAAAAGCTCCCGAAGGAGCTTTACGTTTTCTATTATTGTTGATCGGCTGAGTGATATCCGTTAGCGATGTAAGTATTCCGCATGGAAACGCAGATGATCTTCAATAAATGTCGCTATGGTGAAATAGCTATGATCATAACCCGGCTGAATACGCAGAGTCAGAGGCCAGTCACGCTGGCGTGCTAATTCGGCTAATTTTGCCGGTTGTAACTGATCGGCAAGGAATTGATCACCATCTCCCTGATCCACCAACATAGGCAACTGGTTTTTTGCATGTGTCAGTAAATGGCAGCTATCATATTGTAACCATTGACTTTCATCAGCACCCAGATAAGTACTAAAGGCTTTGCGGCCCCACGGAACCTGACACGGATTGACTATTGGCGCGAAAGCAGAAGCGGATTGATATTGCTGTGGATTGCGCAGTGCTAACATCAGCGCACCGTGGCCGCCCATGGAGTGACCGCAGATAGATTGACGTGCACTGACACTAAAGTGCTGACCAATCAATGCGGGCAACTCCTGGCTGATGTAATCATACATATGAAAATGTTCAGACCAGGGAGCTTGCGTTGCATTGAGGTAGAACCCCGCTCCCTGGCCTAAATCATAGCCATCATCATTAGGAACATCATCACCACGTGGGCTGGTATCCGGCATGACCAGCACTAACCCTAATTCGGCCGCGATCCGCTGCGCGCCTGCTTTTAGAGTAAAGTTTTCATCATTACAGGTTAGCCCTGATAACCAGTAAAGCACTGGCGGCGGGTTATCATCCCGTGGTGGCGGCAGATAGATACTGAAAGTCATATTGCAATTCAGGCTGCTGGCGGCGTGGCGATAGCGCTGTTGCCATCCGCCAAACATCCGGTGCTCTTCGAGAAGTTCAAGTGACGTATTCATGCCTTCTTGCCTTACTTGTTTTGTAAAGAATGGTTTTGCGAAGATTGATCAAAATGAATCACGGTACGGATGGATTTGCCTTCATGCATCAAATCAAAGGCTTCATTGATTTGGTCCAATCCCATGGTATGGGTGATGAAGTCATTCAGGGCGAACTTCCCATCAAGATATTGCTGCACAATGCCCGGTAATTCTGAACGGCCTTTTACCCCACCAAAGGCAGAACCACGCCAGACGCGGCCTGTCACCAATTGGAATGGACGGGTTGAGATCTCTTCACCGGCACCGGCGACACCAATAATCACTGATTCGCCCCAACCTTTATGGCAGCACTCTAAAGCTGAACGCATGATATTGACGTTACCAATACATTCGAATGAGAAATCTACGCCGCCATCGGTCAACTCGACAATCACATCCTGAATAGGTTTATCATAATCTTTCGGGTTAATCAGGTCCGTCGCACCCAGTTTGCGGGCCAGCTCGAATTTACTGGTATTGAGATCGATACCGATAATGCGACTGGCACCGGCCATCTGTGCGCCAATGACCGCAGACAAGCCAATACCACCCAGCCCGAAGATAGCTACAGTGTCACCCGGTTTTACTTTGGCAGTATTGATAACTGCCCCCATGCCAGTGGTGACGCCACAACCGAGCAAGCAAACTTCTTCTAATGGCGCTTCTTTATTGATTTTTGCTAGTGATATTTCTGGTACCACTGTCAGTTCGGAGAAAGTTGAGGTGCCCATGTAATGGAAAATTGGCTGGCCATTCTTAGAAAAACGTGTGGTGCCATCAGGCATTAGCCCTTTGCCTTGTGTGCTGCGGATTGCCTGGCATAGGTTGGTCTTACCAGAGCGACAGAATTTACATTCACCACATTCAGGTGTGTACAGCGGGATCACATGATCACCCACCGCAACACTGGTCACGCCTTCGCCAATTGCTTCTACAATACCACCACCTTCGTGACCCAGAATCGCTGGGAATACACCTTCAGGATCTTTGCCCGATAAGGTATAGGCGTCAGTGTGGCAAACCCCACTGGCGACGATCCGCACCAGGACTTCGCCTTTTTGTGGTGGCATTAAATCGACTTCTTCAACGGATAGCGGCTGGTTTGGCCCCCATGCGACGGCGGCGCGGGTTTTAATCATCTCCATGGTGTTGCTCCTATAGCTTCTGTGTAATGAGTGTTATATAAATATATTCTTTATGTATCATATATGTTTCATGTAATCGTTCCCGATAACAGCAGACGATACTTGTATAAATTATGACTGGGAAAAGTGGTTCTGCCCGCTCAATTACTGAGTTTCAATCTGTTCCATGATTAACTCTTTGAGGGCGCGAACATTGGGGCTAAAGGCATCTTTACGCCAAATAAGCCAGGTTGCAGTCTCGGCAATATCGGGTGGCAGGTGATGGACTTGTACCCGCTCATGGCCGGGTAGCAGAGCCAATACTGAATGCGGTATCAGCGCTAACCCCGCTCCGCTAGCCACACAAGCTAGCATGGCGTGGTAGGACTGGATCTCCATGATATGTCCGGGTAAACAGCCCGCCTGACGGAACCAACTTTCCAGCCGTAGCCGATATGAACAGCTGGGACGAAAGGCAAACAAAGTTTCATCCACGGCATCACGAGCTTGCAGAATCGGTCGGTGATCCAGACAGGAAATGATCACCAACTGCTCCTCGAAAGAGCGGCAGCCGTGCAGTTCATCATGCTGCACAGGGCCATCGACCAATGCGGTCGCCAGTGTTCCGGCCCGGACTTGCTCAATGATTTCGCCGGAAGTCCCGGTGGTCAATGATAAAGAGACCTTGGGATAGCGCTGATGATAAGCCGCGAGCAGATTGGGCAGGCGAGTGGCCGCAGTACTTTCCATTGAACCGAGTGGGAAATTACCGGCAGGTTCACCCGCATGAGTAATGCTCATGGCCTCTTCGCTCAGCGCCAGAATTCGGTTGGCATAGCAAAGAAAATTGTGACCCATAGGCGAGAGGCGCAGGCGCTGCTTTTCACGGATAAACAGGTCTGCACCCAACTCTATTTCAAGCTGGCGCAGGCGTGTCGTCAAATTTGAGGGGACGCGGTGCATCTGCTCCGCTGCTCGGGCAACGGAGCCCGTTTCCGCGACACAACAAAACATGCGCAGTTGGGTCAGATCCATAAGCATTCTCTTTCCGTGATGAACTTAGTGAGTATTATTCATTTTTTGTGATTCTAATGCTCAGGCATGATATTCGCAACTTTCTTTTAACAGACAGCCTGCGTAATGAGTTGGCAGAAATAGATAGGCGGGGCAGATGGCATTAAGAATTGCATTGAGTGGCTTTCTGGCATTAGTGGTGGCGATGGGGATAGGGCGTTTTGCTTTCACTCCCCAAGTGCCATTGATGATAGCGGAGCATCAATTCACCCTGACCGGGGCAGGGCTGGTTGCGGCATTTAATTATCTGGGATATTTATTTGGCGCTTTTGATGCCATGCGGGCCAGCCGCCATGTTGAGCGCCGTTTATGGCTAGGGATATGGGGTGCAGCGGCGTTGACACTGCTATCCGCTGTTGTTGACGGGCCGTGGTGGCATGGCGTGGTACGTTTTGCTATTGGTTGGGCCAGTGGTTGGTCGATGGTGTTGGTTGCCGCCTGGACCAATGAACGCTTGGCACATTTTGGCCGCCCCGCGCTGAGTGCGGCTGTTTTTGCGGGGCCGGGGGCTGGCATATTCATCAGTGGTATGTTGGCCGTGCTGATCCATAGCTATGGCTTATCGGCGGGAGAGGCCTGGTTGGTGTATGGTGTATTGGCGTTGATTATTATTGCTGCAATTAGTATTAATTTACCGCGCAGTGGGGAATTGCATCGCCCTCATATTGCGGCTGTGCCACTGACTTTAACGCCAGCACTGAAACGATTGGTGTGGAGTTACAGTCTGGCAGGGTTTGGCTATATTTTACCGGCAACATTTTTATCGCAGATGGCAACCGCCCGCTTCCCTGATAGCCTATTTGCCCAGTTTGTCTGGCCTGTTTTCGGTGGTGCCGCTGTGATAGGTATTACCCTCGGTATTCTGACGCGCCATTGTTTGACATCACAAACACGGCTGGCATTAACACTGTGGGTTCAGGCCTTAGGAGTGCTGTGTGCAGAATGGGTACCGGGCGTGAGCGGGCTGGCATTAGGTGCATTATTAACCGGCGGGGGGTTTTTGAGTGTCGTCCAACTTTCTTTGCAACATGGTCGCGAATTGGCACCGGAACACACTCGGTATATGGCCGGTTTATTGACCACTGGTTATGCTATCGGGCAGTTGGTTGGCCCCATATTATCCGCGATTTCTACCGCATTGACCCACCGGTTGGAGCCAGCGTTATATGTAGCAATAGTGGCATTGATTATTGCCGGGGCTTTGGTGATTAAAACGCCAGCCCGTGCGCGGGAAGCTGTTGTCGAACCAGATGCAACTCTTTCATCATGATAAAAAGAACCGCGGCAGATGAATAACAATCATCGGATATCAAGAACAATCACTGGATAATCATTTTGCTCTCAACTAAAGTGGGGAGCAAAATCTGAACGTGATCTACATCATGTTTATCTCGCTCAGATGTATATGCCTGTTGGAGAAAAGAATGTCATCGCTGAGTAAAGAAGCTGAGCTGGTTCATGAAGCACTGCTGGCCCGTGGTCTTGAAACCCCATTGCGCAAACAAGAATTAGATGCCGAAACGCGCAAGGCCCGGATTCAGGAACATATGGCGCAAGTTATGCAATTGCTGAATCTTGATTTGTCTGACGATAGCCTGGCCGATACGCCAAGACGTATTGCCAAGATGTATGTTGATGAGATTTTCTCTGGACTGGATTACGAGAATTTCCCAAAAATCACACTGATCGAAAATAAAATGAAGGTTGATGAGATGGTGACGGTGCGTGATATCACCCTGACCAGTACTTGTGAACATCATTTTGTGACTATCGATGGTAAAGCAATAGTGGCCTATATTCCGAAAGACAGTGTAATTGGCTTGTCTAAAATCAACCGTATCGTGCAGTTTTTTGCCCAGCGGCCACAAGTGCAAGAGCGGCTAACGCAGCAAATTTTGTTGGCGTTACAGACCTTATTAGGGACAAATAATGTCGCTGTTTCTATCGATGCGGTGCATTATTGCGTGAAAGCGCGTGGTATTCGCGATGCGACCAGTGCCACCACCACCACGTCATTGGGTGGGTTGTTCAAATCCAGTCAGAATACTCGCCAGGAATTCCTGCGTGCTGTTCGTCATAATAGCTAATATCACCACGGCTAATTAGCCTTTTTGCCAAAGAGGGCATCATTGGGTGCCCCTATACAGGATGTCGGGTATGCGTCAACGCATCGCAACGTTAGACAGCGCGCGAGGTCTGGCCATTCTTGGCATTCTTCTGCTCAATATTAGTGCTTTTGGCCTTCCCAAGGCTGCTTATCTTAATCCTGCTTATCTTGGTCTTCCCTCTGTGTCTGATAGCTGGACATGGGCCATTCTGGATATTATCGCGCAAGCAAAGTTCCTCTCTATTTTTGCCATTTTATTTGGTGCGGGCCTTGAGCTGCTGCTTAAGCGCGGTAAAGGTTGGATACGGGCGCGGCTTTCTCTCCTATTGTTATTAGGATTGATTCACGGCATTTTCTTCTGGGATGGCGATATTCTCTTAGCCTATGGTTTGATCGGCCTGGTGTGCTGGCGAATGATTCGCGATGCCAAAGATGCGGCCAGTTTATTGCGTACCGGGGCGGTACTTTATTTGCTGGGGGTGGCGGTATTATTGCTGCTGAGTTTTGTCACCAGCGGGGAGCCGGGCCGCTTCTGGCTACCAGGGCCAGCAGATTTGCAATATGAACAATTCTGGAAATTACAGGGTGGGGCGGAGGCTTGGAAAAACCGGCTGGATCTGTTGTCATCCAATTTGATTGCTATCGGCGCGCAATATGGCTGGGAACTGGCAGGCTCAATGCTATTGGGGGCCGGGCTAATGCGTTGCGGTTGGCTACGTGGGGAATTCAGTTTACGTCATTACCGGTTGTTGGCTGCCTGTTTGATACCGCTTTCATTAGTTATCCAAATACCGGGTGTGGCACTGCAATGGATGGTCGGATGGGATTTCCGTTGGGCCGGTTTTTTGCTACAAGTGCCGCGTGAGCTTGGCGCACCCTTACAGGCGGTAGGTTATCTGGCCTTGCTTTATGGTTTCTGGCCGACATTAGTGGGTTGGCGAGTCAGCCATTGGCTGGCACAGGTTGGCCGTATGGCACTGAGCAATTATTTATTGCAGACATTGATATGCACTCTGATTTTCTATCACTTCGGCCTCTATCAACAGTTAGATCGCCTACAATTGTTAGCTGTTGTTCCATTGGTCTGGTTATGTAATATCCTCTTCTCCTTGTTATGGCTGCACTATTTCGCCCAAGGGCCAGTCGAATGGCTCTGGCGTAAATTGACCGCCTATGCTTGTGGTCAATCTTTACAGCCGCGTAACACCAAATCTTGAATGCGTCTAAAACAGGATAATGATTGAGCAGTTGCAAAATTGTATGTAAACGTTTTCTTTCTTGTGACGTATTTCACGTGGCAATCTCAATAAACTGGGTAGGATAGACCACCTGCCATGACAGGTTGTGCTCAACATATGCATGGCGACTTATTGATAAAATAAGACTCACAGGATAAGGCCATGGTCGCTCTGCATTCAGTTGGAAACAGTATTACTATTCGCGATGTGGCCTCACGGGCCGGCGTTTCGCTGGCCACAGTATCAAGAGTGCTTAATAATAGCGCCTCTATTCGGCCAGAAACTCGGGCTGCCGTGCTGAAAGCGGTGTCAGAGCTGGGTTACCGGCCTAATGCCAATGCGCAAGCGCTGGCAACTCAAAGCAGTGATACGGTCGGTGTGGTGGTGATGGATGTATCAGATCCCTTTTTTGGTGCATTGGTGAAAGCGGTAGACACTGTTGCACAGCGACATCAAAAATATCTCTTAATTGGCAATAGTTATCATCAGGCAGATAAGGAACGGCACGCTATTGAGGTGTTACTGCGCCAGCGATGTAATGCTTTGGTGGTTCACGCTAAGGCATTGAGTGATAGTGAATTAATTACCTTTTTGGACCAAGTCCCCGGCATGGTTTTGATTAATCGAATCATTCCCGGATTTGAACATCGCTGCGTTGGATTAGATAATGTTAGCGGTGCGCAAATGGCGTGTCGTCTGCTGCTGAAACAAGGCCATCAGCGCATTGGTTTCCTCGGTTCCAATCACCCTATAGATGATGCAATGCAGCGTCAGACGGGTTACCTCAATGCACTTGAGGGGGCCGGTATCACTGTACCTGATACTTGGCGCGCCTATGGCACCCCCGACTTGGCCGGAGGAGAGCGGGCTATGATTGACCTGCTGGGGCGCAATTTACAACTCAGTGCGGTGTTTGCTTATAACGACTCAATGGCTGCTGGAGCACTGGCAGTACTAAAAGAAAACGGTATCAGTGTGCCTGAGCAGTTTTCGCTGGTGGGCTTTGATGATATCCCGATCGCGCGCTATACCAGCCCTAAATTAACCACAGTCCGCTATCCTATTGTTTCTATGGCAACTTTAGCCACAGAGCTGGCGCTTGAAGGTGCCAGCCGTGCGACAGACCCTCATGTGGCTTATTGTTTTAATCCTACATTGGTGCCCCGGCATTCTGTCGCAATTTGTGGTGTCGCTCACTAGTTCGGTATTTATTCTTGTGTAACCGTTTTCAATCTGTGAGAAAATTCACAGATTCTTAACAACGGCCCGTCTATGCTCTAGTTGTTTTCTACCTGAATGTATCAATATGTCATCAGTTACCGGATAAAAAAACACACGGTAGCGGGTTTTAGAAGAGCGATTTACAAACGCGAGTTCCGCAAACGACGAGTTTGTAAATGACATGGTTTTTGACAACTCAGGCAGCTTTTCGGAGTGGAGTGTGCTCAAGGACGAAAGATATGAGTGTCAGCTGCTTTGAACGATGGGTCTTTACTCACGTTAAGGCGATGGTGTTATCACCCTGTACTACCCTACATAAACCCGGAGATACAAATGAATAAGAAGGTTTTCACATTAGCGACTCTGGTTGCCAGCATGATGTTCGGCGCGGCGGCTCAAGCTGATACCCGTATTGGTGTCACTATTTATAAATATGATGACAACTTTATGTCCGTGGTCCGTAAAGCTATCGAGAAAGATGCCAAAGCATCTCCTGACGTTACCTTACTGATGAATGACTCTCAGAATGACCAATCCAAGCAAAACGATCAAATCGACGTGTTGCTGGCGAAAGGCGTAAAGGCGTTGGCAATCAACCTGGTCGACCCAGCGGCTGCACCAGTGGTTATTGATAAAGCCCGCGCAAACGATGTTCCAATCGTGTTTTATAACAAAGAACCTTCACGCAAAGCGCTTGATAGCTATGACAAAGCTTATTATGTAGGGACTGACTCCAAAGAATCTGGTGTTATCCAGGGTGAATTGATCGCCAAACATTGGAAAGCCAATCCAAATTGGGATCTGAACAAAGACGGTAAAATTCAATTTGTGCTGTTGAAAGGCGAGCCGGGTCACCCAGATGCAGAAGCTCGTACCACCTATGTTATCAAAACCCTTAATGAGAAAGGCATCCCGACCCAACAATTGCAGTTAGATACCGCAATGTGGGATACCGCACAGGCTAAAGATAAGATGGATGCCTGGTTATCTGGCCCTAACGCTAACAAAATTGAAGTGGTTATCGCTAATAACGATGCGATGGCAATGGGCGCAGTGGAAGCATTGAAAGCGCATAACAAAACCAGTATTCCAGTCTTTGGTGTTGATGCCTTACCAGAAGCATTAGCTCTGGTGAAATCAGGTCAAATGGCCGGTACTGTTCTGAACGATGCCAACAATCAGGCTAAAGCGACCTTCGATCTGGCTAAAAACTTGGCCGATGGTAAACCCGCTGCCGAAGGCACTAACTGGAAAATCGAAAACAAAATCGTACGAATTCCATATGTAGGTGTTGATAAAGATAACCTGGCTGAATTCACTAAATAATAGTCAGTAGCAGTGATGGGATGTACCTACAGCAGCTCTAACCGCTATGAGTAAAGACGTTATTATTAACCTTCTGGCCCCGTTATTGGGTGACCAGCACCGGGGCGGAAGGTTTTTTGCATTGATCCTTATTTTGAATTTGCGCTGAATGACTGGTGCTGTATATATCCAGGAGGTCAGTGGCGATTCTTAGCCAGGTACAACTATGGCCGATATTAATACAGCACAACCTCGCGAGTGGTTGCTGGAAATGAGTAATATTAATAAATCATTTCCGGGCGTAAAGGCGTTAGATAACGTAAATCTTAAAGTGCGACCAAATTCGATCCATGCCTTAATGGGAGAAAATGGTGCAGGTAAGTCAACGCTATTAAAATGTCTGTTTGGTATCTATAAAAAAGACTCCGGAAGCATTATCTTTCAGGGGCAAGAAATAGAATTTAAGAGTTCTAAAGAAGCATTAGAACATGGTGTCTCTATGGTGCATCAGGAGTTAAACCTGGTATTACAACGCACTGTAATGGATAACATGTGGTTGGGGCGTTATCCAACTAAGGGTTTCTTTGTCGATCAAGATAAAATGTACAAAGATACCAAAGCAATCTTCGATGAATTGGATATTGATATTGATCCACGCGATAAAGTTGCCACTTTGTCGGTATCCCAAATGCAAATGATCGAAATTGCTAAAGCTTTCTCTTATAATGCCAAAATCGTCATTATGGATGAACCCACTTCTTCATTAACTGAGAAAGAAGTTAATCATCTATTTACGATTATCCGCAAATTAAAAGATCGCGGCTGCGGAATTGTTTATATCTCCCATAAAATGGAGGAAATATTCCAGCTGTGCGACGAAATCACCATTTTGCGCGATGGTCAGTGGATTGCAACCCAGCCCCTGGAAGGGCTGACCATGGATCAGATAATCTCAATGATGGTCGGGCGTTCACTGAGCCAGCGTTTCCCTGATCGCCTAAATAAGCCCGGTGAAGTCATTCTGGAAGTCAAAAATCTGACCTCACTGCGCCAGCCTTCAATCCGTGATATCTCCTTTGATCTACATAAAGGTGAGATTCTGGGAATTGCCGGGTTGGTGGGGGCAAAGCGTACAGATATTGTTGAAACTTTATTTGGTATCCGCGAAAAAGTTGCAGGGACTATTAAGTTGCACGGTAAGAGTATTAATAACCACAGTGCCAATGAAGCCATTAATCACGGTTTCGCCTTAGTGACGGAAGAGCGCCGTTCAACCGGGATCTATGCTTATCTCGATGTTGGTTTTAATTCCCTGATATCTAATATTCGTAACTATAAAAATAAATTTGGGCTGTTGGATAATAACCGCATGAAGAGTGATACCCAATGGGTTATCGACGCTATGCGAGTAAAAACGCCGGGTCATCGCACCAGTATTGGTTCTTTATCGGGTGGGAATCAGCAGAAAGTTATTATTGGCCGTTGGTTACTGACTCAGCCAGAAATATTAATGTTGGATGAACCGACTCGGGGGATTGACGTCGGTGCTAAGTTTGAAATCTACCAGTTAATGACTGAACTAGCGAAGAAAGACAAAGGAATTATTATTATTTCCTCTGAAATGCCTGAGCTATTAGGAATTACTGACAGAATTTTGGTAATGAGTAATGGTCAGGTTGCGGGAATTGTTGAAACAAAACAAACCACGCAAAATGAAATATTACGTCTTGCATCCTTGCATCTCTAATCTAGTCGAAGGTTCTTATTATGAATGCGTTAAATAAGAAAAGCATGCTCACTTACCTTAAAGAGAGCGGGATTTACGTCGTATTATTCGTATTGCTGGCAATAATTATTGTCAAGGACCCGACATTTTTAAGCCTGATGAACTTAAGTAATATTCTGACCCAATCTTCTGTGCGCATTATTATCGCATTGGGTGTTGCGGGGCTGATTGTCACCCAAGGGACCGATTTATCAGCCGGCCGTCAGGTAGGGTTAGCGGCGGTGGTGGCGGCAACAATGCTGCAAGCCATGGATAACGTTAATAAAGTTTTCCCAGATTTGCAGACTGTGCCTATTCCGATCGTTATTTTAACCGTGTGCTTGATTGGTGCGATTATTGGTTTGGTCAACGGTATTATCATTGCTTACCTGAATGTGACACCATTTATTACCACACTGGGCACCATGATTATTGTTTACGGGATTAACTCCCTGTATTACGACTTCGTGGGTGCATCACCCATTGCCGGTTTTGACCCTGCATTCTCAACCTTTGCACAAGGGTTCTTACGATTTGGTGATTTTAAACTCTCTTACATTACCTTTTATGCTTTGATTGCTATCGGTTTTGTTTGGGTGCTGTGGAATAAAACGCGCTTTGGTAAAAACATTTTCGCCATCGGCGGTAACCCAGAAGCAGCAAAAGTTTCTGGTGTGAATGTGCCATTAAACTTAATCATGATTTATGCGCTGTCTGGTGTGTTCTATGCATTCGGCGGGATGTTGGAAGCAGGCCGTATTGGTAGTGCGACGAATAATCTGGGCTTCATGTATGAGTTAGATGCGATCGCCGCTTGCGTGGTGGGCGGGGTATCATTCAGCGGTGGTGTCGGCACGGTTATTGGTGTTGTGACCGGGGTAATCATATTTACCGTGATTAACTACGGGCTGACTTATATTGGTGTGAACCCATATTGGCAGTACATTATTAAGGGCGCGATCATTATCTTTGCAGTAGCACTGGACTCACTGAAATACGCTAAGAAGAAATAATCGGCCATTAACAGTAAAAAAGCCAGCCAGAGTCAAACTCGGCTGGCTTTTTATGGTCATTTTTTCGTCAAATTTGTCGAAAGACACCATGATATCTGGCGCTCTAGGGCTTAGTGGGCCGGATTACGCAGATAAATAATCCAGTAGGTCAAGCCGACTAATAATCCGCCACCAATAATGTTGCCAATAGTGACCGGAATAAGATTATCAATAATAAAATTAGACATTGTGAGAGAAGGGAATTGGTCTGGTGCCGCATTAATCGAATGCCAGAATTCGGGTGATGCAAAATCACGAATCACAATAGCTAATGGGATCAAAAACATATTAGCAATACTGTGTTCAAAGCCACTGGCAACAAACATACCAATGGGCAGTAACATCACCACGATTTTGTCTGTCAAAGTGTGGCCTGAATAACTCATCCACACCGCCAGGCAAACCATCAAATTAGCTAATATCCCCAAACACACCGCTTCTACAAAGGTATGGTGCATTTTATGGTCGGCTGTTTGCAGCACATTTAGGCCCCATAAACCATTCGCCACGGTATGCTGACCAGCAAACCAAATCAGAGCAACAAAAAACAGTGCGCCAATCAAATTACCAAAATAGACATTGATCCAATTGGCTATTAATTGCCACCAATTTATCTTGCCACTGGCTTTGGCGACTACAATCAATACCGTAGAGGTGAATAAATCAGCACCACAAATAATCACCAGAATCAGGCCGAGGGAGAAACATAAACCACCGACTAATTTTGCCAACCCGTATGCTACACCTGCGCTGCCGGTGGTGGCAGTAATGTAGAAGACAAAAGCAATGGAGATAAAAACACCTGCTGTTATGGCTAAATAAAAGGTTGTGGCTGGATTCTTAGTGGCTTTATATATACCCACTTGCTCTGCAAGCTTTGCCATATCAACCGGAAGTCGTAGATCAAAGGGATTTTCAATACTCATTGATAGCTCCTTGTTACTTATTTTATTGTTAAGATAAGGGTAAGATAAAAATAAATATTATTTTAATGGCAGGAATTTCATGCATTTTTCATACCATGAAATAGGTGTATGATTCGAAATTGGGTGATGAGTCAGATGAAGTATTATTATTAGTGTTTTTTAGCGAATATTACTCATGTCGTTATATAATAAATTATACATCGGTGTGCCAGTGATGGATATTAATTACAAGAACATGTTTGAATGTAATATTATGTTTTATTGGGTTTTTTAATGTAAATGAGACGTGATTTCAATAATAAATTGTTATAGACGAATGTGGTAAAATAGTTTATTAATCCAGATCAAGCTTATTGCGGGTTAATATATATTTGTTCATTTCAATACCTTAAAGTAGTTATCATCCATTTTTTGGGCTTAATTACTTTGGGTATATATGGATAGCGCAAAAAAATTACCCCGTCCTACATTGGCTCAAGTCTGGCAAGACACATTGTTCACAGTATCGAAAAAGTTATTATTACTGCGGGATATAACCGATTTAGTTAATGAACTCAGGAAACTCTCTTTTTCTGTCATTCGTTTCCAGCGAGTCAATTTATTACTACTTAACCCCTTGTATAACCAAATGACCCTCTATACCCATGATGATGTATCTCACACCATTGTGGCGTCGCAAAATATTTTATTTGCTGAAGGCCCCGGTGGGCTGGCATGGCAGCAACAGACGCCTTTGCAAACTGACCATCACCGTATGCAAAGGGAGTTTTCTGCTGTTTGTGATTTAGCGCCGTATCAGGAATTACATTCTGGCTGCCACTTTCCTTTGGGCCACGATAACCACTGCTCGGGATGTGTTGAGTTTATTAAAACTGATAACAGCCAGTTTGATGAACAAGCTATTACCTTTCTGGAACTATTGGCTGAGGTAGTGGCCATTGCGGTGGACAATATTACGGAGATAAACCGGGCATTTTCTGAACGCGAACGGTTACGCTTTGAACGGGATCATTTCCGGATATTAGTTGATGTTACCAATACAGTTATTTCTAAACTGGAGTTGGATGTATTAGCGGCAGAAGTCTCGAAAGAGATACATCGCTTTTTCAATATTGACTACATCAGTTTAGCAATCTGTGGCACCCACCATGACAAAAATAAATTGAATGTTTTTTCTACCCGCTATCAGTCCGGTAAAGCGGTGCAGCATCAGCAATCCTGGGTAGATATAACAGGTACATTAGCCGGGCAGGTTTTACACAGTCGGGAATTATTACTGGTCAATCTGGCGGATATTGCTCTCTTGGCTCCGGATGATAAGCAACTGGCAAATATGCTGGACACTGGTTTACAGGCAGTTTGTCTGTTACCTCTATTTTTCGGTCATAAGATGTTGGGCGTATTAAAACTCGCACAATGTCAGAGTGATATTTTCACTGACAGTAACCTCAAATTGCTGCGACAAATAGCCGCGCGAATTGCTATCGCAGTCGATAATGCCCTGGCTTACAACGAAATTACGCGTTTGAAAGATTCACTGGTAAATGAAAACCTCTATTTGACTGACCAGATTATTCATAATGAAGAGTTTGGTGAAATCATCGGCCAAAGCGCCGCTATTCAAGCAGTGCTGGAGCAGGTTGAAATGGTGGCCTCCAGTGATTGTACCGTATTGATTCTAGGTGAAACGGGTACCGGTAAAGAGTTAATTGCTCGCGCTATCCATAATTTGAGCACCCGTAAGAATAAACGCATGGTGAAAATGAACTGTGCGGCCATCCCCTCCGGATTAATGGAGAGTGACTTATTTGGTCATGAAAAAGGAGCTTATACCGGTGCGTCATCACAGCGTATTGGCCGATTTGAAATGGCGGATGGCGGTACGTTATTTCTCGATGAGGTCGGTGATATTCCTCTTGAACTACAACCGAAACTCCTGCGGGTACTACAAGAGCGCGAAATAGAGCGATTGGGGGGCAGTAAAATTATTCCGGTTGATGTGCGGCTCATTGCCGCAACCAACCGCGATTTAAAAGCGATGATGGTGAATCGGGAATACCGCAGTGACCTCTATTATCGGCTTAATGTCTTCCCAATTGTGATTCCACCTTTGCGTGAACGCCCAGAAGATATTCCTTTACTGGTGAAATTCTTTACTCAGAAAATAGCTAAACGTATGAACCGCACTATTGATACCATTCCGGGTGAGACATTGCGTTTGCTCAGTCGGTTACCTTGGCCGGGTAATATTCGTGAACTGGAAAATGTGATTGAGCGGGCGGTGATCCTCAGCCGTGGTACCACGTTAAATTTGCAGTTACAAGAACTGGAATATCATTTATCGCCATTAGAAGTTGCCAAACCGGTGTCTGAAAAGGTTATTCACAAAGCTTTATTACCTGAGAGCGAAGAGCCGGAATTTTCAGAATCCGAACGTGCGCGGATTATTCGGGTATTACGGGAAACCAATGGCGTGGTTGCCGGGCCGAAAGGTGCAGCAATTAAACTGGGGCTAAAACGCACTACGTTGTTATCCCGCATGCAGCGGCTAGGAATATCAGTAAAAAGCATCGAAGATGAAGATGGAATGGAGTAGCTTATATAATTATTTTCTTTGTTCTGGTTTATATTCTATTTGCGTAAGCAGCAGAGTTGAACCAAGGGGAAACACGCCGTTGGGGTCGTCAGCGGCGTAAGCCGCCGAAGTGCCCCTAGGCGTGGTCAACCCTTGGCCCACTGCGCTTTATTCTTAGAGCATTAGCTGTCGAGTCAGTACATGACGGTGGCGAGCACTGCGTAAACCCAGAATGGCAAAGCGCAGTAGCCGTTAGTCTATTAATTTACTTCGGCTTCTCGACGTAACCGCGCCTTCAACTGGCTATACTCTTGCTGCACGTAGTTTTCCGCCCAAGTTTGATCCGCAATGGCCTCCAGTTTCACCGCACAATACTTATATTCCGGCGTCTTGGATATCGGGTCCAGATGGTCCAGTGTCAGTTCATTACAAGCACCAATCCACCACTGATAAGTCATATATACCGCACCAACATTGATACGTTCACTGACTGATACACGAGTAATAACCTTACCGCGCCGCGATTCAACCCACACTAACTGTTGGTCTTGCAAGTGCATTTTATCAGCATCCTGCGGGCTGATTTGCACATAACCCGGTTCGTCGGCCAGTGTCTGTAATGCAGAGCAATTACCGGTCATTGAGCGGCAGGAGTAGTGGCCGACCTCACGTACGGTACACAGCACCAGCGGATAGTTCTCATCTACCAGTTCCATTGGCGCACGCCATTCACTGGCAAATAACAATCCTTTACCGCCAGGGCGGTCGAATTTATTACCGGCATATAACCACGGCGTACCGGGGCTGTCTTCAGTGGTACAAGGCCATGGAATATAGCCTAAACCAGCCATTTTTTCGTAAGTTGCGCCGTAATACAGTGGGCATAGCTCGCGCAGTTCGTCCCAAATCTCTTTCGTATTGTTGTATTTCATCGGATAGCCGAGGGCCGTAGCCATTAGGCTGATAATTTCCCAATCCGGTTTGACGTCACCTTGGGGTTCTACTGCTTTTTCAAAGCGTTGGAAACCACGGTCGGCGGCAGAATAAACGCCTTCATGTTCACCCCACGATGTTGCAGGGAAAATGACGTCCGCTTCGGCGGCCGTTTTCGTCATAAAGATGTCCTGCACAATCAGTAATTCCAATTCGCTGAAGGCTTCGCGCATCATCGAAAGGTCGGGTTCAGTTTGCAGCGGATCTTCACCCATCACATAGTTGGCTTTGATTTTTCCTTCTTTAACCTTGTGCGGAACATCGGTCAGCGAGTAACCAATTTTGTTGGAAAGCGAAGGAACTCCCCAGGCTTTGGCAAATTTTTCCAGTGTCGCTGGGTCAGTAACGGCTTGATAACCGGGGTACATATTGGGCAATGCACCCATATCGCAGGCACCTTGCACGTTATTTTGCCCACGCACTGGGCCAACACCTACATTCGGACGGCCTAAGTTGCCCGTCAGTAATGCCAATCCAGATAATCCCTTAACAACATCGACGCCCTGACCCCATTGGGTGACTCCCATGCCCCACAAAATGGTGGCAGAGGGCGCGGCTGCATAGATGCGCATTGCTGCGCGGATGCTTTGTGCTGGCAAGCCAGTGATGCTTTCGACATATTCCGGCGTGTATTTGGCGACAATTTCGCGATATTCATCAAAACCTTCGGTATAACGCGAAACATAGTCTTTATCATATAGTTCTTCAGTTATCAGCACATTGGCGAATGCATTTACCAGCGCCATATTGGAGCCGTTTTTCAATGGCAGCCACAGGTCGGCAATACGCGCGGTTTCAATATGGCGAGGATCGCAAACAATGACTTTAGCGCCTTTTTCTTTGGCTTTGAGAATGCGGCGGGCCACGATAGGGTGAGAATCCGCGGCGTTATAGCCAAACACTAAAATGCATTTGGTATCTTCAATCTCGCAGATGGAATTACTCATCGCGCCGTTACCCAGCGTGACTTGCAGACCCGCCACTGATGGGCCGTGACACACGCGAGCACAGCAGTCAATGTTGTTGCTGCCAGTGACGGCGCGGGCAAATTTTTGCATCACATAGTTGGTTTCATTGCCCGGCCCGCGGGAAGAACCGGTGTGCATAATGGCTTCTGGGCCATATTTTTCTTTAATCGCGCGCAATTTACTGCTGGCGAACTCGATAGCTTCATCCCAGGAAACGGCTTCCAGCTTGCCGCCTTTTTGACGACGAATCATCGGTTGTTTTAAGCGCGGCGTCAGTAGCTTAGTATCATTGAGAAAATCCCAACCATAATAGCCTTTCAGGCAAAGTTCGCCTTGGTTGGTGACGCCATTTGCCCCTTCCGCGCCGACAACTTTGCCGTTTTCGACCAGTAAATTTATTTTGCAGCCGGAGCCGCAATAAGGGCAGACAGTGAGTGCCTTGTGCATTTTTTCATCTCCTTGGCTTTTAGGCTGACTAAAAGTTCATCTCGTTGGCTTCATCCAATGCAGCACGCATCTGTTTCTTGCGTAGCATGGCTTGCAGAGTGTCACGGCCAATCAGGTGTAGCGCCTGAGTGGGACACACTGAGATACAGGCTGGGCCGGCGGCGCGACCTTCACATAAATCACACTTTTGAGCTTCAGCTTTCAGGCAAAAGCCCTGCGAGAGGCCGTTGAACATCACTTCGACCTGTTTGGTCACCACATTCATGGCACCGTAAGGGCAAGCAACGACGCAGGTTTTGCAGCCAATGCATTTTTCTTGCAACACCTGAATGCTGTCTGCTGCCCGCACAATCGCGCCGTTCGGACAAACATTGGCACAAGGTGCATCTTCACAGTGGCGGCACATAATGGTGGTACTGACATTCATTCCTTTGACCACTTTCAACCGGGGGGCGAAATTGGCTTTGGTCAGGGTGTCCAGTTTGCCGCCATTGTGTGCCAGCACGCAGGCAACCTCACAGGTGCGGCAGCCAATACACTTTTTTGGATCGGCGATGATGAACCGGTTCATTGCTTTCTCTCCTTCCCCTTCATCTTTCAAGTTACAGATGTGTTGGCTACGCTTAATCACCCGAATCACTGACTTGAGTCAGCTCATCGGGATTCACTCCCTTGCCGCCTTCCTGCAACTTGAAAGCTATTGGGCATAAATTGAGTGGTTCTGGCAGATTCACGTTTTGATCAGTCAATCTGGCTCATTACCATACATATTGCATGGTTTATGCCAAGTTGAAGATATTGGGTGGGAGTTAATCAATCTAATTGTTTTAAAAGGATTTATTGGTTTTTGTTGAGGGAGGACAACGGATTAAAAACTGTCGGCAGATGTGACGTCGGCAAATTTGACGACATCACACCGTCACTCAATTACAGGTGACTAAACCCGCCGTCACCCTGCCAATGGGGCAATTGCTGGTACACAATCTCGACAGCCTGTTTGACAATGTCGGTCATCGGGAAGTAGAACGCCACCAGGGTGGGCTGGATACCGACGAAGATAACTTCGCTGATATCTTCCTTGAGTTGATCAATCAGAAAATTGAGCGGTAAATTATGCGTGCTCATGATGAACATCTCGGCAATTCGCTCCGGGTCAATAATACGAATCTCACCCGGCGGCAGTTCCATATCGGCGGCATCAACGATAATCAGGCGCTTGGGTTGCAAAGCACGGACACGATGCACCACATTTTCCGGTGCTGAGCCGCCGTCGATAACTTGCCAGTCAGCTAAGGGTTGCTGGGTCATGCGCTCGGCTAGCAGCGGGCCGGCCCCGTCATCTCCCATCATGCTATTGCCGACGGTTAACACTAAATTTGTGATGGGATGTTGATGATTCATGGGCGGCGTTTCACCATTAAGTAAATGGCCGGTTCCTGCTCAATATCGTACAGGGTTTGCAGCAGTTGTTGGCTCCATTGCGGATGCAGCGAAGCAGAGTCTTCAGCCAGTGGCGCAAAGGCTTGGGCCAGTAATTGGGTATGTGTGCTATCGATGGTGATTTCACCAAATTTCAGCAAACCAGCCATTTTGCGGCGAGCTTCACCTTCGGGCAACTGACTGAACCACTGTTCATACTCATTTAGCGGGCATTCCATAATGGCTTTTAAGCAATCAATGACACCGACATGGTGGCCAATAGCCAGCGAGTAATACATCACTTGCTGCGCTTGCTCGGGCATGTCCTCATCACTGTCGAGGAACTTCTGGTTCAGCACATAAAAAATGACTTTAGCGGTCATCAATACGTCCTCCCGCCAGTTGCAGCAGGGTTATCTGTTGCAGGCTGGCAAATATCTCACTTAGGCGCGGATCATCTTGCTGGCGGAGATAATACTGGCAGCGCTGTTCCAGCCCTTGCAGCGGTTGATTGACCAGCAGTGATAAGAAACTGTCGGTAATTTCTCGCCCCTGATGATAACCGGCCATGCGGCGGGCCTCGCGCTCTAACAATACTCGCAGCGTGAGTGGTGCATCTGGGTGGATCAGTGCCACGCGTTCGTCGGCGGCTTCTTGGTGATCCTCAGCTTTGAGTTTTTGCTCCAGTAATCCCAGCGCCACTGCAAAGCCATAAATAGTCGCGGCGGGAGTGGGAGGGCAGCCGGGGATATAAACATCAATCGGCACGATGGTGTCGCTGCCACCCCAGACACAATACAAATCGTGGAAGATGCCACCGCCGCAGCCACAAGCGCCATAAGAGACACAGATTTTAGGATCTGGGGCAGATTCATAAGCCCGTAAGGCCGGTGTCCGCATGGCGCGAGTGACTGCACCGGTAAACAGTAAAATGTCGGCGTGACGGGGCGAGGCGACCACTTTGATACCAAAACGCTCGGTGTCGAATACCGGCGTAATCGAGGAGAAAATCTCGATTTCACAGCCATTACAGCCGCCGCAGTCTACCCGATACACATATGCCGAGCGTTTGATATCTTTGAGTAATTTACTTTTTAACTGGGCGATAGAAGAGTCAAGTGCCACTGGCTGACTCACGTGATGCCCCCAGGCCGGTTTTAATGAATGTGGCTGGCTCATGAGTTGATCCCCTCATTGCGGTGCTGATTGAGCATCACATTATGCTGACTAACAATATTCTGTTTCCGTTTGCACTCCGGGCAGGTTTCAAAATGAGGCCGCTGTTGTTCGACATCTTCAGCGCTCATTCCGGAGTGAATCAGCAGCGCCATGACGTAATCGACCTCTTTTTTCGGGGCAAAGGGTTTCTGGCACTGCTGGCAATGGGCGAGAGTAAAACTGGCGCGCTGATATAAATCGGCTTTATTGAACACGGCCAACTCAAATTCTTGCGATAACACAATGGCGCGAGTCGGGCAGACTTCCTCACAGCGGCCACAAAAAATGCAGCGCCCCAAGAACAGCTGCCATTGGCGAGTCCCCTTGATAATATCGGTTTCCATGGTCAGTGCATTGGCGGGGCAGGCCATAGTACAAGCCCCGCAGGCGATACACTGCTCAGCATCATATTGCGGCTTGCCACGGAATCCATGACTGACCTCAAGCGGCTTAAACGGGTATTTCACCGTGGTATCGCCGACTTTCAGGAGGGTTTTAAACAGTTTAAACATTCTTCATCCCTCTATTTGAGCGGCGAATGGGTGCGCTCAATGCCATAGCGTTCGATCTCTTTGTACGGCACGGTGACGGATTTTTGCTTGCGCACATCCACCAATGTCACCCGGTCGGTGCAGGAGTAGCAGGGATCGAGGCTGCCAATAATCAGCGGCGCGTCCGAAACTGTGTTGCCGCGCAGCATATAGCGCAGCACCGGCCAATTGGCGTAAGTGGCGGCACGGCAGCGCCAGCGGAACAGCTTTTGATTGTCGCCGGTCATGCTCCAGTGGACATCTTCACCACGCGGGGCCTCTGAAAAACCGAGCGCAAATTTATACGGTTGATAGTGGACTTTCTCCTCCAGCAGCGGCCCGCCCGGCATATGGTTCAACCCGTATTCAATCATCACCAGCGAGTCGAAGAATTCTCGCACCCGCACCAGCAGGCGCGAATGCACGTCGCAGCCATCCAGACTAAACAGCTCTTTAGGGACATTGGCGTAGTTGGCATAAGGGTGGTCATGGCGCATATCGCGCGCATAGCCACTGGCACGGATCATCGGGCCGACCGGGCTGAAATCACGAGCGATTTTGCGATCCAGCAAGCCAACACCCACTGTGCGTTGCTCAATATTGGCGGTGCTCATCAGCATATCCACCAGCTCACTGATATCAGCGCGCATCTCTGAGACCAATTGCAGCGTTTTAATGCGGTCGGCTTTCAGAATATCGCGCCGCACCCCGCCAATCAGATTCAGACCATAGGTTTTACGTGCGCCGGTGAGCATCTCGGCGATGGTCATGGCTTTTTCGCGCACCCGGAAAAATTGCATAAAGCCGGTATCAAAGCCGACAAAGTGGCAGGACAAGCCGATATTGAGCAGATGACTGTGCAGCCGCTCCACTTCCAGCAAAATGGTGCGGATCATCTGCGCCCGTGGTGGCACGATAATGCCGAGCGCATTCTCAATTGACGAGGTATAAGCCACACTGTGGGTGAAGCCGCAAATACCGCAGATGCGATCCGAAAGAAAAGTGACGTCGTTGTAGCCCATGCGCGTTTCAGCCAGTTTTTCCATGCCGCGGTGGACATAAAACAGGCGATAATCAGCGTCGATAATGTCTTCGCCGTCGACGAACAGCCGAAAGTGACCCGGTTCATCGGAGGTAATATGCATCGGGCCGATAGGCACCACCCGGCTGCTGCTGCCCGCTTCGTTTTCAAACTGATAAGTTTCAGTGTTGCTGGTGGGCGTTGGGCGCTGGCGGTAATCCATGGTGTCTTTGCGCAGTGGATAGAGGTCGTCCGGCCAATCATCGGGCAGCACTAAGCGGCGTTCATCAGGCAAACCGACAGGTTGCAGGCCGTACATATCGCGCACTTCGCGCTCACCCCAGACGGCTGCCGGAACTCGTGGTGTCACGGACGGGAACTCGGGCCGTTCGGGGCTAATCAGCGCTTTGACAATCACCCAGCACTTATCGCCATACTTTTTACCCGTATCAATGCCGTATTGTTCGCGGCCTTCCATTGACAGCACATAGTAGATGGCAAAATAGCCATTCAAACTGCGCTCGTCATTACCGAATAGCACTGACAGCCAACCACCTTGTTGATAATAAAGGTGTTCAACCACATCCGGCAGGCTGTTCAGCTTAATGGTAATCGTCAGTTGGTCTGGGGTTTGCCACTCTTCATCAAGGATTGCCGCTGGAAATTGTTCCCGCAGGCGGGCCACATAAACTGCGCCCAGTTTTTCACCGCTATGTGGCGGTTGCCCTGAAACCGGAATGGCTGAAATAGGGGTTTCGTGAGTCACGTTACATCTCCTGACGAGTCGGGGTGAGTTGTACAACGGTATGGTTTTGTGCAACGGATGGAATGGGCGGAGTTATCACTTGTGGTGGAGATATCTGTTGCCACGGCAATATAAAGGGCTGCTGGGCGGGGTCACGACTGTCATTATTAAGGACAATCTGCGCCGCATCAGTCAGTAAGCGAGTGACTGGCGCGGGAATATGCACCCCAAGCAACAGCATCAGCAGCAATAAAATGGCCATCGGCGCAGTGGTCAGAATCCCCAACTCCCCTTTGCTCACGGCTTCCGGTGGGGTGCCCAGCACAGTGCTGGCTATCATGCGCACCAATCCAGCCAGTACCAGTGTTAGCAGCAATAGCAAGATAATCACTAAGGTGATATGACCGGCTTTAATCGCGGCAGCGACCACCATAAACTCACTGATGAACACATTAAAAGGTGGCATCCCGGCGAGCGCCAATGCCCCACCAGCCAGCATCACCGCCGTGAGCGGAGCGACGCGGATAATGCCCTTGATAGCGCCCATATCTCGCGTGCCGTATTTCAGTAGCACATTACCGGAACCGCAGAACAGTAAGGTTTTTGCCAGACTGTGATTCATGGTGTGGAACAGTGCGGCCAGCACACCCAATGGGCCGCCAATACCCAATGCCACGGCGATCAAGCCCATGTTTTCTACACTGGAATAGGCCAACAACCGTTTCATATCGCGCTGCGCCAGAATAAAGAAGGCGGAAACGGCAACCGACATCATGCCGAACACCAATAGCAACATTTGTGGGAAATGCGGCCCGATAGCGGCGCTGATAATGATGTAATAGCGAATGATCACCAGCAGCGCGCAGTTGAGTAATACCGCAGATAACAAGGCGCTGGTCGGGCTGGGGGCTTCGCTGTGGGCATCCGGCAGCCAGGAGTGCATTGGGAACAGGCCGGTTTTGGTGCCAAAGCCAATCAGGATAAAGACAAATGCCAAGTGCATCAGGCTAGGATCCAGCTCTTTGGCATGTTCGGCGACCGCCGTCCAGAAAATCGCACTGCTGGGGTCCGCCAGTACATTGGCCGCATTGGCATACACCAACACCGTGCCGTACAGCCCGAATGCCACCCCCACGGTACAGATGATAATGTACTTCCACGCCGCCTCCAGTGAGGAGCGCTGGCCGTACAATCCCACCAGAAAGGCCGAGCTGAGAGTGGTGGCTTCAATGCCGACCCACATCAGAATCAGGTTATTGCTGGTCACCACCAACAGCATGGTGAAGAGGAACAGATGGAAAAAGCCGTAATAATTGCATAGCGTGCTGACGGTGATTTCGCCATTATTCACTTCATGGCGCATATAGCCGAGGGAGTAAAGGCCAGTGATAAAACCAATAACCCCCAGAATAACGAGGAACAGCGCACTGAGGCTGTCAATATGCAGCCAGTGGTGAGCCGCCAGAATTTCCCCACCTACGGCCACCCGGCACACCACCGTCAAGGCCACTATCAGCAGTAAACTGATGCCCACAAAATGTACCCAGGTGGTTGCCATGCGGGCAGCACGGCCCAAAGCCCGGCAAGCAAATGCCAGCAGTGAGGTTATTAGAGGTATCGCCAGCAGTAACAGCAGCAGGTCAGTATGACTCATTTCATTACCCCTTTAGCGCCGTCAGTTGTTTAACATCCAGCGTGTGCAGCGTGCGGTAAATTTTGCGCGCCATTAACGTCATCACAATCACCGCAAAGATGGCATCGGTAGCCACGCCAATCTCGACCAACTCCGGTGCGCGGAAAGCCAGCAGTGCCAGCATCAGGTGAGCGCCATTTTCCATCAGACAGTAGCCGAAGATGTTTTTCAGAATATTGCGCTGGGTGACGATACACAGCAGGCCAATCAGGAAGTGCCCAAGTGACACCGCCAGCGCCGGTTTCAGCGCACTGACCATCGGCAATTGCACCGGCTCGACCACGAAGTAGCTCAGTAAAATGATAATGGCGGCGATAAATATCAGACTGGCAGTCCCTATCACACCGCCGTTGGCTTTGGGGTCTTCCATCTGGCGAAAGGCGCGGTACATGATCCATGGCACCAGGATCACCTTGGTGATAAAGGCGGTCAGCGACCACATATAGAGTTCGTGAGCACCGAGTGTTTCGGCCAGCACCAAGAAAATCAGCACCAAAACCAGTGATTGCACCGCATAAAACAGCGCCGAGGTGGCGGGCTTCTTCACGATAATTACCAGCAGCGAGGTAATAATCAGCAGCCCTGCAAGATTGTTGACAAGAAGTGTTCCGGTCATTATTTACTCCCTTATCCGAGCCAGGCGACGGCAATAAAGCTTGAGCACACAGACATAATCACCAGCACCACCAGCACGCCCTGCATGGCTAACGGCAGCGGTTTGGCACTGGCGACGGCTTCAGATGCTTTACCGGGCACGGTTTGCCCGAACCAATAGAGGAACCAGCCGAAGCTCGCCACTGACTCAATCAGTGCCAGCACTAACAGCGGTATCAGCAGCCAATGTTCGTGAGAAAGCGAGAAACCGGCGGCAAAAATGGGAAATTTGCTGAAGAAACCGTTAAACGGCGGCACCCCGGTAATCGCCAGTGCGGCGACACAAAAACCGACCCCCAGCAGTGGCATTTTGCCCATAATGCCTTTGAGTTTGGGCAACATGCGGGTACCGCAGCTGTAGCTCAGCGCCCCGGCGATCAGGAAGAACAGACTCTTGGCAAACGCGTGGTTGAAGATGTAGGCAATGCCGCCATCAAAGGCCAGTTTTGACCCATAGATAGCCAGAGACAGCGCGAAGAAAATATAAGACAACTGGGTGATGGTGGAGTAGGCCAGCAGCCGCTTCATATCTTTTTGCGGCAGATACATAAAGAAACCATAAATCAGAGTGATAACCGCCATCACCATGCCCACGGTGCCGATAATCTGCGGCACGTCACCGGCAGAATAAATGGCGCGGGCGAAGATATAGACCCCCACTTTGACCATTGACGCGGCATGCAGATAGGAACTGACTGGGGTCGGCGCTTCCATCGCGTCTGGCAACCAGATATGCAGTGGTAATTGGGCCGATTTCCCCCAAGCGGCAAACAGGATGCCGCCGAACACCATGATTTTGGTGGTGTGGTCCAGTTGCGCTAATGCGGTGAGGGCGAAAGTACCGGTATTGACCAATAACACTGCCGCCGCCAGATACAGGCCGATGGCCGCCACATGGGTAACCAGCAAGGCTTTTAGCGCCGAACGCAGTGACTTTTGACTTTGATAGTAGCCAATCAACCCCCACGAACAGCCGCCAGTGATTTCAAAGAAGAACAATTGACCCAGCAGGGTCGATGATAATACCAGCCCAGCCATCGCGCCGATAAATACCAGCAGCAGCGCATAGTAGCGGTTGGTGCCCTCGTGAGGATGCTCGCGGTTACCTAAGGTCAGATAACCGGTGGAATAGATGCTGACCAGCAGCCCGAGGAACACCACGGCAAAAGCTATCAAGGTGCTGATGCGGTCGATGGTCAGGCCGAACAGTGCCATATCACCGTAATGAATCAGATCAAAAGTGACATCAATTTTTCCGCCACTCAGATAGGCGTAAGCCAGCAGCACGGTGCCGAGGGTGGCCAGCAGTGAAAAGAAAGTGCAAGACCATTTCGCCCATTGCTGTGGCAAACAGGCCGTGAGGATGGCACCGGCAAATGGAACCAAAATAGTCGCAAGGGCGATATTCATTAGGGTGATATTCATAAGAGCCAGGTTCTCCATGATGGGTTTATTAGCTCCTTAAAGACCGGTGAGATAGAAAACCAGAGACAAGGCGGCGACGCCAAACCCCAGCCAGGTAACACGGGAGGTCAATAGGAAGCGCCCACGGGCAATACTGTTTTCCACCAGGGAGGCCAGCACAAACAGCACCACCAATTTGATAACACCGGCCACCAGCGCCCACAGCAAGCCCGGCCCACTCAGTGCTGCCAGTTTGCCAAAGGGAATAAACACGGCGAGGAAAAGCTGCGCCACCACCACCTGTTTCAGGCTAATACCCCATTTGACCAAGCCCAGTGAAGCGCCGGAATATTCAGTCAGCGGCCCTTCCTGTAGCTCTTGTTCTGCTTCGGCGACATCAAACGGGATTTTGCCCATCTCGATAAACACCGCAAAACCGCAGGCCAACAGCGCCAAAACTGTTGCGGTGGGTGACTGCCAGTGGCCGGTGGAGAGCGCGGTACTGATGGTGCCGATATTGGTGGAACCGGCAATCAGCCCCACCACCAGCAGTGACAGAATTAATGTTGGCTCGACCAATACGCCCAATGTTAATTCGCGGCTGGCCCCGATCCCCGCGAAGATACTGCCGCTATCCAGACCCGCCAGTGAGAAGAAGAAGCGGAACAGCGCGAACAGATACAACAGGGTTATCAGGTCGCCCGCCACACCAAAGGGGGAGGCCAGAGTGAAAATGGGCAATGTCATGGCAATCAACAACATGCTGCCCAGTAGTACATAGGGCATCAGGCGGAAAATAACCCCAGCATTGGCGGGGGCCACATCCTGGCGTTTCAGCAGTTTGGCTAAATCGCGATACTCTTGCAGGATGCCCGGCCCACGGCGTGAGTGCATTCGGGCTTTCACCATGCGCGAAATTCCCGCCATTAGCGGCGCCAGCGCCAGCATCAGCAGCGCTTGCCCGATGGCGAAAACCACCATAGAGACCGCGGGCATATCAGTAGTTGGCATAGCTTGTCTCCTTAAATAGCCGCAATGATCAGCAGGGTAACCAGCGCGGCGACCACATACAGACAGTAGAGGCGGAAATCACCCTGTTGCAGCCATTGAATTCGTTGGCTGAGCCATTGGATCAAGCGGATAAGCGGGGCCACTATTTTGTCATCCCAAACCGGTTCCATCCGGCCCGCGCCACTGACGGAGTGTTCCAGCGCGCGTTGCATCATCGGGGCGGGATCGAGTGTTTTACGCAGCCGATAGAGTGGGGCAAACATAGCCCGTAGGGGTTGAGTAAAACCACCTGCCGAGACAGTCATGGCCTGCTCCCAGGCATAGCCGCAAGCCCATGGATCGCCGCCATGGCGGAATGACAGACGGCTGCCTTTGTAAAGGCTGACGACCAGTAAAATCACCAGTGGCAATATCAGTAAACCGCAGAAGATATACAGGGTGGACAGCATGGCCTGAGAACTGTGTTGTGGGAATAACACCGCGCCTTGCGCTACCTGCAATGAAGGTAGCGGCGGGGCGGTTATCAAGCTGCTAGCAATGCGGGCAATCACCGGAGCGACGTGCGTGGCGCCTATCCCTAACACCAAACACAGCAATGCCAATAACAGCATGGCGGCGGTCATCGGCCAGGGGACTTCCCGCGCCTGGGCGGCTTTTTCTGTGCGTGGTAACCCGCAGAAGCTAATGCCGTAAACTTTCACAAAACACATCGCCGCCAGTGCGCCAGTAATCGCCAACATCACAATAGCAATCGGCCCGGCAAGGCGAATAATAAAGCCGCCATCTTTGGTCATGGTAAACAGTGATTGATAAGTAAACCATTCACTGACAAAACCATTGAATGGCGGTAGGGCGGAGATCGCCATACATCCCACCAGAAAGGTCAGCGCGGTATAAGGCATCATTCTGGCCAACCCGCCCATCTTCTCCATGTCTTTGGTATGTAAGCGATAAATCACTGCGCCAGCCCCAAGGAACAGCAGCCCTTTGAAGACGGCGTGGTTAAGCAGATGATAGAGTGCGCCGAGTAGGCCAAGGGCGGCTAACACCGGCTGATGGCTGGCAATGCCTATCATGCCGACTCCCACCCCCATCAGGATGATGCCGATGTTCTCAACAGTGTGGTATGCCAGCAGGCGTTTGATGTCGTGCTCCGCCAAGGCATACAGCACGCCGAGCACCGAGGATACCGCGCCAAAACCCAGCACCACCACGCCCCACCACAGTTGGCTTGCGCCGAGTAAATCAATGCCGACTTTGATGATACCGAAGATACCAATTTTGACCATGACACCGGACATCAGGGCTGAAGCATGGGACGGGGCAGCGGGGTGCGCACGTGGCAACCAGCCATGGAGCGGCAGCATCCCAGCTTTGGCACCAAAGCCGAAGAAAGCTAACAAGAAGATAATCGAGGCCATGACCGGCTGTGGGTTGGTTTGGCGGAAAGCGGCAAATTCGAGACTACCGCTGAGGCGGTACAGCAGGAAGAAAGCAATCATAATCAGCACGGAACCGGCGTGGGCAATCAGAAAATAGAGCAAGCCCGCGCTAATGGCGTCGTCGTCCTGATCGGAAATCACCAGGAAGTAAGAGGCCAGCGACATCATTTCGAAGAAAATAATAAAGTAGAAAGCGTTATCCACCACCACCAGCGCCACCATCGAGGCGATGAATAGGTTCATAAAGACCCCCATTCCCCACGCCCCACGGCCTTTGTATTCCTGCACATAGGCCAGCGAATAGAGGGCGGTTATCACCACCAACAGTGAGATGACCATCAGCATAAATGCCGCCAATGGATCAAGGCGCAGACTGAAGGCCGCAAACGGGAATGGCCCCGCGGTGATGAAAGTGATTATAGCGCCCCCCAGCAGAGTGGGAGCGGCGGCAAACAGGCCAGCAACGCCACCCAGCAATGACGCCAGCCCTGCCGTATAAATCGCCAGAGTCTCGCGCCGTGCCAGAAGCAGAGAAAGCAATGCGCCAGCCAGATAAAGCAGCAAGGAGAGGCCTAATAACTCAAGCGAATTCATCATCTTTTCTGCTCCTCATGAGAGATGGCGGACGAGGTGTCCACGGCCATAAAGGGCAGCTCGTTGGCAAACCCGCTGGCAGCCGCCAGCCGCTTGGCGCGATTCGCCTGCTCAATACTGTGCTCATCCACTAGCATCAAGGCGTTGGTCGGGCAGACCCGCACACATTCCGGCCCCTGTGATTGGAAGCTGCATAAGTCACATTTCACCGCGACAGTCCGTACTCCAGCATTCCAGGCGAGGAACGGATTCATACTGGCCGGGCTGAATGGCACATCAGATAACGTGGTCATCGGAATGTATTCAGGGAATGTGTCTGGCACCGCCAGGGGCTTACTGCCAGCCGGTGTGATGGCACCAAACGGGCAGGCGATACCACAAAGCTTGCAACCGATGCAGATGGTTTCATCCAATTCGACAGCGTTATTGGTCAGAGTGATGGCATTGACCGGGCAAACCCGTGCACACCACGCATCTTCGCACTGGCGACAGAGAATCGGCGCCGTAACCGTGGCGTTACGCATCAGGGTCAATCTGGGATGCTGTTGTAAACCCTTGGCTTTATGCACCTGGCTGCAAGCAGCCATGCAGGTATTGCATCCAATACAAAGCCTTGGCTCCGCAATCACAAAGCGGTTCATGGCCATACCCTCCGGGACAAAAATCTGGTGACAGTCAGGCTGTGAGAAATCATTTCTCAGCGACAAAGCATATTCTGTGCCAGTACGGTGGACGCCAATGCAAAAGAGCTGTGAAGCCGCGCCAGTTGGGCATTAAGGTGATTGCAGATAAAAGGCAGGAGTTTAAAAGGCAGTAAAAACAGGGAGATTGCGCAGTGACATGTCGACATTAGTGACGAAACTGCCGCCGTTTGATGACACTTCGACAGTAATTATTCATTCTATGAATTCATGGTGGGGCGAACTTGGTAAATATCATTATTTATCAATTTGTTAACTTGAACGTTGTTCCAGTGGGAAATGCAGCATTACTGGCACCGTCTTTGCATTATCTTTGTAAGATAAATCCATACTGGGAGAACAGTCATGCATGAGATTACCTTGTGCCAAAACGCTATTGCCATGATGGAACAGCAGGCACGGCTGCATGGCGCGCAGAGAATTACCGGGGTGTGGCTGGAAACCGGCGCATTTTCTTGTGTCGAGCCGCAGGCGTTGGAGTTCTGTTTTGAGCTGGTGTGTCGTGGCACTTTGGCTGAGGGCTGTGTTTTGCATCTTAGCCAGCAGCCATCACAAGTGTGGTGTCATGACTGCCAGCAATTCATTAATTTGCTCAGCAGTAAAGTGACCCGCTGCCCATTGTGTGCTGGCAGTCATTTGCGTATTGGTGCGGCTGATGATGGCGTGATGATTAAGCGGTTGGAGGTGGAATGAATTTACTTTTTTTATGCCGTGATACCGTGGGAGCCGGATTATGTGTATAGGGATACCTGGACAAATTGTTGCGTTAGATGAGACTCAATCGGGCACGGCATGGGTAGATGTCTGTGGTGTACGCCGCTCGGTGAATATTATGCTGGTCGCCGCAGATGAGCAGGCCAGCGCCGCTTTGTTGGGGCATTGGGTTTTGGTACATGTAGGTTTTGCCATGAGCCGGTTGGATGAGGATGAGGCGCTGGAAACCTTGCAGTTATTACAGGAAATGGGGGAAGTTGAAAGTGATGTGGGGGCGTTTTTGGGGCAAGGGGGGTAACTGAAAGCGCTTTTGATTGAACTTAACGTCAAAACAAAAGCGTATTCAGAATTATGGTGTTGGTGTTGGTGTTGGTGTTGGTGTTGGTGTTGGTGTTGGTGTTGGTGTTGGTGTTGGTGTTGTTTTTTTCTGTTTTTCTTCTGCCAGCCGCTGTTCCAGTTCAACTAACTGTTCTGGCGATACTGCCGGATAGCCTTGTGCATCATCGGGTATGACGTGTACCGCAGGGATAGGGATTAATGGCCCGAGGAAGCGCGGCTCGCGTTTCAAAATATAGAGATCAGTCAGGGCACCAAGGCGGGCAAAGATTTCTCGTACCCGGACATTGAGCATATCTTTGGGTGATGGTACGGCAAAACACTGCGCTTGAATCCCCATATGCATAGCGATAAATAATGCCCGCTCGCAATGGAAACGCTGAGTAATGATAATAAAATCATTGGTATCAAACACCTTACGAGTGCGCACAATAGAATCTAGCGTGCGAAAACCTGCATAATCCAACACGATATCAGAGGGGGCTACCCCTGCGGCTATCAAGTCACGGCGCATGGTCATCGGCTCGTTATAACTGTGTAAAGCATTATCACCGCTAAGCAGTAAGTAACTGACTTTGCCACTGTTATAAGCGTTTAATGCCCCTTGAATACGGTATTGATAAAACTGATTAATACCACCAGTACGGTAATATTTGGCTGTACCCAATACCACACCGACCTGCCGGTGGGGCAAGTCTTGTAGCTCATCGTAGATAAAAGGGGCTGTTTTCCAACTGATCCAGCGATCGAGCGCAATAGCTGTCACCATCAGCAACCCTGCGATGATAATTAAGCTAATAATCAGGCGTTTCCACATTCTGAGGCCTTTAGTGCATTCAATTCACTGGTGATATGGGCAAGGCTACTGTACCTGCTCATGTCATGCCAATAGTTTCTTATCTACTTTGGATTAAATTATATAAAAGGCGCGTATTCGCCGGTAACCGGCCTACGCAGTCACGTAGGCCGGGCAGCATTTAGAACGAAGTCCGCTTGTAGGTACGATACTGTGGCTGCCAATAGTTGTGCTCAATGGCTTTTGCCAGTGCTTCTTCTGAGGTCACAATGGCGACGCCTTGCAACTGTGCGGCTTTACCGACCTGCATCGCAATGGTTTTGGATACGGCTTGAATGTCGTCGATATTCGGCAACAATGCCCCTTCACCGTTAAGCGCTAGCGGTGAACATCCTGCTAATGCTCGGCTGGCTGCCATCAACATGCCGTCGGTGACGCGTTTGGCACCCGATGCCAGCACACCTAAGCCAATACCCGGGAAGATATAAGAATTATTGCATTGAGCAATCGGATACAGTTTATCTTTATAACTGACCGGCGAGAAAGGACTGCCCGTCGCCACCAGAGCTGCGCCATCGGTCCAGTTAATAATGTCTTCTGGACGAGCTTCAACCCGTGATGTTGGGTTCGACAGTGGCATAACGATTGGGCGTGCGCAGTGTTTGTGCATCTCGCGGATTAATTCTTCGGTAAACAGCCCCGGTTGACCAGAAACCCCAATCAGCACGGTAGGTTTGGCATTACGCACCACATCCTGCAAAGAGATTGAGTCACTGGCCAGGTTCCAACTCTGTAATTTGTCGCTTTTTTGCACCAATTTGCTTTGGAAATCCAATAAATTAGGCAGTTTGTCAGTCAACAGACCGAAACGGTCGACCATAAAGACGCGCGCCCGCGCTTGTTCTTCACTCAGCCCTTCTGAAATCATTTGCGCGATAATTTGCTCGGCAATACCACAACCCGCAGAACCGGCCCCGAGGAAAGTGACAGTCTGGTCGCGCAACTGGCTACCTGCGGCATGACTGGCGGCAATCAGGCTGCCTAACGTGACCGCCGCTGTGCCCTGAATATCATCATTGAAACAGCACAGCTCATCACGGTAGCGGTTGAGCAGCGGGGTAGCATTATTCTGAGCAAAATCTTCAAACTGCAACAACACATTCGGCCAGCGGCGCTTTACAGCCTGAATGAATTTATCAACAAAGGCATAATATTCGTCGCCGGAAATACGTGGGTGACGCCAACCCATATACAGCGGGTCATTCAGGCGCTGCGGATTGTTAGTACCGACATCCAGTACCACTGGCAGAGTATAAGCCGGGCTGATACCTCCGCACGCGGTATACAGTGAGAGTTTCCCAATGGGAATACCCATGCCGCCGATGCCCTGATCGCCCAGACCCAGGATCCGTTCGCCGTCAGTGACCACGATGACTTTAACATTCTGCTTGGTGGCATTTTGCAGCATGTCGTCGATGTGTTCGCGATTCGGATAAGAGATAAATAACCCGCGTGCGCGCCGATAAATATCGGAAAAGTGTTCGCAAGCTTCGCCCACCGTGGGGGTATAAATAATAGGCATCATCTCACTGAGATGCGCTTCCAGCAGGCGGTAAAACAGAGTCTCATTGGTATCTTGAATATTACGCAGATAAATATGTTTATCGTCGTCGTTTTTGAAATCCTGATACTGGCGGTAAGCACGTTCAGCCTGTTCTTCAATGGTTTCAACCGCTTCGGGCAACAAACCGTGTAAATTGAAGTGGCTACGCTCATCATTGGTGAAGGCGCTGCCTTTATTCAGTAAAGGGAATTCTAATAGGATCGGGCCAGCGTAGGGGATGTACAGGGGGCGCTTACTTTCGTATTCAAGTTCCATGAGTTTTACTCTTATGACTTTGGGTAGAGACAGTAATTGTTACCCTCGATCCTAAAAGATAAGAGAAATATGTACAGCTTTTGTTACTTAAATATCTCGGTTACCGGCAAAAGTGCGAGTTAACTTGCAGATTCTACAGCTAATCAGCAACATGTGGTGTTTTATTGAGCAATACATCGCATTTACTTATTAGCTGTTTGTGTTATTACATCGCGGCAGACTGATTCACTGTCAGTTCAATCCGCTGACCAAACGAAATTTCCAACGTATTACCATCCGGATCAGCAAAATAGGCCCAATAACCCACAGGTTCGCCCGAATCATTGCCGTTTACGGTGCCTTCTTTGCCTTTTGTGCAGGTATGTCATAGCCGCAATGATGACAAAAGTGATCACTGTTGGTTACGGGAGCAAGTTAGCGAAAGTGCGGGGCAAGGTAATCATCGGGGCTAGCCAGTCAGGTAACCCCAGTTGCGGTGCAATTAGTTTAAAATGTCACGCGTTTGACATCAATACAACCAAGGGCGGCCAGTGTGGCTTGGGTTGCATCCCACTGAGTCAACATAGGCTGGCGGCCTTCGACCAGCACCGCACGGCGAACCGCGCCACAATCTTTGCCCGAAAGGTTGGCCAGAATTAATGCGGCTTGCAGTGGTGGTAAGCTTGGGTTGAACGCCGCATTTTCAGCATAACGGCCCGCATAAATGTTGCCATCGGCAGTTTCCAAGGCTACACCGCTGTGAGAAAGGCTGTAAGGTGCATGGCTGTGGTTGGCACCATCGAGTGCCGCCTGAGTCAAGGCATCAGTGTCAGCCACTTTATATTGGTGATTGACTGGGTCCATCAGCAGGGTGGTGATATCCAGATCTTTTGGGCCGAAAGAGTCAGGTAAATATTGCCCCAGTGTCGAAGCTGGGCGGCCCGGTAGATGAATGTGCAGACCGGTTCCGCTGTTCAGTTCATTCATAAACTGGCGGCAATGACCACATGGCGTGTAATTGACGGTAATAGAAACCAAACTGGCCTCATTACGCAGCCACGCATGGGTGACAGCACACTGTTCGGCATGAATGGTTTGTTGCAATGGGGTACCACTGAACTCCATATTGGCACCGAAGTAGAGATTACCGCTAGTCCCCCTGGCGATGGCCCCGACCTTAAAATGAGAGATAGGCGTTAGCGCACAAGCGGCAGCCAGTGGTAACAATTCAAATGCCAGCGCATTGTCATCTAACCCACTAATGCTCTTCACTGTCTCCACTTGCTCAGCTGTCAACATGGCAGGGAAATCGTTTGCGCTCAAGATAGGTTCAAGGGCGGATTGCAGTGAGGCGGGCAATGTAGCCCAAGCGTCATGAAAACGTGCTTGCATAGGGTTCTCTCCAATAGTTACGGGAAACTATTTTAGGCAGCTTAGGGCTTTCTTTGTGTGATGTGGATCTCGTTGTATATGAAATTTATGCAAGTAAAATCTCAAATGAGAGATGTATCTCAAAATTATACCGTAACCCTCAGCCAAATAAATGTAGCAGTACTGGAAACAAGAAGGGCGCTAACAGTGAGGTGATAATCCCGCAGATAACCAATGCGAGTGAGCTAAATGCGCCTTCCTGGAAATCTAACTCCGCGCAACGGGCAGTGCCAAGGGCGTGCGAAGCGGTTCCCATTGCCAAGCCGCGCGAGGCTTTGGTGGTGATTTTTAATAGATTCAATAAGCTGTGACCAAACACGGCCCCTAGAATGCCGACAAAAATAACACATACCGCACTGATGGCCGGTAAACCATGAATGGATTCGGCCACGGCCATGGCGATCGGCGTAGTGACGGATTTTGGCAAAACTGAGGCAGCAATTTCAGGTGTTGCCCCCATCCAGAGGGCAACAGCAGTACCACTGACCATGGCGGTAATACTGCCGATAAAACAGATGCTAATGATGGATTTCCAGCGCGCACGAATCTGATGCAACTGTTCATACAGTGGGAAAGCCAGTGCCACCACCGCGGGCTGCAACAGGTCATTCAGGATTTTGCTGCCAGCGAAATAGTTGGCATAGGGCATATGTGTTACTAACAACAATGGAATGATGACAACCATTGATATCAATAATGGGTTGAGCAGCGGCATTTTTAGCCAGCGGGCCAAACGACGGGCGCTGAAGAACACAATGAGAGTCAGTGGCAGTGACCACCATAAATTGCTGATCATTTGTCTTCCTCCGTGTGAGTCGGAGAACCTACCACCTTGCGCTCACGGTGGACATATTGTGAACTGTAGGCCACCACCAGCATCACAATCAGGGTACTGACAAAGCAGGAAACCACAATCGGGCCAAATTGCTGGGTCAGTTGATCATAATATTGCATGACGCCGACACCGATCGGCACAAACAGTAGCGCCATATAGCGAATCAGCAGGTGGCAGCCGGGTTTCACCCAGGTTGAAGGCAAAATCTGTGAGGCAAGCAGGGCAAACAGAATCAGCATGCCGATGATGCTACCGGGGATGGTGATGGGTAGCAGTAAGGCCACGGCCTTACCCGCCCATAAACACAGATAAATAATGACGAAAGCTCGCAGATACTGCCAGCAAAGTGAAGTCACATTGCGCATAAGAAGAGTCCTGAGTGACCGAATACATTCATCATACAATTAAGTTTAGCACTGTGCCAGTCATCACAGTATGAATAATATACCCATTACTTTTCAAATTGCAGGGGTGCTGGCTGCTGGCTCTTCTTGTCTTTTAGCCAGTTGGTAGCCGCGATAGAAGAATGCCAGCCCCAAAATAGCCGCCACAATTAGCATATAGAACATCATTTGTGGTGCCGTATACGCTAACAAAAAGCCGCAAAGTACCGGATTAGCTGCACCGCCTAACTGGCCGAGATTCTGTACTCCATAGTAACTGCCTTTAAGATTTGCTGGGGCAATAAAATCGATAAACAGGTATTCGACCGGGATAACAATAATCTCACCTAATGAGAAAATCGCCATTGCCAGCATCCACACTGGAATTGACTGCTGAGCCACCATAAATCCGAACAAACCAATAATAAAGAACAGTGTGCCGAGCATCAGCCAGCGCATTAAATTCTGTTGATTCATACGGCGACTTAATAGGTATTGTAAGGTAATGACAATGACGGCATTGACCGTCATCACTGCACCAATCACTTGATAAGCAAATTTGGCATCAGACACGGTAATCAGGTATTGAGATAAGTAGCCGGAGAACTGGCCAAAAACCACTGCACTGAGCATGCTCCCAATAGTGAAATAAATCAGCCGTTTATCATGGCGCAGAATACGGAATGTCTGGCGGAAATCTGGCACTGATTCGGTCTGTGTCTGTTCAGCGACCGACATATCAGCGCTGTTTATTCTGAATTTCAAAGTGATGGCCACCAATAACGCCAGTATCCCCGAAATGATAAAAGGAACTTGCGGCCCCATGCTGACCACCAAAACACCCAATGCCGGGCCGATCGCCCAGCCAACATTCACTAGGGTGTAGTTAGCCGAGAAAGCTTTAATGCGCTCATTAACCGGTAGCCAGTCAGCAAAACAGGCTTTAATAGCAATAGCGTAGACCGAGTAGGCCGAGTGCAACAGCGCCAGAATCAGGATAACCCACGCTGGGTGCTCAACCCACGGCAAGCTAAAAAAGGTCACTGAGAATAGGGTGACGGCTAGCAGAATCAACTGTTTTTTGTTGAATTTGTCCACCAGATAACCGCCGTACAAACTGGTGAAAATACCTAAGGTTAAACTCGCCCCAAGGACTAACCCAACCTTATCGGGAGCCAACTGAAAATGCTCGGCCAAATAGATGGTGATAAAGGGGAGTGTGACGGCTCGCCCAATGGTCAAGACCAATGAGGCAATCAGCAGATTAGTGACACGCGATGGAAATCCTTTCATGGAATCTTCTTACTTATCATTTTTTGGGATATGAACTGTTTCTATGCGGTTTTTTCAATCAAAAGAATGACTCGAACAGCATTACGACAGAGCGGCTCAGCCAATTACAGTAGACTATTGCAGGAACGAAAGAGAGGGGGGAGGCGGAAAAATTTTTGCAAATAGCCGATCGACCTAAATCGACCGGCCACTTATAGACTTACCCAAAGTCATTGGAGTGCAGGTAGGGGGTCAGCGAACACCCCTGCGGCTCCAAGGACAAAGGGATAATTAACCTAAATATTCGATGATAGATAAGCCACCATTATAATCGGTGCTGTAGATAATCCCTTGGGCATCAACAAACACATCACATGACTGAATAACTTGTGGGCGACTGGGCCGTTTATCCATCATTTTTTCCGGTGCCGCAGGCACTAAAGCCCCTGTTTCCTTGGGTTGATAGGGGTTGCTGATATCATAAGCACGAACCCCGGCATTCTGGTAGGTCGCAAAAATTAGCGTTGAGCTGATAAAACTACCCGGCCGATTTTCATGCAAATTATGTGGGCCAAAATGAGCGCCTTTTTTCACATAATCCTGCTCATCAGGTACCGGGAAAGTTGAGATACTGACCGGATTGATCGGCTCGCGAATGTCGAATAGCCAGATATGCTTCTCGCCATCTTCTTGGTTATCCAGCACCGCTTCATCTAGCACCACCAATAAATTGCGGTCGGGCAGGGGTAACGCGGTATGTGTACCACCGCCAAAAGGTGGGCTCCAGTTACGATGACTGATCAGCTTTGGCTCCGAGCGGTCGCTGACATCCAACAACGTCAGGCCACCATCGCGCCAACTGCCATATGCCGTGTCGCCGCTGATAATGGCATGATGCAATGCATAACGTTTACCATCCGGCCAAGTGGCTTGCTCACCCGCCGCAGTATGCATGCCGGGTAAAGCATACCGGCCAGCGACCTGCGGTTTTTGTGGGTCAGCCAAGTCAATGGTCAGGAAGATATAATCACTGTAGCCATCTAACAGCGCAGAAACATAAGCCCAGCGCCCGCCGACATACCAGATGCGGTGGATACCAATACCATCAAGTGGCAGGAAACTTATCTCGCGCGGCTTATCTGGCGTTGAAATATCAAAAACACGTAAACCGGCACTCCAACCGCGCCCTTCTTGCCGGGTACTGATCGTTTGGGCGACTGATTGGGTGTAATACACTTTCTCTTCGGCAAAACTGGCATCAGCAAAGAGATCGCGGGCATTAATCACCAGTAGCAGGTCATCATGGGCCTGTAAGTGTACATTCCAGGTATTGGGCGGTGCGGCGATAAAACCTGCGGGACGGGGGTTTTTTGCATCACGAACATCAATAATGGATACGCCCTGCGACACCATATGGCCGACATAGGCGTAACCACGATGCACCATCACCTGTACCCCATCGGGTTTACCGCCCTGATCGCTATGACCAATCAGCCGCATATTGCGGCTGTATTCAGGTGTCGGCAAGACTCCTTGCGCTGCCATCTATTTCACTCCAAATCGATTAACCACATTGATTTTACTGGTTGATTACTGACCGTTTTTAGCGGCAAGGGTCGCAAACCAAGGCGAGTTGAAATCATCTGACTGGCCCCAGCCAGGAATGATTTTACTCAAACCCGCGACGTTAACCGGGCCTGGCTGGCTTGCCAGCAGAGCTTGTGGAATAGAGGCTGCACGGAATTCATAGCTAGCGGGAGTTTCTTCACCGGCAATTTTCTTGGCAATCAGGCGCAAGTTAACCGCCCCAATCAGCTTAGGATCGACAGCAACACTGACTTTCCACGGGCTATTGGCTTCACGCATCAGTTGCAAATCCTGATTCGAGATATCAATGCTATACAATTTGATTTCGGTACGGCCATTTTCCTGCAAGGCTTTATAAGCGCCCTGAGTAAAGGCATCCCAAGTGCCCCAGATAGCGTCGATTTTACCTTTTGGGTATTTTGCCAAGACGGCACCCACTTTATTCGCGGTATCACCTTGAACATCAGATGAAACAGCACCAATAGATTCCAGTTCAATAATGCCCGGATTTTGTTTCAGTAATGTCTGATAAGCGGCCTGGCGACGTTCCATTGGTGGGAACCCGGCAACCCAGAGTTTAATAATATTCGCTTTCCCGTTGAAGTCTTTAACTAACTGGCCGAAAGATTCGTTGGTCAGGGAGGCGTCGTCTTGTTGAGTCACAGTTAAACCGGGGATATCGCCCTGAATGGCGGTATCAAATACAGACACCGCAATGCCGCTGGCGGCAATACGTTTAACCAGTTCAGTTGAATAAGGGTCACGGCCTTGGGAGAGGATAATCCCATCATATTTTTGGCTGATGGCTTGGTTAACAAAGTCCTGAAAACGCGCATCATCGCCATTACTTAAGAAAGTATCGACTTTGAAACCAAGCTTTTTGCCCTCTTTCAATACACCAGACAAGAACTGTGTTGTGTTGTCGTCAGAACCTAAATTACGGATCACCGCAATTTTAATCTGCCCTTTATGGTTAGCTATTGCATCTGGAATAGGGGCGACTGTGGCGGTGTCCGCAGCAAATACTGGCAGTGCCGTCAGTAGGCTCAGGGCCAGTAATGGGGAAGCAATTTTTTTCATCTGGAACTCCGTCATGGTGTTGATATGTTATGCAATGTGTACGTTGCTATCATTATTATGGCTATCTTTGTGTCTAGACGTCTATTTGTCTCTATGCAGCATCATAACCATAACGATTTAGATAAGGAATTAACTTTGTTATGAATTTTTGGATCGTCTTATGTCTTTTAGTTTGGGTAGCTTAAATAAACAGCGAGAGGCAGAGAGGAGGTGAGTATAATGAGAACAAATAATGGCAATAACCTTTTTATTTTAGTGGTTTTTTCTCAATCAAGTTTATAGTGTTATTTTCATTACAACGAATCTCAGGATTAATATTTTATTTCGCTGAATACACATGACTGGTATTCTAAATAGATCTGAGCCATAACAATAAAATAATAGATGTTAACTGTCATGAAATGAGTCATTTTTCATCATTTTAAGTTTAATGATTTTTAAAGGATTAAAGTCACTATGGGTAAAATTAGCAACCTATATAAATTCAGAAAGGATAGCGTTGAAATGGCGCAAATGAATTTAGATTATCTAATCAAAAATGGATTTATTGATAATCCCATTTGCCGTTATATGTCGCGTAGTGAATTTTTCTTTCTCTTTTTCCGTTATTTATTCGCATTAATGGTCATTGTATTTCTAGTAACGGTTTTATTTCCTGATTTGACTGATGAAGTTTTGTACTTTTCAGTGTCGTCCTTCTTTGCCGTGCTTTCATTGGTGTTAGTGCTACCTTGCTCATACCGCTTGGCCAGCCAAAAGTTAAGTCCTTATTTATTAATGTTCCACGTTCTTCCGTTCGCTTGTTATTTTTCGTATGGTTTATTGACGTTTTTCTTATTGGGTTCATTTTTACTTTATCTGATATTTATCAATATTTTTGACATAAAACCACTCACATGCGAACGTAGAAAACAATGGGCTGCTGCTTTACCTAACGAATATCCATTCGGATTGGCATTGATCAGTTTTAGTTTATTATATCTAAGCTTTTTTCTGTTATTTGAGTTAGATGATGCCGTTATTGCGCTAATGATGTTGTCATGGATTTTCTTTTTATTGGCTAAATGGTATTGGCCGGTGGTGGCATTAAATATCGTGGGAGCCGTCGGTTTATTTTGGTTTTTCTCGTCAGGATTTGTGGAAGTAAAGCATCATAAGAATATTATTATCGATGCACTTATTAAGGTTTCTTTACTGGACAGTATTTTATTTCTAATTTTCTCACTCAGTTTATTTATTAATATCTTATTTTGGCTGGAAGCTAGACAACGTGAACAGCAACCTATCGTGCATAGAGAGTAAAGGTTAGATTTTAATCAATAAGTTGGCAATAAAAAGCCGGTCAGGGTACCCGTGACCGGCTGTTCGTCTTCTAGCTTAATGTCACTTTACTTGCATGCCTGGTTGAGCACCGTTGTCCGGGCTAAGCAGGAAGATATCATTGCCGCCAGGGCCAGCTGCCATCACCATACCCTCTGATATACCAAAGCGCATTTTGCGTGGAGCCAGGTTCGCTACCATCATGGTGAGCCGGCCTTCTAAGACCTTTGGATCAGGGTAAGCCGAACGAATACCAGAGAATACCTGGCGCGTCTCACCGCCGATATCCAGTTTCAGTTTCAGTAGCTTATCTGAACCCTCGACAAAATCTGCTTGTTCAATCAGCGCGATACGCATATCTACTTTAGCAAAATCATCAAAACTGATGGTTTCCTGGATCGGGTCATCGGCCAATGGACCGGTTACCGTCACTGTTGTCGCCGCCATATCTTCTTTAGAAGAGGCGACCATTTCGTTCACTTTGTCCAAATCAATACGGTTAAACAGCGCTTTAAAAGTATTGATTTGATGACCTAACAGGGGTTGCTCGATGCTATCCCAAGTTAATTCAGTGTTGAGGAAAGCCTCTGTACGTGCGGTCAGCGCAGGTAGCACTGGCTTGAGGTAAGTCATCAGGACCCGGAACAGGTTGATGCCCATGGAGCAAATAGCTTGCAAGTCAGCATCACGGCCGTCTTCTTTCGCCACAACCCAAGGAGCCTGTTCATCAACATAGCGGTTGGCAACATCGGCCAGTGCCATAATTTCACGAATCGCTTTGCTTGATTCGCGGCTATTATAAGCATCCGCAATACTGACGGCGGCATCCGTAAAGGTTTTGTATAACTCAGGGGAAGCAAGGTGATCAGCTAACTTGCCAGCAAAACGCTTGCTAATAAAACCGGCATTACGGGAAGCCAGGTTGACCACTTTGTTGACGATATCGGCATTGACGCGCTGGACAAAATCTTCCAGATTCAAGTCGATATCATCAATACGTGAAGAGAGTTTCGCCGCGTAGTAATAGCGCAGGCAATCGGCATCCAGATGTTTCAGGTAAGTGCCCGCTTTAATGAATGTGCCACGGGATTTCGACATTTTTGCGCCGTTTACCGTGACATAACCATGGACGAACAGGTTGGTTGGTTTGCGGAAATTACTGCCTTCCAACATGGCTGGCCAGAACAAACTATGGAAGTAAACAATGTCTTTACCGATGAAGTGATACAGATCGGTTGTAGAATCTTTACGCCAGAATTCATCAAAATCTAAATCGCCGCGCTTATCGCACAGATTTTTGAATGCCCCCATATAGCCGATAGGGGCATCAAGCCAGACGTAGAAATATTTACCTGGCGCATCGGGGATTTCAAAACCGAAATAAGGCGCATCACGGGAGATATCCCACTGTTGTAGGCCCGATTCAAACCACTCCTGCATTTTATTGGCAACTTGTTCTTGCAGTGCGCCGGAACGTGTCCAAGCTTGCAACATATCGCTGAAAGCAGGTAAGTCGAAGAAGAAATGTTCAGATTCGCGCATGACCGGCGTAGCACCGGAAACCGCAGATTTTGGATCAATAAGCTCAGTCGGGCTGTAAGTTGCACCACAAACTTCGCAGTTATCGCCATATTGATCCGGCGCTTTACACTTCGGACAAGTGCCTTTCACGAAGCGATCAGGCAGGAACATGCCTTTCTCAGGATCATAGAGCTGAGAAATAGTGCGATTCTTTATATGACCGTTCGCTTTTAGGCGGCTGTATATCAGGCTCGACAGTTCACGGTTTTCATCACTGTGAGTCGAGTGATAGTTATCATAACTGATAGCGAAACCGGCGAAATCTTGTTGGTGCTCCTGGCTCATCTCAGCAATCATTTGCTCTGGTTCGATACCCAGTTGCTGAGCTTTCAGCATAATTGGGGTGCCGTGGGCATCGTCTGCACAGATAAAATGAACCTGGTTGCCGCGCATTCGCTGGAAACGGACCCAGATGTCTGCCTGGATGTGCTCGAGCATGTGACCGAGATGTATAGAACCGTTAGCGTATGGTAGCGCGCACGTCACCAATATTTTTTTCGCGACTTGAGCCATAGTGGGAAATTGCTTTCTTTATGTCGATTAAAGGGTCTTTGATGTTAACCGATATACTGGCTCGTCGCTAGGGTAGCAAACCTGCACTTTGCCTTAAGTTATAATCGATTTACTTTGACGACACAGGTACGACGGAGTTCTGGTACACTATTATTGGCTAATACGATAAATTCTGTTGGTTAATAACGATAAATTCAAGGAGCCGGGATGAGCCAAAAATCCCCCGAGCAGACCACCCCTGACCTGCTGCAATTACAAATTTCAAAGGTTATTGCTACCTTTAAACACCCAACCTTGCAAAAAAGCCTGACCGAGCTGCGCGCTATTCATCACTGTGCATTATTGGACAATGTGCTGCATATCGAGCTGGTGATGCCTTTTGCCTGGCAATTTGGTTTTGATGCATTGAAAGAGTCAGTCAGCGGAGAATTGCTGGCAGTGACCGGTGCTAAAGCCATTGACTGGAAACTTTCTCATAATATCACCACGCTAAAACGTGCCAATGATCAACCTGGTGTGAAAGGCGTGCGCAACATTGTCGCGGTCAGTTCCGGTAAAGGCGGGGTGGGGAAATCCAGCACCGCGGTGAACCTGGCACTGGCCTTGGCGGAGGAGGGCGCAAAAGTCGGTATTCTGGATGCTGATATCTATGGTCCTTCCATCCCAAATATGTTGGGTACCACTCAGCAGCGGCCAACTTCCCCCGATGGCAAACATATGGCGCCGATTATGGCCCACGGTATCGCCACTAACTCGATTGGTTATTTGGTGACCGACGAAAACGCTATGGTGTGGCGCGGCCCGATGGCTAGCAAGGCTTTAATGCAGATGCTGCAAGATACCTTATGGCCTGATTTGGATTATTTGGTCATTGATATGCCGCCGGGTACCGGTGATATTCAACTGACGCTGTCACAGAATATTCCGGTCACCGGCGCGCTGGTGGTGACCACGCCACAGGATATTGCCTTGATTGATGCTATGAAAGGCATCGTGATGTTTGAGAAAGTGCATGTGCCAGTGCTGGGTATTATTGAGAATATGAGCATGCATATTTGCAGTAATTGTGGCCATCTGGAGCCTATCTTTGGCACCGGTGGGGCAGAAAAACTGGCGCAGAAATATCATTGCAAACTACTGGGCCAAATTCCGCTGCATATCTCACTGCGCGAAGACCTTGACCGCGGCGAGCCAACCGTTGTCAGTCATCCTGATAGCGAATTTGCTGATATCTATCGCCAACTGGCATCCAACGTTGCGGCAGAAATGTACTGGCAGGGCGAAGCCATTCCGACGGAAATTTCATTCCGCGCGGTGTAATCGCGGTTATTTTTCTATCTAAAGTCTTTGGCGTTGTGCAGTCAACACCACGGCCACGCCAAAGACGCAGGGTATTGTGCTGGCATCAAACCCGTTAACTCCTTATAATTGGCGCGATCGAAGCACTTAGCGTGCTTTGTCTCCCCCCACACTTCGTAATCAGGTCTTTAATTTTATGACTGACAAAGCACACCAGTGCGTCATTATCGGGATAGCGGGTGCCTCAGCCTCCGGAAAAAGTCTTATCGCTAGTACGCTGTATCGTGAATTGCGTGAACAGGTTGGTGACCAACATATTGGCGTCATTCCTGAGGATGGTTATTACAAAGACCAGAGTCACCTGTCAATGGAAGAGCGGGTCAAAACTAACTATGACCATCCCAGCGCCATGGATCACAATTTATTGCTGGAACATCTGCAATCGCTGAAAGCGGGTAAGTCGATTGAACTGCCGCTTTACAGTTACACTGAGCACACACGTAAAAAAGAAACCGTCCATTTAGAACCGAAAAAAGTGATTATTTTGGAAGGGATCTTGCTGTTGACTGATATTCGTCTGCGCCAGGAAATGAACTTTTCTATCTTTGTCGATACCCCTTTGGATATCTGTTTGATGCGCCGCATGAAACGTGATGTTAATGAGCGTGGCCGTTCAATGGACTCCGTCATGGCTCAATACCAAAAGACAGTGCGCCCAATGTTCCTGCAGTTTATCGAGCCGTCCAAGCAATATGCTGACATTATTGTTCCGCGCGGCGGCAAAAACCGGATTGCGATCGATATTCTAAAAGCGAAAATTAGCCAGTTCTTTGAGTAATGTTCGTCTGGATCTTTGCTTCTTAATATGGCAGCTTTCATAGTATGCAAGCTGTAACATGCGAATTTTGATGGAGATTTTAGCAATGAGACTGTGCGACCGTGACATAGAAGCCTGGCTGGACAGCGGTAAATTGGGGATCGACCCTCGCCCGCCAGTAGAACGTATTAATGGTGCGACAGTCGATGTCCGCTTAGGGAATAAATTCCGTGTCTTCCTCGGGCATACTGCGGGGTTTATTGACTTAAGCGGCCCGAAAGATGAAGTCAGCGCAGCGCTGGAACGGGTCATGAGTGATGAAATCATTCTACCTGAAGGGGAGGCATTCTTTCTGCATCCTGGTGAGTTAGCACTGGCGGTTACACTGGAATCAGTGACTATCCCCGATGACCTGGTCGGCTGGCTTGATGGGCGCTCTTCCTTGGCCCGTCTTGGGTTGATGGTGCATGTGACCGCCCACAGAATAGATCCCGGCTGGCAAGGCAGGATTGTGCTGGAATTCTATAATTCAGGTAAGTTGCCATTGGCACTGCGCCCTGGAATGCTGATTGGTGCGTTGAGTTTTGAGCCACTCTCTGGCCCAGCGGCTCGTCCTTACAATAGCCGTCAGGATGCCAAATATCGTGGCCAACAAGGCGCGGTAGCCAGCCGTATTGATGAAGATTAGCCCTTTTCTCGCTGAGATTTTTGCCTGATAAGACTTTTAGCTCGATAAGACTTTTAGATCGATAAGACAAGAGGATGTCATGAGACGATTACTAACGACGTTGATTATCCTGCTGGTTGTGTTGGTGGCAGGAATGAGCGCATTGGTATTGCTAGTAAATCCTAATGACTTTCGTGCTTATATGGTCAAACAGGTTGAGAGAAAAAGTGGTTATCATCTGCAACTGGACGGTGATTTACGTTGGCATGTCTGGCCACAACTTAGCATCATTGTTGGCCGGACGGCACTAACGGCCCCCGGTGCTGCTGCGCCGGTAGTCAGTGCTGAAAATATGCGCCTGGATGTCAAACTCTGGCCACTGTTATCGCATCAGCTTGATGTTAAACAGGTAATGTTAAAAGGTGCTGTTATCCGTTTAACGCCGGATAGTGAGGCACAGCAGGAACCAGGGGCGCCGGTTGCACCAGCGGGCAATGCCCCGCTCGATGAACATCGCGCCTGGAAACTCGATATCAATAAAGTCCAGGTTGCTGACAGCCTGCTAATTTGGCAACGGTCAGATAATGATCAAGTGAATGTCCGTGATATTAATCTTGAACTTAGCCAAGACCCTCAACGACAAGTCCATATAACACTCGACAGCCGTGTTAATCGTAATCAGCGGGATCTCACTTTCTCCTTGGTTGCCGACGCAGATATGCGCCATTATCCGCAGCAGTTCAGCGCGAGTATTAGCCAATTTACCTATAAATTGGAAGGTGCGGATATTCCTGTCGGTGGTGTGAGCGGCCAGGGGACATTACAAGCCAGTTATCAACGCGATATTCAGCAATTATTGCTCAATCAACTGAGTTTCACTGCAAATAATAACCAACTGACAGGCAGTGCCAAAGCGACTTTGGGCCCAGTTCCTGAGTATGTTATTAATCTGGCTGCTGATAATCTCAACTTGGATTCCATTTTCGGTTGGGAGCCTAAGAGCACCGCCAGCGCTAAAGCGACAGCTAAAGTGGCAACGGTAACCTCACCCGTCATTGCAGCTCAAATCGATGATGATGTTGGGCAGGATTTAGAGGCATTACGCGATTTTTCGGCGCAAATGACACTGACTGCGAATAATATGGTTTATCGTGCAATAAAAGTCAGTCAATTGAATTTACAAGCATCAAACCAACAAGGTGATGTCCAGATTAACCGTTTAACGGGCAGCGCATTGGGCGGTGATTTTTCACTACCAGGCTCATTGGATGTCACGGGCAAGAAAGTCCTCATCGCTATTAACCCAGTGATAAACCATATGGAATTAGGCCCGGTATTGGCGGCAGGAGATTTACCGCAGATGATGACGGGTAAATTCTCCATGAAAGCGCAGCTGTCTGGCGATGGCATTAATGTTAAGGCTTTCACTCATCGTTGGAATGGGAATGCGCAGTTCAGCATGAATGATGCAAAGTTAGAGGGGCTGAATATTCAGCAACTCATTCAGCAGGCTGTCACCCGGAGTTCCAGTGATGTTCAGGCTCAAGAACGCGACGAGCGCTATACTGCGGTTAAACAGCTGCAAGCGAATTTGGCCCTGAATAAAGGGCGGATGAATATCAGTAATCTGGTAGCTGATTCTATGTTGATTTCGGTTAAAGGCAGTGGAGAACTCAATTTACCGGCGCAACAAGCTGACATGAATTTATCAGTACGAGTGATGCAAGGTTGGAGCGGGCAAGATAGCCTGGTCAAAATGCTGCAAAATACGGACATTCCACTGCGTATTTATGGCCCATGGGCTCAACTCAGTTATCAATTGAATGTTGAGCAGCTTTTGCGGAATGAATTACAACAGCGGGCTAAAAAAGCACTCAATGACTGGGCTGAACGTGCTCAGCAGAGCCGCGGAAGTCAGGATCTCAAAAAGCTGATTGATAAGCTGTAAAAAGAGCATCATCTCCGATAGCAATGAAAGTTATCGGAGGTGGTGGTCTGATTTTGTTATCTTCCAGTTATGATATTGTTCGTCAGTCTCGCCTTTCTAAACATAAAATCCTCTCTCTTGCTCACAAACTAACATTTGTTTCTAAAATCTCTGCGAATCATTGATAGATGTCATAAACTCGCCCATGGACTTTGGGCAGAGTGCAGAGCGATTTCTGTGTTTTAACAATCAACAATAATGATTTATTCCCCAAGTGATTGGCATGCCTCTGATGGTGTTGAAAGCGAAGGGTATTTAGCAACAGGCGAGTTTTCGGTAAGAGAGGGTATATGCTAGATCTTTTGATTGGGGTTGTAGTGGCCATTGGTGTTGGCCGTTATATTATTAAAGGCTACTCAGCCACCGGCGTACTGATGGTCGGGGGTTTACTGTTATTAATTATCAGTGCCTTGATGGGCAAAAACGTATTACCTGCCAGTGCAACGCCGACCGGTTGGCGGGCGACAGACATTGTTGAATACGTCAAAATCTTGTTGATGAGCCGTGGCGGCGACCTCGGCATGATGATCATGATGTTATGTGGTTTTGCTGCGTATATGACTCACATAGGCGCGAATGATGTGGTAGTTAAGATTGCATCCAAACCACTGCAAATGATCAACTCCCCGTATTTATTGATGGTCGCGGCTTATATTGTGGCCTGTTTAATGTCTTTGGCGGTGTCATCGGCCACTGGGTTGGGCGTATTATTGATGGCAACATTGTTCCCAGTGATGGTTAACGTGGGTATCAGCCGGGGGGCTGCAGCTGCAATTTGCGCATCACCCGCAGCTATCATTCTTGCCCCAACCTCTGGCGATGTAGTGCTCGCAGCGAAAGCTTCTGAAATGCCACTGGTCGATTTTGCCTTTAAAACGACATTACCGATTTCCATTGCCGCCATTGTCTGCATGGCTATTGCTCACTTTTTCTGGCAGCGCTATCTGGATAATAAAAGTCAGGAAAAGCATGAGATGATGGATGTCAATGACATCACGACCAATGCCCCGAGCTTTTACGCCATTTTACCTTTCACACCCATCATTGGCGTGCTGATATTTGATGGTAAATGGGGGCCGGAACTGCACATCATCACGGTATTGGTCATCTGTATGCTGATTGCTGCAGTGATTGAGTTCTTGCGCAGCTTCAATGCAAAAACGGTCTTTACCGGACTTGAAGTTGCTTACCGGGGGATGGCTGATGCATTTGCGACAGTAGTCATGCTGTTAGTGGCTGCAGGGGTATTTGCACAGGGATTGAGTACCGTTGGTTTTATCAGTGGGCTGATTGGATTGGCGCAATCATTCGGCACAGGTGGCATTATTATGATGCTGGTATTGGTCACTATCACCATGCTGGCGGCCATGACGACGGGCTCAGGTAATGCACCATTCTATGCATTTGTTGAATTGATCCCGAAATTGGCAGCACAAATGGGAATTAATCCAGCTTATCTGGTGATCCCAATGCTACAAGCTTCAAATTTGGGGCGTACGCTGTCGCCGGTTTCTGGCGTGGTGGTTGCAGTGGCGGGGATGGCAAAAATCTCACCTTTCGAAGTAGTGAAACGCACCTCAGTTCCGGTATTGGTTGGGCTAGTGGTGGTGATTGTCGCCACTGAGATTCTGGTCCCCGTGCACTTATAACGTCTGCGAATTGCCATAAAAAGAGCAAATAATCATAAAAAAACCGGGTGGCAATAAGCAACCCGGTTTAATTTTCATCATTTACACAGCTAATTTCTGTGACCTAAATATTCTGCTACCCGCAAATCACACTTCATAATCAGGGTCAGGAACTTTCAGCGGCGTTATCTTCACCTTTAAGATACGGTGGCTGCTCACCTCAATGGGCTCAAACAGATAGTCACCAATTTTCAATTGTTCACCGACCTGAGGGATCCGCTGGGTATACTCCATCAATAATCCAGCTAATGTATGATACTCACGTTTATCATCGATCGGCAGTGGTAGGTAGAGCACTAAATCTTCCAACGGCATATAGCCATTGGCTATCCAGCAGCCATCATCAGTTTGTTGAATATCATGACGGGCATCTAACTCCTCACCTGCAACAGGCAAATTACCTGCAATGGTTTCCATCACATCGGTTAGGGTCACCACCCCTTCGATAGAGCCAAATTCATCCACCACGAAGGCAAAATGGGTTTGTGCCTGGCGGAATTGTTCAAGCGCCATCAGCAATGAGACTTGCTCAGGGAAAATTAAAGGTTGGCGAATTAGCGCTCTTAAGTCGAGTTTTTCATTGGTTAATTGTTGTTTCAATAAATCAATTACGTGAATCACGCCGAGCGGTTCATCTGTTGAGCTATCTTCAGTGACGACAATTCGGGTATGCATATTTTTTGTCAGCAACTGAGCCAATTTTTCTGGCGGATCATTCAAGTCGAGATATTCAACATCATGGCGTGAGGTCATGATGCTACTCACAGTCCGCTGTGCCAGGCCTAATACCCGCTCAATCATCCGGCGTTCTTGTTGGTTGAACACCTCTTGACCCACCCGAGTATTATCAGCAATCAGATTAGCTGTATGATTATCCAATTCAGCTTCTTCGTGCTTGCCACTGAGCATACGCAGCACCGCCTCTGCTGTCCTTTCACGTAAAGGGCGGACAGTCGACAGGAAGCGGCGGCGGTTGAATTGTGCAAACTGATTTAGCGATTCAATAATGACTGAGAAACCAATGGCCGCATACAGATAACCTTTCGGAATACGGTAGCCAAAGCCTTCAGCCACTAAACTGAAACCTATCATCAGTAAGAAGCTCAAACAGAGAATGACAATCGTTGGATGCGCATTCACAAAGCGGGTCAACGGCTTACTGGCTAATAGCATCAGGCCAATTGCAATACAGACCGCAGCCATCATAACTGCAAGGTGATCGACCATGCCGACGGCGGTAATCACTGAATCGAGAGAGAAAATAGCATCCAACACCACAATCTGTGCTACGACGGGCCAGAAACGTGCGCCTTTACGTTGCTGATTTTGTTGATGATCCTTGCCTTCAAGGCGCTCATTAAGCTCCATGGTGGCTTTGAATAGCAAGAAGATACCGCCGATTAACATGATCAAGTCACGCGCGCTGAACGGATGCCCAGAAAGTGTGACAAATGGCGCAGTTAATGTCGCTAACCAAGAGATACTCGCCAATAACACCAAGCGCATTAACAATGCGCACAACAACCCTGTTACTCTGGCTTTATCTCGTAAATGGCGGGGGAGCTTCTCCGCCAAAATAGCAATAAAGATTAAATTATCAATACCCAACACAATTTCGAGCACAACCAGCGTCGCTAGCCCCGCCCAAATAGTAGGATCTGCGATCCATTCCATATATCTAACTTCACCTTTTATTTCTACGAATTATGACATTAAAACGAATAATGGGCGCTGAGAGCATAAAATTCAATATCCAGCCCTGCGATAACTTAAAGCGACGAACTTTCGTTAGACAACTGGCAATGAAATGAAGTGCAATTCTCATCAGTGTGGGATGAAAAGCAATCAATTATGTAGGAGGATATTTCTGTTTAATGCATTGATTCGGTTTATTCTTAAAAAAGTTTTATTAGTAAGCAAATTGCGTAAGATTAATTTAACAAAGTGTTAAGGTGGAATATAATAAATGACGAGAACGTCAATGTTTCGGAGTCAGACTATTGAACTTCGAACAACGTAATACATTGAAATAATATATAAATATAGGGATTCTGTAATTTGAATTACAGTCTACACTATTGGTACTGTGAGTTGGTATTTGTAGATATTTGAAGCCCTGCTCAGTGACTACACCAGAAAAGGTATGGTAGATGGATAAGAAATTGAAAGCAGTCATTCCTGTTGCCGGGCTTGGCACCCGTATGTTGCCAGCAACTAAGGCTATTCCGAAAGAAATGCTGCCAGTGGTCGATAAGCCTCTGATTCAATATATCGTAGATGAATGTGTTGCCGCCGGAGTCAAAGAGATCGTGCTGGTAAGCCACTCGTCCAAGAATGCGATAGAAAACCATTTTGATACCTCATTTGAATTGGAAGCGGCGCTGGAGTCACGGGTTAAGCGGCAGTTATTAAAAGAGATTAAAAATATTTGCCCACCCGATGTCACAATTATGCAAGTGCGCCAGGGTCATGCCAAAGGGCTTGGGCACGCAGTACTTTGTGCTCAACCGATAGTGGGCGATAATCCCTTTATTGTGCTGCTGCCGGATGTGTTACTTGACGATTCAACCGCTGATTTGTCTAAAGAGAATCTTGCCAGCATGATTCAGCGCTTTGAGAAAACTGGGCATAGCCAAATCATGGTTGAGCCGGTGCCTCAAGCGGACGTTTCCAAGTATGGTATTGCTGACTGTGGTCATGTCGACTTAAAACCAGGTGAGAGTACCCAGATGACAGCTGTGGTTGAGAAGCCTTCTGTAGCTGATGCGCCTTCTAATCTTGCTGTGGTCGGGCGCTATGTGTTGTCTAAAGATATTTGGCCATTATTGAAAAAAACGCCTCGCGGTGCTGGCGATGAAATTCAGCTTACTGATGCCATTGCGATGTTAATGGAACAAGAACCTGTTGAAGCTTTCCATATGACCGGTAAATCTCATGATTGCGGCGACAAATTAGGCTATATGAAAGCCTTTGTCACTTATGGCGTTCGCCATAACACCGAAGGTGAAAATTTTACTGCTTGGCTGAAAAAACAAACCGATTAACATCGGTTTAGTGCCCAAATATATACTTATTTTAAATTTGCATTGAAAATCAGTGGGTTAATTATGACCAAATTGAAAGCAGTAATCCCTGTGGCCGGTTTAGGCATGAGAATGCTTCCCGCGACCAAAGCCATTCCCAAGGAAATGCTACCTATTGTCGATAAGCCATTAATCCAATATGTCGTTAACGAATGTGTGGCTGCCGGTATTAAAGAAATTATTTTAATCACTCATTCGTCAAAGAATGCAGTCGAAAACCATTTTGATACTTCTTATGAGCTAGAGGCCATGCTGGAGGCGCGTGTTAAGCGCCAATTATTGGAAGAAGTGCAATCTATCTGCCCGCCGGGTGTGACGATTATGCACCTTCGCCAAGGGCACGCTGAAGGATTAGGTCATGCTGTATTATGCGCTAAACCACTTGTAGGAGATGAACCATTCGCGGTGTTGTTGCCGGATGTGTTGATTGATGACGCAAAGTCGAATTTAACCCGAGATAATCTGGCTCAATTGGTTAAACGTTTCGAAGAAACCGGCAATAGCCAGGTATTAGTTCATTCGCTTGAACCAGAAGCTTTATCAAACTACTCGGTTATTTCTTGTGAGAAAGCCAATTTAGAACCGGGTGAAAGCAGCCGTATTAAGGCCATGGTAGAAAAACCGCAAAGCCCAGTTGACTTACAGTCTAATCTGTCTGCTGTGGGGCGCTATGTTCTGTCTGCAGATATTTGGCCACTGTTGGAGCAAACCAAGCCCGGAGCCTGGGGGCGTATTCAACTGACAGATGCGATTGATGCTCTGGCTGCGGTTAAACCTGTGGAAGCTGTTGGATTAACCGGTGAGTCTTATAACTGTGGTGAGAAACTCGGTTATATGCAGGCATATGTTGCTTACGGCCTACGTCATCCAAAGCAAGGCGCTGAGTTTAAAGCCTGGCTGAAAGAATTTTTGGCGTAAGCCAACGAGAGATAAATGAAAAGCGATCATCGTGATTGCTTTTTTTTTCTACAAATCAGCATGATAAATTAAATCATATTCACCGTTTACTTTGATAAAGCAAACGTGTGCGAACAGCAACTAGTCAGTTGTGCTATCTATCGCACCAATCACTACCCAGCTGACATAATCCTGAGTTAACATGTTTCCCACATCAAAAACCTGTTGGCTTCAAGGCTGATAACAGGTGTCATCTCTTCAGACAGGAGTTTTTTAATGTCCAAACAACAGATCGGCGTTGTCGGTATGGCAGTGATGGGCCGTAACCTGGCGCTCAATATCGAAAGCCGCGGCTATTCCGTCTCTATTTTTAACCGTTCATCAGACAAAACCGACGAAGTGGTTGCTGAGAACCCAGGTAAAAACCTGGTGCCGAGTTACACCGTTGAAGAGTTTGTTGATTCACTGGAAAAGCCGCGCCGCATCCTGCTGATGGTGAAGGCGGGTGAAGCCACTGACAAAACGATTGCCTCACTGACGCCGCACTTGGATAAAGGCGACATTCTGATTGATGGTGGTAATACTTACTATAAAGACACCATTCGTCGTAATCGCGAACTTTCTGCGCAAGGTTTTAACTTTATTGGTACGGGTGTTTCCGGTGGCGAAGAGGGGGCATTGAAAGGCCCATCCATCATGCCTGGTGGCCAGAAAGAAGCCTACGAGTTGGTTGCCCCTATTCTTGAGAAAATTGCTGCCCGTGCTGATGATGGTGATGCTTGTGTTGCTTATATCGGTGCCGATGGTGCTGGCCATTACGTTAAAATGGTTCACAACGGCATCGAATACGGCGACATGCAGCTGATCGCCGAAGCTTATTCTCTGTTGAAACAGTCTTTGGGCTTGAGCAACGAAGAGTTGGCAAGCACCTTTGCTGAGTGGAATAAAGGTGAGCTAAATAGCTATCTGATTGATATTACTAAAGAAATCTTTACCAAAAAAGATGAGGATGGTAAATATCTGGTTGACGTCATCCTGGATGAAGCCGCTAACAAGGGTACCGGCAAATGGACTAGCCAAAGTTCTCTGGACTTAGGCGAGCCATTAACATTAATTACTGAGTCTGTGTTTGCCCGCTACTTATCTTCTCTGAAAGATCAGCGTGTTGCCGCTTCTAAAGTGCTGACCGGCCCGACAGTGAAACCTTTTACTGGCGATAAAGCTGAGTTTATCGAGAAAATCCGTCGTGCGTTGTATTTGGGTAAAATCGTTTCTTACGCACAAGGTTTCTCTCAGTTGAAAGCCGCCTCTGAAGAAAATAATTGGAATCTGCATTACGGCGAGATTGCCAAGATTTTCCGTGCGGGTTGCATTATTCGTGCTCAGTTCCTGCAAAAAATCACTGACGCGTACGCAGAAAATGCGGATATCGCAAATCTGCTGTTAGCTCCTTACTTCAAGAAAATTGCTGATGAATACCAGCAAGCACTGCGTGATGTTGTGTCTTACGCGGTTCAAAATGGTATCCCTACGCCGACATTCTCTGCGGCGATTAACTATTACGATAGCTACCGCTCAGCCGTGCTGCCAGCTAATTTGATTCAGGCGCAGCGCGACTATTTCGGTGCACATACATACAAACGCACTGACAAAGAAGGTGTATTCCACACCGAGTGGATGGAGTAATCTATTTAGCTGCTACTGTGCTTTGCCTTAATTGGTTTTTTGGTGAAGACGGTTCGATAGCTTAAAACAGGCGGAATACTGAAGAGTAAAGCATCCGCGCCAAGACGGCGCGGCTCGAGCCTCCAAGAATGGATTAACGGCCGTCTTTACGATCTGAGTATTTCTCCTGTCTTACTACGGGTAGCTCAAACTTCGGTGCTTGATAGCTGCCCAATAAAAAACGCTCCCGATGATAAGTCGAGAGCGTTTTTTTATCTACGATCAAACCAATAATAAAATTACTTCTCGTGGCGTTCCCGCAGGCGGCCAATCACTTTACTTAGATCCAAATCCTGATCTTGTAATAACACCAACAGGTGATACATCAAATCTGATGCTTCATTCGTCAATTCTTCACGATCATTCACTGTGGCAGCAAGGGCAGTTTCTACACCTTCTTCGCCCACTTTCTGCGCGATACGCTTAGTCCCGCTGGCATACAGTTTTGCAGTGTAAGAACTGGCGGGATCTGCTGATTTACGCGATGCCAACAACTGCTCAAGTTGATACAGGAAACTCCAATCACTGGCCGCAGGGGCGAAGCAACTGTTATTGCCCAAATGGCAGGTTGGGCCGATAGGATTGACCAGAATCAGCAAAGTATCATTATCGCAGTCAGGGTAGATATTTACCACATTCAGGAAATGGCCGGAGCTTTCGCCTTTGGTCCATAAGCGCTGTTTAGTGCGAGAGAAAAAAGTCACTTTGCCGGTGTCTTGTGTCACCGCCAGCGCTTCTTTGTCCATATAGCCCATCATCAGAACTTCACCGGATACGGCATGCTGAACGATGGCTGGCATCAGATTGTCGACTTTTTCCCAATCCAGTTGGTTAATTTGTTGTTCGCTTAACACACTCTTATCTCCACACCTTGTTCAGACAAATACTTTTTCAATTCGCCGATATTAATGATTTGCTTATGGAATACCGAGGCCGCCAGCGCGCCATCGACATCCGCATCGCGGAATGCTTCGAGGAAGTGCTCTGGTGTCCCGGCCCCGCCAGAGGCGATTAGTGGGACATGACAAAGAGTTCGCATCTGTTTCAACTGGCGCAAATCATAGCCGTTACGCACGCCATCTTGATTCATCATATTGAGTACAATCTCACCGGCACCGCGTAATTGGACTTCTTTTACCCAATCGGCGGTCTGCCAGGTGGTAGCTTTGGTCCGTTTTTCATCACCGGTAAATTGATAAACTTGGTAACTATCACTTTCTGCGTCATACCAAGTATCAATACCTACCACGATGCATTGTACGCCATAGCGCTCGGCCAGTCGGGTAATTAATGTTGGATCAGCCAGTGCTGGTGAGTTGATGGAGATTTTGTCCGCACCGAAAGTTAGGATTTGACCGGCATCTTCCACACTCTTAATTCCACCTGCGACGCAGAACGGAATATCAATCACTTCCGCAACCCGTGATACCCAGCTTTTGTCGACCACCCGGCCATCAGAGGAGGCAGTAATATCGTAAAAGACCAGCTCATCAGCGCCTTCTTGCGCGTAGCGTTGTGCCAGAGGCACGATATCACCAATGATTTCATGATTGCGGAACTGGACGCCTTTAACCACTTGGCCGTCTTTGACATCCAGACAAGGAATTAACCGTTTTGCCAGCATGCAATTGCCTCCTTCACGTTAAATTTACCGTCCAATAACGCGCGGCCCACGATCACGCCTTGTACACCACTGCCACGCAAACGAGCAATATCATCCAGACAACCAATGCCTCCGGAGGCCTGGAATGCCACTTGCGGGTAACGCTGGCACACTTCCTGATACAGCTCGACATTCGAGCCACTTAAGGTGCCATCGCGTGAGATATCGGTGCAGAGCACATGTTTTAGGCCGAAAGGTAGGTATTGCTCAACAATCTGCTCTAGCGTGGCATCTGAATTTTCCTGCCAACCGCTGATGGCGACTTCTTTGCGGCCTGCATCATTAATGCGCACATCCAGCGCCAGCACAATGGCCTCCGCACCGTAGCGTTCAAACCATTGCTGTACCATTTCCGGTTTTTTGACCGCGGTTGAACCCACCACAACGCGTGTTGCGCCAGCTTCCAGCAGTGCGACGACATCTTGCTCATTACGGATGCCGCCACCCACTTGCACCGGCACATCAACACCGGCCAGTAACTCACGTAATAATGGGATCTGGCGAGCTGCGGGGTCTTTAGCGCCAGTAAGATCAACTAGATGCAATACTTGAGCACCTTGCTGCTGATAATCCTGTAAGCGCGGCAAGGGATGATTGCCATAGTCGCGCTGTTGACCGTAATCGCCCTGATGCAAACGCACCACCTTGCCTTCGATCAAATCCAAAGCGGGAATAATCATGGTGCTTACATCTCCAGAAAGTTTTTCAGCAATTGGGCTCCAGCTGCTCCGGAGCGTTCCGGATGAAACTGCACGCCAAAGAAGTTGTCTTTTGCGACTGCGGCGGTAAACGGCTCGCCGTAATTGGCCTGGGCGATGGTATTTGGGCATATTGGCATTGCATATCCGTGCACAAAGTAGAAATAAGTTCCGTCTGGGATACCGTGGAACAGATGATTTCCCGCCTGTGGCGTGATCTGGTTCCAACCCATATGCGGTAACGGTAAACCAAAATCGGTCATTTGTTTTACCGGGGTATCGATAATGCCAAGCGTTTCAATCCCGCCGCTCTCTTCGCTGCTGGTTGCCAACAATTGCATACCGAGGCATATACCCAGCACCGGCTGAGTGCAACTTTTAATCAGCTCGATAAGCTCACGTTGTTTCAATTGCTCCATTGCTGCATGAGCAGTCCCCACGCCTGGCAGAAACAGCTTATCGGCCCGCAGCACAATTTCCGGGTCGCGGCTGATAACCGGCGTATAACCTAAACGCTGCACCGCGTAGGTGACAGAGGAGAGGTTAGCGCAACCGGTATCCAGAATCACCACATCCATTACAGCACTCCCTTGGAGCTTGGCAGGGTGTTGCCCTCAACACGGATTGCCTGGCGCAAAGTACGGCCAAACACTTTAAACAGGCTTTCCACCCGGTGGTGATCATTGCGGCCTTTGGTTTTCAGGTGCAGGGTGCAGGCCATGGCATAAGATAGGGAGCGGAAGAAGTGCTCAACCATCTCAGTGCTGAGGTCGCCCACGCGCTGATAGTTAAATTCGGCTTTGTATTCCAAGTGTGGGCGGCCAGAAATATCTAATGCACACCGTGCCAGACATTCATCCATTGGCAGCACAAAACCAAAACGGCCAATACCGCGTTTGTCACCCAGTGCGTTGTTAATGGCTTCGCCCAGCGCCAGCGCAGTATCTTCCACGGTGTGGTGGTCATCAATATACAGATCGCCACTGACCTGAATATCCATCCGGAAACCGCCGTGCGTTGCGATTTGGTCCAGCATATGGTCGAAGAAGCCTACGCCGGTTTTGATTTTACTGCCGCCTTCGCGATCCAGCCAGACATCGACATCGATGGCGGTTTCTTTGGTGACACGGTTAACGTGAGCATGGCGATCACGCTGGGTCAGTTGCTTGGCAATCTGTGACCAATTCAGCCCATCGCGCTGATACCGTAAACCGCTGATACCCATGTTTTGCGCTAATTGCAGGTCAGTCTCGCGGTCACCGATAACATAGCTGTTGGCGCTGTTCATCACGCCTTCGGCCAGATAGTTTTCGACTAATGCTGTTTTTGGCTTACGACAATCACAGTTATCTGCCGGTAAGTGCGGGCAAATCAAAACCTGCTCGAAATTGACCCCCTGAGAGCTGAAAATCTGCATCATTAAATTATGAGGCGGATCAAAGGTTTCTTGCGGGAAACTGGCGGTGCCCAGGCCATCCTGATTGGTTATCATGACCAAACGATAATCTGCTTTTTGCAGTGCCAGTAATGCGGGGATGACGTCTGGCTCCAGCGCCAGTTTGTCCAGCCGATCAACCTGAAAATCCTCTGGTGGTTCAGCAATCAGGGTGCCGTCTCTATCAATAAAAAGAAATTTCTGGCTCATATTGTTTCCTTACGGAGGCTGGAGGTATTGGTGTTATTCGGGCTATCAACGCCGGGTAAGGGGGCGAGGGCGGCAATCACTCGCTCACATTCCTGACGGGTACCTATGGTGATACGCAGACAATTCGATAGGCTTGGTTGTTTGTTCTGATCTCGCAAAATAATGCCCTGATCCCACAGTGTTTTGAATACACTGCTGGAGGCAGTGAATCGCGCTAATAAGTAGTTACTTTCACTGGTAAATACTTGCTCAACACAGGCGCAGTTTTGCAATGCATTTTGTAGCCATTCACGATTGGCGGTGACTTCGCTGACCCGTTGACGCATTTGCTCAAGGCTTTGTGGGCTGAGCGCCTGTGCAGCAATGTCTGCCACTGGTGTTGATAATGGGTAAGGCGCAATCACTTTAAGCAGCAATTGGATGATATCGCTGTTCGCTAATGTAAAGCCACAACGTAAGCCCGCTAAAGCAAAAGCTTTCGATAAGGTGCGCAAAATAACTAAATTCGGATAATCTTTTAGCCAGCCACTCACCGAGGCCTGTGGGCAGAACTCTATATAAGCTTCGTCGATAGCCACGATAGCGCGGCCTTGTGCGAGTTCCAGCACTGCGCGTAAGTCAGCCGGGTTGATCAAATTGCCGGTTGGGTTATTGGGGCTGCAAATATAGATCAGTTTCACCCGATCCAAACTTGCTTTAATCGCCGGTAAATCTAACTGCCAATCTGTTTTGGTCTGCACGGTACGCAGCTCAACACCAAAAGTTTCGGCACTGACAGCATACATACCATAGGTCGGTGGGCAAAATAGAATGGCATCCTGACCCGGCTCGCAGAAGGCGCGAATGAGCAGCTCAATCCCCTCATCGGCCCCACGGCTGACCAAAACTTGGGCAGCTTCTAAACCGGCGTAAGCCGCATAGCGTTCAATAACCAATTTTGGCTGGCATTCGGGGTAGCGATTAAAGGTCTGCGCCGTCAACTGGTATTCAGTGGCCAGCGGATATTCATTGGCATTGAGCCACACATCGCCATTACCGCCCAAGCGGCGGGCTGACATATAAGGGGTCAGTGCGCGGACATTTGCACGGGCTAAATCAGTGATATTGGCAGAATGGCTCATGCTTGCTCCTTTTGGGCGGCGGTCAGGGCGGCGACACGGAGGGTAACGGCGTTTTTGTGGGCGGTCAGTTGTTCAGCCTGAGCCAGTGTTTCAATTGTTGATGCCAGACCCAGCAAACCCTGCGGGGTTAGTTGTTGCACGGTCATGCGCTTCACGAAATCGGCCAGTCCTAAACTGGAATAGGTTGAGGTATAACCATAAGTTGGCAACACGTGGTTAGTCCCGGAAGCATAATCCCCGGCAGATTCCGGCGACCAATCCCCCATAAAGACTGAACCGGCGTTATCAATTTGATCAATGATTTCTTCCGGCTGGCGTATTTGCAGAATCAAGTGCTCTGGCCCGTATTGATTGCTGATATCAATACATTGCTGCAAGTCTTTGGTGATGATCAAACGGCTGCTTTCCAATGCCTGGCGAGCAATATCCGCGCGCGATAATTGTTGGAGTTGGCGCTCAACTTCGACCGCAACGGCTTGAGCAATAGCGGCATCTGGCGTCAGTAAAATCACTTGAGAATCCGGCCCATGCTCGGCCTGAGACAGCAAATCAGAGGCGATAAACGCCGGTGTAGCACCGCTATCGGCGATAACCAACACTTCAGACGGGCCTGCTGGCATATCGATCGCCGCACCGTCCAAACGTTGACTAACCTGACGTTTGGCTTCTGTGACATAAGCATTACCCGGCCCAAAGATCTTATTCACTTTTGGCACCGATTCGCTACCAAATGCCATCGCAGCAATAGCCTGCGCTCCGCCAATTTGGAACACTTCTTGGATACCACACAATTGCGCGGCATACAGGATCTCATCGGCAATCGGCGGGGGGGAGCATAAAATCACGCGCTGGCAACCGGCAATCCGTGCTGGAGTGCCAAGCATCAGTACGGTCGAGAGCAGCGGAGCGGAGCCGCCAGGAATATATAAGCCGACGGAGGCAATCGGGCGGGTTATTTGCTGGCAGCGCACGCCCGGTTGTGTTTCAACATCTACCACCGGCATTTTCTGCGCGTTATGGAAGATTTCAATATTACGCACTGCTTGCGCCATGGCGTGTTTGATGTCGTCACCCAAGCGCGCTGCTGCGGCGGCTATCTCATCGCTGCTGATGCGGATGTCAGCAACTTTAACCGTATCAAAACGTTGGCTAAAATCACGCAAAGCGCTATCACCCTCGGCTTTTACCCGGTCAAGGATTTCACTGACTGTCGCGGTGATCCGCTCTGATGCATTAATCGCTGGGCGGCTCAACAGGGCTTTTTGCTGCTCTTCGCTGCATTGTTGCCAGTCAATTAAGGTATTGAAATTCGTCGGCTGCATTCCTTACTCCATCATCTTTTCAATCGGTAACACCAGAATGGAGCTGGCACCCAGCGCCTTCAGTTTTTCCATGGTTTCCCAGAATAGGGTCTCGCTACTGACCATATGCATCGCTACGCGGCTCTTGTCACCAGCCAGTGGTAGAATGGTAGGGCGCTCGGCACCTGGCAGCAGGGTGATGATTTCGTCCAAACGCTCACTTGGCGCGTGCATCATGATGTATTTGGATTCGCGCGCTTGAATCACGCCCTGAATACGGGTCATCAGGCGGTCAATCAGCTGTTGCTTATCGGCAGGCATTTCGCCATCACGTTGAATCAGGCAGGCTTTAGAGCGGTAAATCACTTCAACTTCGCGCAGACCGTTGGCTTCCAGTGTGGCGCCCGTTGAGACCAGGTCACAAATGACATCGGCCAAGCCAGCACGTGGAGCCACTTCTACTGAGCCGTTGAGCAAACAAGATTTGAAAGTCACTCCTTGTTTATCAAGATATTGCTTTAAAATATGGGGGTAAGAGGTGGCAATGCGCTTATTTTGTAAACATTGCGGGCCGGTATACTCGGTATCCAGTGAGGCGGCCAGTGACAGGCGACAGCCACCGAAATCCAGGCGGCGCAAGGTGAAGTAACGTGGATCTTCACCTTGAGCGCGGCGGCTCAGTAGCTCTTCTTCCAGCACGTTTTCGCCAATAATTCCCAGGTCAACCACGCCATCCATCACCAGCCCTGGGATGTCGTCATCACGCACCCGCAGGATGTCAATGGGCATGTTTTCCGCGAAAGCGATCAGGCGCTGTTGTTGTAAATTGATTTTAATCCCGCAGCGCGATAGCAATTCGTGGCAATCGTCACTTAGGCGGCCTGATTTCTGCATCGCAATGCGTAAACGTGTTTTATCCAGCATGATAACCCTCTTCTTATTTAATTTTATAAAATGGTGAGCAACAAAAAAGCCCTCGGAAGATAATCTTCCGAGGGCTTTCTCTATTGCGTTCTACCGCCACCTGGAAGATTCGTTAACCGTCTTCCAGCACACATCGGCCTGCAAGACTAGTCAGGATGATGGTGATGATGGTGATTAAATTGAACGCGATTCATAGTTGCTTCTCTGTTTGGGCTTTTTGAGATAATCAAAATAGCCATATTCATTAGATGCCATAATTTCTGTCAATCAACGTAAACCATCTGACTAGTACCGCGCAACCTTTTTTTCACCTGATGATTTTATTTTACCCTCGCGCATCACGCGCCATCTGCTGCCAGAGGTTTTATTTTTAGCGATTATCACTTTGTTTGATGTCAGTTTAAGCAGGAAGTTGTTACATATGGCTATTACGCCGACTAATGAAATATCCTTCATACTTGCAGCCACAGGGTTGTTAGCTACATTCATTCACCCGAATCACATACTTGAGTAAATTCATCGGGTTCGCTCACTTGCTGCTTACCTGTAAATCCAATTATTTTGGTTATCATGATATAGAGCAATTATTAAGTTACATTCATTGGTGTAGGTTATTAGTATGGAGTGTGTGGCGGTATGAACCGGTCGAGGGCAATTGAGATGAAGAAAATAGCCATTATTGGATTGGGCTGGCTAGGTATGCCGTTGGCACAATCATTGGTGCGTCGTGGAATTGAGGTCGTGGGGAGTAAAACCACACCGGATGGCGTCGAAGCTGCCAGAATGAGCGGGATAAATTGCTTTCAATTGCAACTGACACCCGAGTTGCTTTGTGACCCGGATGATCTGGCACAACTGATGACGGTGGATGCGCTGGTTATTACCTTACCCGCCAGCCGCACGACGGGGGGCGGCGCACAGTATTTTCAAGCGGTACAGATGGTGGTCGATAGCGCACTGGCGTTTGGTGTGCCGCGCATTATTTTTACCAGCTCGACTTCTGTGTATGGCGAAACTCGGGGCCGAATTAAAGAAAGTTCACCGCTGCAACCGGTGACCACTGCCGGCAAAACGCTGGCAGAACTTGAACTTTGGCTGCATAAATTACCCAATACTTCGGTGGATATTTTGCGTCTGGCGGGGTTGGTGGGGGCGGAACGCCATCCTGGGCGATTCCTTGCGGGTAAAACCGATGTGAAAGGCGGCTCGCAGGGGGTGAATCTGGTGCATCAGGAAGATGTCATCTCTGCCATCGAACTGCTGCTTAATCTCCCCAGAGGCGGGCATATTTATAATTTGTGTGCGCCGATTCACCCACGAAAACGTGATTTTTACCCCGAGTGCGCCCGTGCTTTAGAACTGACTCCGCCCGAGTTTGCGTCTGAAGATATTGAAGAACCCATTCGAGAGATTGATGGCAGTAAGATTTGCAGTGAGTTGGGGTTTGAGTATCAGTATCCAGACCCAAATCGAATGCCTTTAAATTAAGCCTATTATCGGCTACTGCGCGTCGTCATCCTGAGATTGTGCAGTGCCCGTACTCCTCACGTACTGGGTGTACGCTCCGGGTACTGCGCGCTGTACGCACTCAGTATGACTTAGCTCGCTACGCCTTGAATGGATGGCATTGAAAACATTACGAAATAAGAATCAATGCCCAATCATCGCTTCTGATGAATATAAGTCAGGGCTAAGGCCAGCGCCAGAACCCCCCCTTTGATAATATCCATTGCGTAGTAAGGTACTGACAGCATCACCAGCCCGTTTTGCAACACACCGAGGATTACCGCGCCAATTAAGGTGCCGAAAGCATTGGGTTTGCCGGAGCCCGCAAGTGAAAAGCCAATATAGGCGGCGGCTACGGCGTCCATCAGGTAACCGCCACCGGCGTTGACTTGTGACGAGCCAATGCGCGACGCCAGTAAAATCCCGCCCAGTGCCGCTAATAGAGATGAAAATACATAAGCCAGCACCCGATAACGCAGGGTACGGATACCCGCTAGCCGCGCCGCTTCTGGATTACCACCAATGGCATACATCCGGCGGCCATGTTTGGTCAGTGACAAATACAATTGCACCACAATAGTGACCGCCAACATGATAATCACGATGACTGGCACTTGGCCCAGCGCTGAAAACATCTCAGGAATGACGCCCTCCGCCATATCGCCGCTCGGCAGTAACATATTCTGTGTGATAGAGCCGCCGTAGCTGTACGTCATCGCCACGCCCTGAATGACAAACAGACTGGCGAGGGTCGCTAGCATATCGGGGATCTTCAACACCACAATCAGAAATGCGTTAAACAAACCCACCAGAGTACAAATCAGTAAAGTCAGTATGATGGCTCCGGTGGTGCCAAAGCCGTACCAGACAAATAACGACACCACGATGGCATTGGCTAGCGAGGCGGTCGAACCGACCGATAAGTCAAAACCTCCCACCGACAAGGAGATCGACACCCCGATAGCAATCACTGTCACGATGGCAATAGATCGTAATATATTGATGATATTGTTTGGGTCGAGGAAGTTATCTGAGGCCAGACCAAACAGCGCGATTAGCGCCACAACGGTGAGCAACATCCCCCATTTGTAGAGAAAATCAAACAACTGGTGACGCCATGGCTGCGCGTCTGGCAGGGGTATTTCTTTGCTCACTGAGGGGTTCCTCCGGTTGAAAATAAGAGTAATGTTTCTTCATCGACATCTGCGGCATTCAGCTCGGCAACAATACGCCCATCCCACAGCACACAGATACGAGAGCATAAACCGACCAATTCTGAGAATTCACCGGATGCATAAATAATGCCTTTTCCTTGTTGTGCTAACCCATCAATCAGAGTGAACAGATCCTGCTTGGCCTTGATGTCCACGCCTTTAGTTGGCTCATCAAAAATTAATACCTGCGCATCACCGCGCAACCATTTACCGATCGCCACTTTCTGCTGATTTCCTCCTGACAAGCGGGCGAGTTTTTGCTGCGGTGAGGAAGTTCGCACTCCCAGGCGTGCAATCAGTTCCTTGGCCCAGCGCAACTCTTGGCGGCGGCTAAAAATACTCCAGTGGGAAAAACTGTCATCGGCTGCCACACTCAGGTTCATTGGGATACCTTCGTGAATGAAAATGCCCTCTTTGCGTCGTTCTTCGGGCACTAAAGCTAGCCCCTGTGCGACGGAACGGTCTGGTGAGCGCGGCTTCCACGGTTTACCCAGTAATTCACCCTGATCAACACGGCTCGGCGTAGCACCGAACAAGGCTTTACACAATTCGGTTTTACCCGCGCCCGCTAGCCCGGCAATCCCTAATATTTCCCCTTCACGGAGTGTTAGGGAGATATCACATAATTTATGTTGGTCGTGTAACCCACTGACTGATAGCAATATTTTGTCACTAATGGCGGCCCGCCGTGGTGGGAAAATATCATCCAAAGTATGGCCGAGCATCTTTTCGACAATTTGCTCACCACTCAGGTCACCCATTGCATCATGGCTGACTTTGCGACCATCGCGTAATACCGTCAATTGATCGCAAATCTCGCGCAATTCATGAATACGATGCGAAATGAAAACAATGGCTATCCCTTCGGATTGCAAGCGGCGAACCACTTTAAACAGGCGCGCACTCTCTTCTTGATCCAACGGCGCGGTGGGTTCATCCAAAATGAGAAAACGGCATTGATGGGAAAGGGCGCGGGCCAATAGCACCTGTTGTTTCTCCGCCAATGTGCAGGATTCCAGGCGCTGGCGCGCATTCAACTTGAGGTCAAGCTGCCCGAGTAGTGCTTCTGCCTGACGATAAAGTTGCGGCCAATTAAACAGATGCCCCTGTTCAGCCAGCGTATCCAGCATGATATTTTCCGCCACAGACAGGGTAGGGATCAGTGCAACATCAACCTCTTGCTGAACCACATGGATACCGTGCTGCTTTGCTTGACGGGGGGAGTGAATATCTACCTGCTGACCATCAATATAGATCTCGCCGCGATAGTGACTGTGTGCGCCGGAAAGAATCGCCATCAGCGTTGATTTCCCTGCGCCATTAGCACCGACTAGCGCATGAGTAGACCCACCTTCCAGTGTGAAATCAACCTGTTGTAGAGCATGGAATCCAGAAAATGAGATAGAGATATTCCGCATCTCAAGGCGGGAGGATGAGGTGAGACTGGACATAAATTTCTATCACTGCCCTATGAAGTATTTTGACGGAATAGGCAGTCAATAATGCTGCGGTAGACTTCTTTTTAACACAATTTCTATTATTCGCAACAAACTAAAATGGTTAAGGTATATCAAAAAATTATTAAACATTGGCAACTTAGCCCTTAAGATGAGAAAAATACTGATGAGACCATCCTTTAAAAGGAACGCGCCATGAGCACGAATGCAATCCGAGTGCAGGTGGGGCCTGCCAACTATTTTTCTTTTCCAGGCGCTATCGATAAGCTGAGTGAGTTTTATCCTCAAGCAGCACTGGAAAATGCGCTGTGGATCTATGGCGAGAGCGCCTTGGTGGCGGCCAGTGATTATCTGCCAGCGGTTTTCCATGCGCCGCAAGCGGTGCGGGCTTTATTTTCCACCCATTGCAGTGAGTCTACTGTGGCTGATTTGGTGACAACTGCGGGCAGTGACCGACAAGTGGTGATCGGCATTGGCGGTGGGGCGGTATTGGATACCGCAAAAGTGGTGGCGCGTAAACTTGGGTTGCCGTTGGTAGCCATTCCCACTATCGCGGCAACCTGTGCGGCCTGGACCCCACTTTCTGTGTGGTATAGCGATGCCGGTCAAGCGCTGAGTTTTGAAATATTCAAAGATGCCAATCAGTTAGTGTTAGTCGAGCCGCGTATTATTTTGCAGGCACCCGTGGAATATCTGTTGGCGGGAATTGGCGATACTCTGGCGAAATGGTACGAAGCGGTGGTGCTAAGCCCACAACCGGAAAGATTATCTTTGACCGTTCGTTTGGGATTACAGGCCGCTTTGGACATTCGCAATGTGCTGCTTAAGCAGAGCGAATCTGCATTGCAGGCGGTGGAACAGGGGGAATTGACACAAGATTTTCTTGATGTAGTCGATGCGATTATTGCCGGTGGAGGCATGGTTGGTGGGTTGGGCGAACGTTATACCCGTGTCGCGGCGGCCCATGCAGTACACAATGGCCTGACACTGTTGCCCCAGACTGAGCATTTCCTGCATGGTACCAAAGTCGCTTATGGAATTTTGGTTCAAACGGCGCTGCTGGAGCAGGATGAAGCATTGCAATCATTGATTGTGGCGTTTAATAAATTAGGTTTACCAACGCATTTGGCTGCGCTGGATGTTGATATTAATGACCGTGATGCTATCGAGCGTGTGATTAGTCGAATTCTGAAGCCGAGCGAGTCAATTCATTATCTGCCTGTTGAGCTGAATTCAGACAAGATATGGGCAGCAATTGAGCGCGTAGAAATTGCTGCTCAGCACTGATACAGCATAGAAATAGCCGTTTAGATCAAACTGCCATAAGAATATTGTTTCAAGCCGTTTAACATCTTGTTTTTTGCTCTCGAGTTAGGGCAGAATACGCGCCATGGAATAACCGACGTTTAAACGCGTCGGTTATTTTTTTGCATTCGTGTTTTCACAAATCAAGAGGCCGGACAACGATCCGGATAGATAAACAGGTCCGCGAGCGATTATTCACATACGAAAATCGCCGTTATGAGGAAAGAAAGATGGGGCAATTATTCACACTGGCACCGGTGCCCACCGGTATGCGCTGCACATGCAGCGATTATGGCGCAACAGGGATGGCATATACCCGTTACACCGCTCTTATTTCCCCACTTGCGTATCCCAGGCAGATACGAAGTTTCCCCGTCACCTCTGACCTGCGAGCTACACTCGCAAATAAGGTTAAAGGTATGGGGAGGCTGAATCATGACGCATAATGCTACTGTTGCAGTCGGCACCAATCAAACTGGCGCCAATAACCGCGTTCAACTCAGAAAAACACTGACGTTGGTACAAGTGGTGATGATGGGGCTGGCTTATTTACAGCCGATGACCATTTTCGATACTTTTGGTATTGTATCCGGCCTGACCGATGGTCACGTCGCGACGTCTTACGCCATTGCGTTGATAGCGGTGCTGTTCACTGCCATTAGCTATGGCAAGTTGGTTAAGCGCTTCCCGTCTGCGGGTTCGGCTTATACTTACGCTCAGAAATCTATTAGCCCGAATGTTGGCTTTATGGTGGGTTGGTCATCACTGCTGGACTATCTGTTCATGCCGATGATTAATATTCTGTTGGCAAAAATTTATCTCGAGGCGATTTTCCCAGGCGTGCCATCATGGATTTTTGTTGGCGCGTTGGTCAGCTTGATGACGCTATTCAACCTACGTGGCATTAATGTGGTTGCTAACCTGAACTCAATCATCGTTGTCGTTCAGGTCGCTGTCATGGTGGTCTTTATGGGGTTGCTGATTCACGGTGTTTATCAAGGTGAAGGAACAGGCACACTGGTTAGCCCACGTCCGTTCTATTCTGAAAATGCCCATTTGGTGCCGATGATAACCGGGGCCACGATACTGTGCTTCTCATTCCTTGGCTTCGATGGCATTAGTTCGCTGTCTGAAGAAACGCCAGATGCCGGTAGAGTGATCCCGAAAGCGATTTTCCTGACTGCATTGATTGGCGGCATCATCTTTATCGTGGTGTCTTATTTCTTGCAGCTCTATTTCCCGGATATTTCGCGCTTCACTGATCCTGATGCATCACAGCCAGAAATCATGCTGTTTGTGGCCGGTAAATTCTTCCAGTCAGTGATTCTGTGCTTCTCTTGTGTCACGGTGTTGGCATCAGGTATGGCAGCACACGCCGGGGTTTCGCGCTTGCTGTATGTAATGGGCCGCGACGGGGTATTCCCTGAGAAAATATTTGGCTACGTGCATCCAAAATGGCGTACACCCGCAATCAACGTATTGTTGGTGGGGGGCGTGGCATTGTCTGCTATTTCCTTTGATTTGGTCACGGCAACCGCATTGATTAACTTTGGTGCGCTGGTGGCCTTCACCTTCGTTAACCTGTCGGTGATTTCACAGTTCTATATCCGCGAGCGCCGTAACCGTACGTTCAGGGATCATTTCAGCTACCTGATTCTCCCTATGATTGGCGCAGGAACAGTGGGTGTACTGTGGGTTAACTTGGAAAGTAGCTCTATGACTCTGGGGCTGGTATGGGGTGCAATTGGCCTGCTTTATATGGTCTGGAAAACCCGTGCTTTCCGCCAGGCATTACCTCAGTTTACTGGCGAACTTGCACAGTAACTCCATTTGGTATTGTTTGTTAGATATGGTGTTATTGCTGACTAAAACGGAGCCTTATGGCTCCGTTTTTTATGGGATTAAATTCAGTATCAATATTAGCTCACCAGATCTCTGGCATAGTCAAACAGGGCTTTCAGTAGTGCCAACTTCTCTTTATCGCCCTCATATTGGTTATAAAACTGTTCCAGTTGCAGCACATATTCCTGCACTCTTTCTGGATTGAGTGCTTCGCGACGATGCGCTAACCAGCGCTGTTGCTCACTGTCCGTCAAAGTATTCGGATAATTACGTGCGCGGAAGCGGAATAGCAGCGCTTCCAATCGTGGATCTTGGAAAGTCAGGTCGAGCGCGGGCAGATTTTGCGGATCGGTTTGTAAAATTATTTTCATGGTGGCGCGGTCAGCATCACTGAAAAAACCATTATACAGCTGGGCATCCACATCATCAGATACAGCAAAAGGCTCTGCTTCAGCAAACAGGGCGACCACTTTTTCGCGTATTTGCGGGTTTTGTCGCAATAGTTGCAGGTTCCGCAGGCAGCGCTGACGATCAATCCCCAGCCGTTCGGCATTTTCAGCCAGTAGGGTTTTCGCCGGTGCCAATACCGGGCATTTATTGATATGTACTAGTTTTAAGGGGATGGCGGCGTCTTGCGCATTAAGTTTATCGCGGCGGGTATACAGCCGCTCACGTAGAGTATCGCTATCCAGCTCCAATAATGGCGACATATCACCCGCTAAATCGCACATAATAACCGCATTTTTATTCTCAGGATGCCATGCTAGCGGCGCAACCCAACTGGTGTTACCCCGTGCTGCACCAAACATGCCAGACACATGAACCAGTGGCGTCATATCTGAGATATCAATCAAGGCGTTGATTTTATGCTTACTACGGTGCTGATAGAGGTAATCAAACAGCCGGGGTTGTGCTTGTTTGACCAGCTTTGCCATGGCGATGGTGGCGTGCACATCTGACATAGCATCATGAGCATGTAAGTGTTCGACACCATTGGCTTTGGTTAAATGCTCAAGTTTGAAACTGGGTAAGCCATCTTCGTTCTCCGGCCAGACAATACCTTCTGGGCGCAGGGCATAACAGGCGCGCATCACATCGAGCAAGTCCCAACGGGAATTACCGCCTTGCCAGCTATAGGCATAAGGATCATAGAAATTGCGGTAGAAAATATTACGGCTAACTTCATCATCAAAACGAATATTATTGTAACCGAGAATACAGGTGCCGGGCACATTGAAAGCTTGATGAATTTGGCGGGCAAACTCGGCTTCATTAACCCCCTTGGCTAAGGCCTGTTGCGGGGTGATGCCCGTTATCATCACGGCTTCTGGTTGCGGCAGGTAGTCATCGGCGGGAGCACAATAAACCACCAATGGTTCCTCGATGATATTGAAATCCAAATCGGTACGTACTCCGGCAAACTGTGCTGGTCTGTCTAACGCCGGGCGCTGACCAAAGGTTTCATAATCGTGAATGTAAAATGTTGGTGACTTATTTTTATCTGACATTATTCGATTTAACCCTTAATTCTTATGATTATTCTTTATGATGGGACACCGCCCGCGGTGACCCATGGCATTAGCGTTAGAATATCATTTCAGGCGGGCCAAGGTGTCAGGATTTATTTTGAAATAATTATGTTTCAGTCATAATGTGTCGATCTGACTAATATTTAGCTGCCGTTTACTTAGCTATTCATACAATCCGCTTACTGAATATAATAAGTAGGATTTATAAGTGAAAACACTTTTGTTAACCGGTGCCACTGGTTTTCTGGGCGGAGCCGTGCTCGAAAAGCTATTGTTAGAAAACTCAGATTTTAATTATTTATTATTGGTTCGTGCCAATACACCGGAGCAGGGGCTTATGCGTATTCGAGAGAATATGGAGAAGTTTTACCTCCCCAATGGGCGATTGAATAAAATAAATGTTAGTCATATTTTATTAGGGGATTTAGCTGAACCTGACAGTTTTATTCATGACTCGCGTATCGATGAAGTCACGCATGTTATTAATTGTGCTGCCGTCGCATCATTTGGTAATAACCCATTAATCTGGAAAGTGAATGTCGATGGTACATTAGCTTTTGGCAAAAGAATGTCTCAGGTTGCCGGTTTACAAAGATTCATTCATGTGGGCACCGCCATGTCTTGTACTCCCGATGCCGATACGGTGGTGAGTGAGCAGATCCTATCCGCAGAAGATGATGCGCATTTAGTGGAATACACGAAATCCAAATCGGCCATTGAGCGCCTATTGGCGGAAGAATGTCCGGGATTGCCATTGGTATTTGCCCGGCCATCAATTGTTGTCGGGCACACTCGTTTGGGCTGCCAACCCTCCAGCAGCATCTTTTGGGTATTCCGTATGGCACTCATGTTGCGCAAGTTTATGTGTTCTTTAGATGACTATATTGATGTTATTCCAGTCGATTATTGTGCTGATGCCTTAATGTGTATTTTGCTGCATCCAAACTTACCGGAGAATATCTATCATATTTCTGCTGGTGAGAAAGACAGTGTCAGTTTTTCTGACATTGATCAGGCCATGTCGTCAGCGGCTCGACAACAACCCATGGGAGCGGATTATCGCCAGGTAGAATACGGTGCTTTGGTGCAGATGCGTAAGCAACTGAAAGGGATTTTTGGCCCCTGTAATGAGCGTTTAATGCTGAAAGCTATGCGCTTATACGGCTCTTTTGCCGTGTTGAATGTGCGTTTCAGTAATGAGCGTTTGCTCAGCTTGGGGATGCCAAGGTCGCCCCGTTTTACCGATTATATTGCTTGCTGTGTAGAATCGAGCTTTGGCATGACTATCCAGCAACAAATGGCAGTTGATTTTAAATAAGCCTATTGCCCCGTTTGGTCATCTCTGACGGGGAATATTTAGCTCCCTCCAATTTATTTCTGCTACTTTTGGTAACGGTTAATCCGATGCCAGAGTGTAATAACTCAGCTAGACTTAGCTTCTGGTATCTTATTGGAAGTAGGTCTGTTGTGCGCTTGAATAAAAAAATATCGCCACTGGATAACCTGATTTACAGCCATTACCGCATTACCCATGCTTTGCGTATTACGCTGGCTTTTATCCTAACATTCCTGATTATCCGCTTATTGGCCGTTCCGGAGGGCACTTGGCCGCTGATCACCTTAGTGGTGGTGATGGGGCCGATATCGTATTGGGGTAATGTGTTGTCCAGAGCCATGCAGCGCATTGGCGGGACTGTTTTTGGCGCAATATCCGGTCTGATAGCCCTTTATCTTGAGTCATATTCTCTCACTCTGATGCTGGTTTGGTGTGGGGCCGTCATGTTCCTGTGTGGTTATCTGACGTTGGGCAAGCGCCCCTATATGGCCCTGCTGATTGGTATCACGCTGGCAGTGGTTTGTGGGTCAGCTCCAGGGGATATGAACACGGCCCTGTGGCGCAGCGGCGATGTTATTTTTGGCTCATTATTGGCGTTAGTTTTTACCAGTGTCTATCCACAACGCGCCTTTACTCATTGGCGTATGCAAATGAGTGATAACCTGCGCGCTATCAGCCAAATTTATGCCGCCTACTTATCGCCGAATGTTATCGATCGCCCGCGATTAGAGCCAAAATTAAAAGCTGCACTCAATCAATCGGTTAAAATGCGCACTTTTATTGCGCCTGCCAGTAAAGAATCTCATATTAATAAAGATGTTTTTGAGGCTATCCAAACACTGAGCCGCAATCTGATTTGCACACTGGAATTACTGGTGGATGCTTATTGGTCATCACGAGAAAGTCATTTTATTATGCTCAATGCTAAAGGGCTGCGCAGCGCTCAGTTGATGACGGCCCGCACTCTGAATACGTTAAGTGACAGTTTGCGCGATGGCTCGCCAGCGCGAGAGCGGGAAGTTGCGGGTGAGTTGAGCGAAATTTCCACCGAATTGAAATCATTGATGTTGGCTGTCACGCAAGAACAGCAGATAGAAACGCCCATTTATGGCTATGTTTGGCTGAGTCTGGAGTTAACCAAACAGCTTGAGGAATTGGACGATCTGATTAATATGACCTTACGCCGGTGATCTTTCCCCTTCGTACTTGAAGCCGCAGGGTTGTTAGCTGCTCGCACTTACCCGAATCAGTTACTTGAGTAAGTGATTCGGGATTAATGAGCCTCATCCTTGAGGCTCACCCTAAGGGCTAGCATAAATGCTGTTCAAATCGGTTCCCGACCGATTTGTCGTTTGCTGGCTGCTTACCTGCAACGCCAATAACTTTGGGTATAACATGGAAATCAGGCAGATGATATTTCTGTCTGGCGGGTAAAGCGGGTAAGATAAGTCAATGAATCTTGTCATCAGGTACAGCAAAGCGGTATGGTGCAGGTAGCCTGGTCACCAGCAATTGAATTTGTGTAAAACTTAAGTGAAGGTATGAAAATGGATAATGCAACTAAGCCAACTTTCCAGGACGTTTTGGAGTTTGTGCGTATGTTCCGTCGCAAAAATAAATTACAGCGTGAAATCGTTGATAACGAAAAGAAAATTCGTGATAACCAAAAACGCGTTCTGTTGCTCGATAACTTGAGTGAATACATCAAGCCAGGGATGAGCATCGAAGAGGTTCAGGCCATTATCGCTAACATGCGTGGTGACTACGAAGATCGTGTTGATGATTACATCATCAAAAACGCCGATCTGTCTAAAGAACGCCGTGAATTGTCGAAAAAACTGAAAGCGATGGGCGAAGTTAAGTAACTTTAGCTCAAGCGGGATAGTTTTTTTGTAGCTATTAATAGAAAGGCTGGCATCAATTGCCAGCCTTTTCTTTTTCTATCAATACATTATTCTCTATCAATACACTAGCTTGATGGTTTATTCTGCCGCAAGAAACGCAACGCCGGAATGTTGATTCCTTTAACAAAGATAAATGCCAGCAGTAACGAACCCCACAATGCCATGGTGATATAGCTACTCACCCCCATGATATTCAGCCCGCTTTCCAGCATTTGCAGCAAGAACAGCGCTAACACAATGCCGAAAATCTTACCAAAGCCGCCATCAGGATTAACCCCGCCTAATACCGTCGCCAGAATAGTGATAAGTAACAGTGACTCGCCGTAGGAAGCTTTGGCGGAGTTGAGCTTGGACATCATCAACAACGCCGCGACAGTGCACAGTAACGATGAAATCACATACACCCAAATGAGTGTGCGGCGGGTATTAATCCCGGAGAAAAAGGTGGCTTTTTCGTTGGAGCCAGAAAGGTATATCTGACGGCCCAACGGGGTCTTGGCCAGTATTAGCCAGATAATCAGAGCTACCGCGATGAACAAATACAGTGGCACTGGCACCCCGAGAAAGTTATTGCGATCCAATGCCAGCACATAGTTGGGGAAGTTAGAAATCGCCGACCCTTTGGAGATAAGCACATTCACGCCTTTGAGTAAGGTCATGATGCCCAGTGTCGCCAGAATAGGGGAGACGCGAACCACGGAGATAAGCACCCCATTGATCAGCCCCACCACCAAAGCAACTGAGGCTCCGGCCAATAGCATTAGCATCATTGAGCTGAATGTGGGCTCAAGATGGGTACAAACCCACGCCATCACCAGCGCACTGGCATTGGCGGTAGCAATGATTGATAAGTTGATCCCCCCGGTTAGCATGGTGATCGCCATTGCCAGCGTTAATACCCCAGCGACAGGTATTTGTGAGGCAATGGATTGGAAGTTAGCTGCGGACCAGAATACCTGTGGGATCAGCACACTGAACACCACCGCCACCAGCACCAGTAGTGCCACCAGCCAGCGCTCAGTATGGTCTCGTTGTGTTGTTTTCGACATGGTTATATCCCTACCTTATGACGTTGGCCCCAGGCCGTCACACTGATACTGATGACAATCACCAGACCGATAACCACGGTGTGCCAGTACGACGAAATCCCCAGTAAATTCAAACCATTCTGCAATATTGCCAGCAATATCACCCCCAGCAGAGTACCGGTCAAGGTGCCGCGCCCGCCGATAATACTGGTGCCGCCCAGCACTACCGCCGCCAGTACCGTGAGTTCATAACCGAGCAGAGAATCGGGGGCCACCGTTAAGACGGTGTAAGACTGCACGACACCGGCGATACCGGATAAAAAGCCCATATAACCATAAACAAACAGCTGTAGCTTAAGAATGCTGAACCCCATGCGGGAGGCCGCTTCCTGATTACCGCCTAATGCATAAATTTGCCGACCAATGCTGGTGCGAGTCATCAGCAAGGCTGTGACAATAATGGTCGTCAGCAAAGTCAAAATCGGCAGTGAAAGGCCATATTCATAGCCATCAGCAGCGGTAAAGGCGAACAGCATCGGCCCATGTTCGAACCATTCTGGGTAGGTATACAGCCAAATCCCTCGGCTGAGATACAGCAGTAATCCGTAGAATATATTCAGCGTGGAAATGGTAATAATGATGGACGGTACGCGCAGGCGATTAACTAACAGCGCATTAATTAGCCCCAGTAATAAGCCGATACCGCCTGCCAGCGCGAATGCTACCGGGAAGTTGCCACCGAACTTCACAATTAATGTCACCATGACATATTGTGAGATGATGGTCATCGCCGGGAATGAAATATCAATACCGCCAGAAATCAACACGATAAATAAGCCACAGGCCAAAATGGTCAACATGGCATAGTTATTTATCAAGTCATAAATATTGGCTAGAGTCAGAAAATCGGGACTGGCGAAAGCCAGGTAAGTCGAAATAACCAATATAGTGAAAGCCAGCATGACTTCATGGCGTTTCAGATGTTCTTTATTGAATAAACCTGTTTTACCGACATCCGATTTATTGAGTGCATGGGGATTAGCCATTTACTACCTCCGCAATGGCTGCTTCGCTGCTGTTACTCGGCAAGAACTCCTGCACAAGTCGCCCGGCCCGCATAACTAAAATGCGGTGGCTGTTAAAATAAGCTTCATCAATCTCATCACACACCATCAACACCGCAATACCGCGTGCTGACAACGCATTGATAATATTATAAATACCGGCTTTATTGGCGATATCTACCCCCACTGTTGGGGAGTCGAGGATCAATATTTGTGGCTCAGTTGCCAGCCATTTGGCGATAGCAATGCGCTGCGCATTTCCGCCGGATAAGGTATTGACCGGCAAGTCACTGCTGCCAATTTTAATCGACAGATGCTTTACCATATCTTCGACCAAGGTATCGACCCGTTCAGTACGCATCAGGTGGAAGGTGTTTTTCAGTCGGTGTAAAACCGTAGCGCTGATATTGTCGCGGATTGATTGCGCCATAATCAGCCCGGTACTCATGCGGTCTTCCGAAACATAACCCACACCGGCGGCGATGGCATCGCGGTTACTGCTGAAATACATTGGCTTATCATTGATACGAATGGTGCCTGACTCGGGTGTGGTTAAACCGAATAAACTAAGACACAGCTCGGTTCGGCCGGAACCCAATAAGCCAACCAGCGAGATAATTTCGCCCGGATGTAAAGTCAGTGAGATATTGTGATATTCGTTCCCTCGGGAAAGTTCTTCCACCACCAACACGGGAGGACGTGCCGTGTTGTAAGCGGGTAACACCTGAAAATCAAACTTCATGCCGGTCATTAGCCAGGCCAGCCGTGGGTTATCTACTTCAGCGGCGGGGTAGGTTCCGACCCAATTACCATCTTTTAACACCGTAATGCGGTCTGAAATTTCCAGCACTTCACTCAACCGGTGGCTAACAAATACCACGCAAATATTGCGTGATTTCAGCTCATGCACCACCCGCAGCAAGCCGTTAACTTCTTGCCGGGTCAGTGACGCGGTGGGTTCATCCATCACAATCAGGCGCGCATCTTGTGCCAGCGCACGACAGATAGCGACCAACTGCTTCTGGGCGATGGGTAAATCCTCAACCAATGCATCCAGATTAAGATGGGCATCAATGCTATTGATTACGCGCTCGGCGGTTTCCCGCATCTGACGTTTATTCACCCACAGATGATGATGATAGTGATTCATGGCGATATTCTCAGCCACGGTCAGATTCGGGAATAATGATAAATCCTGATAAATTACCTGAATCCCCAGCCGGACAGATTCAATCGGAGTCAGGGTTGAATAAGTTTTGCCATCGACAGTTATCGCGGCCTCGGCATCGGGTTGATAAACACCGGAAATAATCTTGATCAGTGTAGATTTGCCACAACCGTTTTGCCCTGCAAGGCAATGAACCTCACCCGGTAACAGGGTCATGGCCACCTTATTCAGCGCTTTAACGCCATAAAAGGTTTTACTGATATTTTCCAGGGTAATAAATGGCTGCATAGATCCTCTGGATACAAATAGATGCTATCTAAATCATAAAAAGCCAGACAAGGCACTGCAGCAATGAGGCTGTAGCAATATCAATTGAAGGGGAAGCGTTCCGTTGGGGTCGTAGCGGCGTAAGCCGCCGGAGTGCCCCTAGGAGCGTTAAACCCTTCAGCCCTCTAACTTATTGGCTGGTTTTTTTTATTAATTACGGAGCCAAACCGGAGTTCGGCTCCGCCATAACTCAGTGAATCAATACAGTGAATCCACGTTATCTTTGGTCACGCGTAACACATTATGGAATTGAATCAGACGCTTATCCTGATCAACTTCCGCTTTACCCACGCCAGGAATGTCCATGCCGGTTTCGATTTTCTCGCCTTTCAGCACTTTATCGGCCACCGCAGTCATCGCATAACCGGCTGAACCTGGGTCATACGTCACCCCCATCGCGATGTCACCACTTTTCACCAGCGATGCCGCCTGAGACGGGATCATCATGCCGAAGACATGAACATTGTTTTTCGCACGTTTTTCTTTCACTGCGCGCCCAGCACCAATCGGGCCTTGTGAACCGAAAGCCACAATACCTTTCAAGTCACTGTGCGCTTTCATCAAATCCAGTGTGGTGCGGCGTGAGTCATCAATGCTCTCGGCGACCGGCATACGGCTGGTCACTTCAAACATTTCTGGGTAATGCTCTTTTTGGTATTTAACAAATAAATCTGCCCACAGGTTATGTTGTGGCACGGTCAGGCTGCCAACATAAATCACATAACCGCCTTTGCCGCCCATCGCTTTTGCCATTTCTTCCACATTATCTGCGGCAAACTTGGCGTTATCGATGATTTCAATATCCCAGTTAGCACTTGGCTGCCCCGGAGATTCGTTGGTTAACACCACGATACCGGCATCACGCGCTTTCTTAAATACTGGCTCCAGCACATCGGCATCGTTTGGTACAATGCTGATGGCACTGACTTTCTTGGCGATTAAATCTTCAATGATTTTAACTTGTTGTGGGGCATCAGTGCTGGAGGGGCCGACTTGATAGGCTTTGATCCCCAGATCTTTACCGGCCTTTTCCACCCCTTCACCCATGCGGTTGAACCACGGCATACCCGCGATTTTCGAGATATTGACGACTTCCACTTCTTGCGCCAATGCGCTGCCCGTGCAGGCGATCATGCTGAACAAGCTGGCCGCTAATAAGGTTTTTACACTCAGTTTTTTCATCCAAGACTCCCGGTGTTCATTGTAGGTTGAGGCTATCGTAGTTTGGTGTTGGCGTAATATTCTGTATGACTTAAGTTATATTTATGTTTTTAAGAAAATGAAGATTTATTGGGAAGCAGATTTTACATCTGCATTACATTCCCGTAGATGGACTCTACTGCCTCGGTAGCTATTTTCCCCATATCTTTGAATGCTATTTACATGGATTAAATGGCTGCTTTCCTGGTTTGTGACTGAGGTCATGATTCTGAGGGGGGGAGCAATGTGAGTTGCAGAGAAATAGTCAGCGTGAGGAGAATAACAGCGCGTCTAGCATGGACATTCTGGTTTGATAATAATGGCGGTTAGCCAGAGTTGAATGTCGGCCTATGAAGTCTATCTCACTCCGCCAGGGACCATGGTTAATAAGTGTTGGCGCGGATAATTTTGGCTGATATTGCGCTGATGTAATTGCCAATAAATTTGTTCTATATCATGAAGTTGGCGGTCTAATAGTAACCCCACCACACTGCCACTGTGTGCCACATTCAGCCCATATAGATCCAATTCCTCCACTAACGCCAATAGGGCGGGAAAATCCGGTTTGACCAGCAGATGCTGGCTGGCCTGTGCGCTAAGGGTGGTGGACTGGCCCAACAGGGCGTTATCGTGGCGCTCGGCGGCTTGAGTAAACAGTTGCCATGCCTGTTCCAGTGAGGCGGCACTTGCCAGCAGTGCCGTCTGGCGATGGCGACGATGATAATCCTCAGTATTGAGAATATGCGGGCTTTCCAGCAGCAGAATATCGACTTTCGGTTGCCAATCATAAGAAATCTGCGTGGCGGCGGTTTGGTGGTCAAACAAGGTCAGCTGTCGAAATAGGGTGCTGTCAGTGGGTTCAAGACTGACGCACAAGGCGGCAAGGGTGGCTTCTTCCAGTGTTTCCCCCAGATGACGGGCGGTGGCCAGTGCGGTGGCGGCAATGTCGGCGGTACTGCTGGCTAACCCTTTTGCCACTGGAATAGTGGAATCAAAATCGATATGCAGGCCACGGGCGGTATCTGCCGGTTGGTCGAAGTAAGCCAGTACCGCCCTCAGCATCTGGCGCATCCGTGGCCGTTCGTGGCAGCCCGGAGCTCCGTCGGTAACTGACACCGTGCTAAACCAGTTTACTGGGCAGGAAATCAGTTTTTCCCCACCCAGTATCCAGCCCTGAATTAACTCACCACAGGACGCGGGGCAGCGGGCTTCAGCCATGACCCAAAACCTGTTGTAAGGCGATGACCAGCCGCTGATTATCCGCCGCACTTTTGATGGCTACGCGGTAGTAGTCACGGCTCAGCCCGGGATAATTGGCACAATGGCGAATCAAAATATGCTGCTGTAATAATGCCTGTTGCAAATCAATTTCCGGCCTTAGACAGCGTAGGAAAATATAATTGGCGCATCCTTGCCACACCTGCAACGCGGGTAAGGCAGCTAAGTGCTGATATAACCAAGGCCGCTGTTCTGCGAGCCATTCATGAGTGGCCTGAATATAAGGCTGGTCATCGAGAATAATCTCACCCGCCAACGCGGCAAAGGCATTGATAGTCCAGGGTTCACGCTGCTGTTTCATTTGCTGGATGCCCGCCAGATTGCCACTGAGCAGGTAACCCAAACGCAGCCCCGGAATAGCGAAAAATTTGGTCAGCGAGCGCAAGATATAAAGATGGGGGAAATCCGCCAATTGCGGGATAAGCCCCGGCGCATCCGGCAGAAAATCAATGAAGGCTTCATCAACAATTAATGCAATTTGGTATTGGTGGCAGCACTGCACAATGGCTTGCAACAGCATCGCATCCGGCATCAGGCCGGTGGGGTTATTCGGCGTCGCAAGAAACAAGCAGTCAGGGCGTAATTGCACTAAAACGTCTAACAGCCGCTCATCGGGCTGATAGCCATCGGCTTCACTCATCGGATAATCATGAATCTGGCAACCCACCCGTTGCAGGGCGCGGCGATACTCAGCAAAGCCCGGTGTCAACAGCAGGGCGCTGCGCGGCTGCAAATGCTGCACCACGGCATAAATCAGTTCAGTGGCCCCATTGCCCGCCATGATATTTTCTGGCAAACAATGGTGAGCGCGGGCCAGTGCACTGTGCAATTGGCGATACTCAACATCCGGGTAGCGCTCGGCACGCGCCAACTGCTCCACAATGGCGGTTTTTAGCGAGTTTGGCATCCCCAGCGGGTTAATATTGGCACTGAAATCAATGATATTTTCTGCATCTGTCCCGATTTTCAGTGCCATTTCCAGCACATTGCCGCCATGTTCGCTCATTGCTGTTTTATTCCCCCTATAGCATGTGTGTTCAGAGTACCATAAGCGAGGGAGTTGAGTTTAGTGACAGTATTTCTGGAGTGAATGCCAGAATCTCGCGCAAGCGCACCACATCACCAATCACAATCAGCGCTGGGGCGGATAACCCTTGCGCCGCCACTTGATCCGCTAAGGTGGTCAGGGTGCCACTGGCCACCTGTTGCTGTTGGTGGCTGGCATACATCACCACTGCGGCGGGTGTGCTCGCTGCTTTACCCGCGGCAATCAATTGCTGGCAAATGGGGGTCAGTTGCGTCATTCCCATCAGGATAATCAGTGTGCCTTCCAGTTTTGCCAATGTTGCCCAGTCCTGTGGTTCATTGCCTTGGCGCAAGTGGCCGGTAACCACATGAAAACCAGAAGCATAATCGCGATGAGTGACTGGGATCCCCGCATAGGCCAGCCCGCCGATGGCGGAGCTTATCCCCGGCACCACTTCAAATGGAATATCCGCCAATGCCAGCGCTTCGGCTTCTTCGCCGCCACGCCCGAATACATAAGGGTCGCCGCCTTTGAGCCGCACCACATTCAGGCCGCGCTGGGCGCAATCCACCAGAATCTGATTGATTTGTGTTTGCGGCACCAAATGATGATGGGGCGTTTTACCCACATTGATCATTTCGCACCCGTCCGGGGCTTCAGCTAATAATTCTTCACAAACTAACCGGTCATATACCAGTGCTTCGGCGCGGCGAATGGCATGTAATCCTTTTACTGTAATCAGTGCCGCATCCCCCGGCCCCGCGCCTACTAGCCAAACTTTCCCACTTTTCATATTGCCTCTCATTGTGCGGCGAGGGCCGGCTGTACCGGCAAGTTCAATGCCACGCGCAGAACATCACGGGCAATCATTAATTCTTCATTGGTATTGACGATGGCGATGTGTACCGGGGCATTAGTTTGTTGAATAAAGAACTGATTTTTGAGGTTTTTCTCTTTATCCAGTTCAATACCCAGAAACTCTAGCTCGCGGCATATCTGTTGGCGGGCGCTGCGCGAGTTTTCACCAATGCCGCCGGTAAAGATAAGCGCGTCAATCCCGCCCAATTGCACGATATAGCTGCCAATCACGGCGCGGATCCGCTCGGCGAATAGCTCAAGGGCTACGGCAGCGCGGGAATTGCCACTGTTGGCGGCTTGTTCCACATCACGATAATCATGAGAAATGCCGGAGATACCCAGCAAACCGGATTGGTTGTTGATCAGGTGGTTAATTTCGGCGGCACTTTTGCCTTCCGTTTGCTGAATAAAAGGCAGAATGGACGGGTCGATATCGCCACTTCGGGTACCCATCATAATACCGGCCTGTGGGGTGAAGCCCATGGAGGTATTGACGGAATGCCCATTGCCGATGGCGCAAATACTGGAGCCATTACCGAGATGGCAGGAGATAATGCGCAGTTCTTCCAGTGGCCGCCCCATGCGCTCGGCACAAAGGGTACTGACATATTTATGACTGGTGCCGTGGAAGCCGTAACGGCGGATCCCGAGATCCTCATAGTAGCGCCATGGCAGCGGATAAAGGTATGAGGTTTGGCTGAGCGTTTGGTGGAAAGCGGTATCAAACACTGCCACGGCGCTGGCATGGGGCAGGGCCTGCTGAAACACCCGGATACCCAGCGCATTCACCGGGTTATGCAACGGCGCTAATGTGCCTAATTGTTCAATTTTATCCAGCACTTGTGGGGTTATCAGCACTGAATCGGCAAAGGCCTCACCACCATGAGCAACCCGGTGACCCACCCCGCTGATTTCATCCAGCGAGTCAATAATGTTGTGCTCAATCAGCGCCTTGAGTAGGTATTCAGCGCCCTGACGGCAATCGGCGATGGGCAGCGTTTCTCGCCATTTCACATCACCGGCCCGCAGGTTAAATACCGCATCATCCATACCAATGCGCTCAATTAATCCCTGACACAGCACTTGTTCGCCATTTAGCATGGAAAACAGCTGAAATTTCAACGAAGAACTACCAGCGTTAATCGCCATAATCTTACCGGGCATGCGACTCTCCACAATGTTTTAAATAAGTCATAAGGGATTCAAATAGGTCATAAGGTCAGTTAACCCCTCGCCGGTTTGCGCCGAGGTAATAAAAATATGCTGTGCGCCCGCTTGAGTGAGGCAGTCCGCCGCCCAGCTCAGTTGATTTGGGTGGCTGACGGTATCGGCTTTGCTGATAATGCCAATCACCGGCTTATTGAAAACCTGTGCCAGCATCGGGGCAAACCAGCTCTGTGTTGCATCGGCATTTTGTACCAACCCCACTACATCGGCCTCACAAGCACTCGCCAGTAACGCACTGTATAAACAGCGGTTTTCCAGATACTCGCCCGGTGTGTCTATGGCATTGTCCTGCCAGATAATGGACTGGGTTTTCTGGTAATTCAGCGCCTCACCGTGTAAACGCTGAATCAGCGAAGTTTTGCCGCACTGACTGGGGCCAATCAACATGATGCGCTGCATGGCATTAAGTCCGGGTCATCGGACAGGCGGTAAATTTCATCATGTCGCCCAAAGTGTGAATCACCTGTTTTAGGGCGTATTCCACTGCGGAAACATCGCCGGTAAACACCACTGCGCCAGTGAAGCGGTCAATAAAACCAATCTCAACCGCGCCAGATTTGGTGGCGATATCACTGGCAATAATCGAGGCCTCACTGGGGGTAATCGTCAGAATGCCGATGGCGCTACTGATATCGTTTAGCCCCAGTTTTTTGTAAAGTGCCTTATTCGGGTTGGCTATCAGATGCGCCAGAGTGATCTGTTTGCCGGGGACATATTCCTGAATCACGCGCTCGGGGGTACTGTTGGTTTCCATCATGCCTCCTGAACTAACTGACGCCACAGCGCCTCATGGGGACGTGGGATCACTGAACTGTAAATCAATAATCCCTTTTCACCGGCACATTGGCTGGCGACCTCGACGGCGGTTTGTACATCGGCAATATCGCCACTCAGTACCTGATAACATTTGCCGCCGATACCAAAAGCCATATGAATGCGCACCAGAGTGACATTGGCGGCTTTCACCGCTCGGTCGGCAGCAGTGATGCAGGCCACCACACTCCAGGTTTCCACCACACCTGCCGCCTGGCGGTTCTCCACCAGATTAAGGCCGCTGATGGCGGGTAATACTGACGAGTGAAGATTGGGCAGCACGATGCTGTCGACCAATAAATGCCCGCTGTGCTGTTCACCATTTTGCACCGATTGCGTCACTGCTCCGATGTCGCCCCCGACCATCAATAAATACTTGCCGGGGCACAGCGTTTTGCTGACCAACAGGTCGACGTTAGCGCTTTTCAGCATCAGGTCGCAGACTTCCATCCCTTTGGCGATACTGCTTAATTCAACAATTCCAATGGCTTGTGACATGCCGATTCCTCTTTAAAAAACACGGTCAGCCGCGGCTTAGGGTGATGGCGCTGTTACTGATGGCCGTGATGACACCACTGATACTGGCGTGTAGCGGTGCGCCCAAGGCACCATGCGGGATTTGCCCAATCAACTGGCCGTGTTCTACCCGCTCACCCACGGTGACGATAGCTTCTGTGGATGCGCCGATATGCTGACGCAACGGCAAAATCACCTGTTGCGGGCAATAGCTTTCCTCACTGAAAGGCGCGGCTTGATACCAGTCAGTCAGGTCTAATCGGGTAATCAGCCGTGATGTCGGCACCAGGCGGTAATTTGCCATTGGGTCAGCTTCCCGCAGTTCTCCTTGATAGCGTGCCCCTTGGGCACGTAACTGGGTTTTCAGCAGGCGGTTAATGCGCATCGGTGAGATATCCACCGGGCAGGCATAGCTTTCACACAGGCTGCATTCCGAGCAGGTGAGGGCGCTGAGCAAAATATCGGGTGTAGCAACGTGTTGATAAATAATCGCCCGCACCAGCAGATGCGGCGGTAGTTCATGGCCGATAAGGTGGCGTGGGCAGAGTTCAGTACACATGCGGCATTGCTCACAGACGGTGCGGGCGATGGCCAGTACATCCCTATCACTGCGAGCGCGGCGGGTGATCAACAGATGAGAGGCTGGCAGCACCAGCAGGCCGCCAGTGGTTTTGGTCACCGGCTGATCGAGGTCATGCAGCGCATGGCCCATCATTGGGCCGCCATTGATATAGGCCGGATTATTAATGGTCACGCCACCGGCTAACGCCAATACTTCGCGCAGGGAAGTTCCTAATGGCACGGTCAAGGTTAAGGGTCGCGCCACCGCACCGTTGACGGTCAGAGTGCGGCGGGTCACTGGCCATTGCTGTTCCACTGCCCGAGCCACATTGAGCAAAGTTTGCACATTATTGACCACCACCCCAATGCTGATGGGCAGTGCGGCGGGCGGAACCCGACGGCCGGTTGCTAGCCAGATGGTGATCACTTCATCACCGGCGGGGTAAACATCAGGTAAAATATGCAGCCGAATTTGCGGTGGCAGCAGCGGCGTCAGCGCCGCAATCGCCTCGCCATACTTGGCTTTCAGTGCAATGATGCCTTCGCGTGCACCGGTTGCCACCATGCCATACAGCACGCCGCGCACCAGCCGTGCCGCTTGACGCGGGATCAATTGCTGATCCACCTTCAACATAGGTTCACACTCAGCGGCATTGACCAGAAAAATGTCTGCCTGCGCCTGTAACTTCACCGCAGTGGGGAATCCAGCCCCACCGGCCCCGACCACCCCGGCATCGCACACCCGCTGTTGGATAGTGGCGGCGTCACATGGTGTCAGTTGGCCATAAGCGGGTGGCGAGCGCAGCACGTTGGCCTCCGGCATCTGAATATCACTCATAAAGCGCCTCGATAATTCCACGGATATCTTGGCGGTCAGCTGCGCGCGGGTTAGTACGCAATGTCACGTCGGCCTGAGCGGCAGTAATCATGTCTGGAATCTGTTGCTGCAACTGGCGTTCATTGACTTTCATCGCCGCCAACGGCTGAGGCAGCCCGCACTGGCGTTTCAGTAATTCTATTTGGTGAATAAGTTGATTCACCGCGCCGCGCTCGTCGCCATTGGCCGGGCTGAAATGACACAATTTCGCCAGCCGCGCATAGCGTTTCCGCGCCCGCGCATCGGCGGCGTTAAAGCGAATTACCGGCACCAGCAGCAGGGCATTCGCCAAGCCGTGAGCAATGTGGAATTGACCGCCCAATTGGTGGGCGATGGCATGATTAATTCCCAGCCCCGCCTGGCTGAATGCGATGCCAGCCAGTGTCGAGGCATTGTGCATTTTTCCACGAGTTATCAGGCAATCGCCCTTACGGCAGGCGGTTGCCAAATGACGAAATACCAGTTGCACCGCTTTCTCTGCCAGCGCATCGGTAAAATCACTGGCACGCGGTGAAACATAGGCTTCCAGCGCATGAGTCAGCACGTCCAACCCGGTATTGGCGGTAATTTCAGGCGGCACACTGGCCACCAGTGCCGCATCCAAAATGGCGATATCAGGATAAATTTCATCGTCAAATATCGGATATTTAATATTTTTTTCCGGGTCACTTATCACGCAAGCGCTGGTGACTTCCGAGCCGGTGCCGCTGGTGGTCGGGATGGCAATACAGGTTTCTATCTCCAGCCCCTGTTTACGGCTAAACCAGACAATGGCTTTGGCGGCATCCAGTGCTGAACCACCACCAAAACCAATCACAATGTCGGGGCGCAGCGCTTGCATCTGCTCAATCCCTTTGACCACCGTGGCGATGTTCGGGTCGGGGGTGATATCGCTGAACAAGGTTATCTGGTTGTCAGCGGGTAGCGCTTGTTTGAGCTTATCCAACAGCGGGGAGGTCGCCAAAAAGCCGTCGCAAATTATCCAGATTTTGCGCTGATGAAAGCGTTGCAGCACCTTGAGGCTGCCTTCCCCGCTATAAATGCGTGTTTGCAGGAAAAAAGTTTTCATACGTCCTCGCTCAGCGAATGGAGAAACCGTTAGTCAGTACACAGCGGCGTTGACGGGCAAAAGTGCGCGCCGAAGTGGTGCCTTCTCCGGTAGGAGTGGCGATGGTAAAGGTGGTAAAGCCCTCACCGCCGACGCCGATCCCGGCATAGGACGGGCCGTTTTTGACGAAAATGGAGGTTTGCAATAGGCGCGCGGCTAGATTTAGGCGCGAGACATTCTGCGAATGCATGGTCGCGGTATGATGCAGACCGCCCTCGACGTGCAGTGCCAGTGTCAGGGCCGCATCAAAATCCTTTACCCGCACCACCGGTAACAGCGGCATCAATTGTTCGGTGGTGACTAAGGGGTCGTCACCGGCCACTTCGACCAGCAACAGGCGCGGGGCTTTAGCCGGGCAGGCGATGCCAGCCGCTTGCAGCAGTTCAATTGGGCTTTTACCGACCAGGTTTTTATTAGCATGGCCCTGTGGGGTCAGGCAGGCTTTGCGTAGGCTGTCGACCTCTTGCGGATTGCTTATCAGTAATGCATCGAAGGCCTGCATCTGTTGCAATAAACGGTCGGCAACACTTTCCACCACAATCAAGCTTTTCTCGGCAATACAGGGGAGGTTGTAGTCGAATGAAGCTCCGGCGACGATATCCTGCGCCGCTTTGACTAACTCGGCAGTTTCATCCACCAGGCAAGGCGGGTTACCGGCACCGGCCCCAATCACTTTCTTGCCACTTTTCATGCCCATGGCGACAATGGCTGGGCCACCCGTGATGGCGAGCAAAGCAATTTTGTCATGGGCCATCATCTGTTGAGTGGCTTCAAAACTCGGATCTTTCACTGTCACGACCAGATTGCGAATACCGCAACTGTTGAAAATGATCTCTTCGATTTGGGCGATCAAATCCAGTGACACGGCTTTAGCGCCAGGGTGTGGGCTGAAATACACTGCATTACCGGCTGCTAACATACTGATACTGTTATTGATAATGGTTTCGGTCGGGTTGGTGCTGGGGGCGACCGAACCAATGACGCCAAAGGGCGAATATTCGAATAACACCATGCCGCCGTCGCCGGTCAGCGCGGTGGTGGACAAGTCTTCAATACCCGGTGTGTTTTCCAGTGCCGCTCTATTTTTCAGGATTTTATCTTCTTTATTACCCATGCCGGTTTCACTGGCACCGCGCTCAGATAGAGAGACGAGTTGTGACTTTAGCTGTTCACGAATAGCGCTGATAATGGCGCTACGGGTTTTCATTGGGCTTTGCTGATAGCGCAAAAACGCGCTGTGAGCGGCATTGATGGCTTCATCCACACTGGCAAAAATGGCGCTGGAGGCAGAGGCCGTTACCGGCGTCAGTTGCTCGGTGAGGATGGTGCGAATGAGAGATTCAAGGTCATTGGTATTCATTATTCATTCCTCAGATGTAAAGCCGATATGGCCGCTTCTGCTATGTGCATATCTTGTTCGACACTACCGCCGCTTATCCCTAGCCCGCCCACTAATTGGCCGTTGCGCCACAGCGGGTAGCCGCCACCAAAACTCACCACTTTGCCGCCGGTGCTGGCCTCCAGTTGGAACAGGTCGGCCCCCGGTTGCACCGCAGCACTCAGCTGGTGGGTGGCGGTTTTTAAAGCAACGGCGGTCCAGGCCTTTTTAGGTGCCAGTTCACTGCTCACTAGCAGGGTATCGGGCATGCGGTAGGTCATAATCAGGTTGCCGTGGCGGTCGGTCAGTGCCACAACTACAGCAATCTGTAATGTCATGGCGGCCTCAACGGCTAACTTAACTAGCTGGTGAACATCAGAAAATCCTAGTTCTGCGGTGGTGGGCTGAGTCAGCGGCGGTGTTGGCTTTTCTACGGTTGCCGCCAGATAACGGGCCACCACGGTTTGTGCTGTTTGCTGTAATTGCTGGCGTTGATCTTCATCACGGGCCAGGGCATACAAGCAATCGGATAGCCGGTTAAGGTATTGCAATAACACCGGGCGCACTGGCACTTGCTCGGCCAGCTCTATTAATCGCCTTTCACAACGCCGTGCCAGAGTGCGGGCAAAATGCAAGCGGCTCCCGGCTTCGGTGTTACCGGGCAGGATAAAACCGTGCACCGGCGGCAGTTGCGCCATGCAGCGATCCACCGCCTGTTCCAGCGCTTGAATATCTTGTTCGCGAATACTTTTTCGCCCACTGGGCGGGGTTTCGATACCCTCACTGGCCAGCTCGGCGCTGAAATAAAACAGCTGATGTTGCACGGCATCAAGTAACTGAAGGTTTTCAGCGCCTTGCGCTACGCGGGCACACAGGCTAAGTGCTGCATTCAGTTCATCCAAGGTGCCGTAGGTTTCCACCCGAGGATGACTTTTTTTGACTCGCTGGCCGGTGAACAGGGCGGTGGTGCCCGCATCACCGGTTTTGGTATAGATGCTCATAAAATCACCGTTTAATCAGTAAGAACAGTCATCATCAGTAAGAGCATTCATCGACGATGGCGACAATCGCCAGGTCGATAGCATCATTCGGTTCGGCAAAAACGCGCCGAGCGCTGGAACCTCCGGATAGCAGCACCAGTTCGCCCTGACCCGCACCGACCGAATCGACCGCCACTTCATCCGGCGTGTTGCTGTCCGCTGGCAAGGAGCCATCGCCGGCGACACGGCGCACCAACAGCAGTTTCTTACCAATCAGCGTCGGTGACTTTTGCGTTGAGACCACAGAACCTACCACTCGGGCCAGTTGCATGATTTACTCCTGCCTTAACAGTTGAATGTGACGGGCTGACAGGGTTTCCTGTGCCAGCGGTGTAACCAACGTGGGGTGGTCAATCAGCAACCAACCGGGGTCAAGTGTGGCAATATCGCGATAACTCAATACCTGGCCTGCATGTAGCCGCACCGCCAGACCTTGGTTGTCACTGAAGCTCAGTGGCAATGGGCGCAGTGCCGCCGAGGGCAGGGCGGGTAGCAGTTGGCGGTGCAGGCTGATATGTACTTTCATGCCCCACGACCAGGCCTCATTCAGCGCCGCCACCGCCGGGCAAGTGGCATCGAACTGCGCCAACCGGTGGATAAACGCCAAATCCGGCAACATTAAATGCAGCGTGGCATAGTGCGTGAATACCGAGGAATCCAGCCCGGCGCGTAGCTGCGGCAGCCGTAGGGCGTGAACCCGACGTTCGCGCTCAGCCAACCGCGTGACAATCTGGCTGACCAGTTGTTCGGTTTGCGCCTGAGTCAGATTCATGGCTGCGCTGTCCGTGACGGGCCTAATAACGTGGCGAACGCGGCGGGGTCGTCAGCGCCAGCCGCATTGGCCTCATCGGTATCAATGTGCATTTCCAGTTTCATTTGCGGTGACACACGGATAGCCACATCGTCCAAAATCAACCGCCGCCCGCTCCCCTGAATTGCCACCTGCACCCGGTCACCGTGTTTGACCCGATAGATAAGGGCATCCAGCGGTGACATATGAATATGGCGCAGCGCTACAATCACACCGTGCGGTAATTCCAGCTCGCCATACGGGCTGACCAGCCGGATAGCGGGCGTATCGTCCAGATTGCCCGACATCCGCAGCGGCGCATTGATCCCCAATGTGCGCGCGTCAGTGCGGGAGATTTCAACCTGGCTGTGACTGCGCAGCGGGCCAAGAATACGCACATTTTTTAAGCTGCCTTTCGGCCCGATCAAGGTTACCGTCTGTTCGGCGGCATACTGACCGGGCTGGAGCAGCGCTTTTTTCTCCATCAGCGGCTGGTCGGGGAACAATTGTTGGTAATCCTGCACCGAGAGGTGCAGGTGTCGATTGGAAACCCCAAGCGGGATCGGACGAAGACGCATTTCGTCGAGGATCTTACTGACAACGGGTTCCAGTAACGCTTTTTCCATCAGACTTTTCCTCGTTTACCCAAGTGGATACAGCGAAAGCGAGGCTCACCTTTATGGCGTCGGCAAACCGGATCGAGGCAGAGATTGCAGCTCACGCGCAGAGCTGGCAGGGCCTCACTTTCTGCACTTTTTATTTCCATATCCTGAGCCATTATTGCCACATCCAAGGCTACGCCAGGTTCATCGTCGCTGGCGGCATTGGCCGGTGGTGAGATTGGTGCTGCCTCTGCCTCCTCTTCTTCGAATGCGGGTATTTCAGGGATAATCACCTCGATGACGACCGCTGGAGCAGGTTCGCTCAAGGTTGTCGGTTTGGCGGTTATCGGCTCAAGTTTGGCTGTTTGCCAGTGCGCCATCAGGGCATCCGCCGGGCGGGCCAATACTGCGCTTGAGACCAGACCATGATGCTGCTGGGCAAAGGCGGCACCGGTGCTGATTGCCGCCTGAACTGAAGCCACATCACCGGTCAGGCGGATTAGCATCCAGCCGGAACCGTTGGTTTTTTCTATACCTATCAGGTTGATAGATGCTGACTTTGCCATCGCATCCGCCGCACCAATCGCCAGCGCTAAACCGCTAACTTCCAGTAAACCCAGTGACGTTTTCACACAGTGCTCCTCTTCTTACCCTTAGGCAGAGGTCGGTAAAATGGCTTCTACATCACTGTGTGGGCGCGGGATAACATGGCAAGATTTCACTTCACCCACCGCGCTGGCGGCCGCCGAGCCGGCATCAACGGCAGCTTTCACTGCGCCAACATCGCCGCGAACCATGACAGTGACCAGGCCGGAGCCGATTTTTTCGTAGCCCACCAGTTGGACATTGGCGGATTTGACCATGGCGTCAGCCGCTTCGATGGCCGCGACCAGACCTTTGGTTTCGATAAGTCCTAATGCGTTATTCATATTTCTCTATCCTTCATCGGGGTTATAGGGGGGGGACTTTAGAGTGAAAACTTAAACGGTAGACCTTTAACCAGTCGGGCGGCGTTGTTACCCAACCGCCGTAATTGGTCTTCGTTCTGCTCGCGTTCCTGCCGAAATAGCGGGTTGGCGGGCGGTAAATGACGAAAATGCACAATCACTTCGTCGGCAGAACATGCCAGCCCCACCAATAATGGAGAGCGGGTCGCCGCCTGCCAGGCGCGTTGTATGGCATCCGTGTCATCGTCTTGCTGCCATTGCCAGGGAATACCTTCCTCCTCAATCCCCAGTAATACCTGGTGCCAAATCGCCTCAGGGGTTGACGAAGTTAGGCTGATAACAATCGCGGGTGCATCTTGGGTAAAGTTCATCAATAACTCTCCCGCTGATAGGCCAGAATCAGCCCGGTGGCAACCGCATTACGCGGGCCTTCACTAGCACGGATATTGCCGCGACCAGCCACCAGCTTGTAGTGGGAGAGAGCGTCGGTCACCAATTGTGGGATTTCGAAGTCCAGCGAGGAGCCGCCAACCAGCACCACGAAGGGGATATCGCGGATATTGCCGGTCGGGCTGACTTGACGTAGGGCGCGAAGCGCATTAGTGACAAATACCCGCTCTTTGGCAGAACGGCGGATATTGCGCACTTTTTCCAGTGCGTAATCCCCCGGCAGAGGGGTCAGACCTTCCGGTTTAACCACCACCAATCGGGCAAAAACTTCGGGCGGCAGCGGTTGTGGGAAGAACTGAACGCTGCCGTCTTCGTGGCGCAGGTGGAACAGACTTTCCACTTTTGCCAAGGGATATTTTTTGATGTCTTCGGCCAAATAGCGGTCTTGCAAATCCAGTTCAGAGGCGATGATCATCGTGACCATGTCCCCGGCTCCTGCCAGATGGGTGGCAACGATTTGACCCTGCGCATTGATGATAGAGGCATCGGTAGATCCAGCCCCTAAATCGAGGATGGCGAGTGGCCGCCGCGTCCCTGGTGTGGTCAGCGCGCCGAGTATCGCCGCTTCGGCCTCCGCCCCCCCGACCTGTACCTCAATATTTAGGTTCTTTTTGATTTCACTGGCGATGTGTGCCATTTGCAGGCGATCAGATTTCACCATTGAGGCGATACCCACCGCCTGTTCAAGCGAAAACTCTCCCGCCAGACCGCCGGTGACATTGACTGGCACCGCCGTGTCAACCGCCAACAAATCTTGAATGAAGATCTCACTGGTCGGTTTGTTGGTCAGTTCGGCCATGGTTTGGCGCACGTGCTCAAGCATGCCGCCGATATTGGTACCGGCTTCGCCACTGACATTATCCAGATGCCGGAAGCTGTTGACCGCAGTCATGATAGCTTCAGCACCGGTGGCGACATCCACCCGCAGGGTACGGCCATTGGCAAATAGCTCCAAATGACCCGCCGGAATAGAACGGGCTTTAACATCGCCCTCGGGTGTTTTCACCACCACCGCAGAGCGCGTGCCAATTAAGGCGCGTGCCACTGGGACGATGTTTTTGGTTTCTTCGGCATTGAGTTCAAATACGGTGGCAATACCATAAGGGTTTGAAAGGGTTTCAATCACTTGACCCGGCATGGCAACTTCAACTGCCGCCAGCATACCCATCGGGATGCGGTCGATATGCAAGACTTCATCGACGATGGGCAATGGATGCGTGAGGCGGTTACTGACCAGCACCCCATCATCCCGTTGCAGGATAATCGCGGTAATGTGGTATCCAGCGCCGTGAGCCGCATTCACCACAGCCGCAACATCGGCAAAATCAACCGCTGAAGGCACCACCAGAATGTAAGGCCGGGTAGGGTCGCGAGTGACCAGCTCATCAATCGTGATGGTTACCCCAACGCCCAACCCCAGCCCACCGGGAGTTTTCGGATTGTGGCCTATCATGGTGGATTCAGTGATGATGGTTTCAGTAATGGTTTCCATCGCCACATCACCAATGACCGGGGTCGCCTCGTTGATGCGGATTAGACTGATATCACTCAGCGCGATACCGGCCTTTTCCACCAACATATTTAGCGCCTTATTGATGCCGAAAATGTTGCGTTGCGTCCCTTTGACACCGGTGGTTTCGGTTAGGGTACTGGTAACAAAGTGCAACTGACCATCAGCCATGCATTGTGCCAATGCGACTTCTGTTGATGAGTTGCCGATGTCTACCCCGACGATGTAATCCATATCTCTTACCTTAAGTTGCTGACAGTAACACCCCTCTGATTTAGCCGAGGTGAGCGAAGGGCTTATATGTCTAGGGGCGCTCCGGCGGCTCACGCCGCTACGACCCCAACGACCTATTTCCCTTCGTTTGATATCGCCAAATTAATCGTCGCCTTTTAGCTTCTTGCGCTGGAGATACAACACGGCAGCTTCGCGCACGAAAGCGGCGCAAATGGTCGCTTTGTAGGTCTGTTCCAACTCATCAGCGATGGCATTCAACTCTTCTTTGCTGGAGCGGAATGGGCGCAGGGCGTTGTAGATATCCAGCACCTTGTCATCCGGTACCGCGGTCAGCTCGGCTGCACGCTCAAAGTTCATTGCCAGCAGCGGGCGGCCCGCATCTTTAGCAATAGAGGCTTGAATTCGCAGGATTTCTGGGGTAATACGCAAATCCTGTGAAGTGACACTGCCGTTTAAGACGTTCGCCAGCGTCAGGTCATCCAGTGTTTTATTGGTGGCGGTTTTCACCCAGTCAGGGTGTTTATTCGCCAACGGATAATCTGAGACTTTGGCATCACTGCGCGAACTGGCCGCGGGAGCACTCGCGGCAGTTGGCGTTTGGCTTTGCAAGCTGTTCATCTTGCTCAGCACATCGCGAACCATGGATTCAATAGCTTCGGAATTCATTGTGTTTTCCTTAATTAAAGCGCCACCCGGAGTTCCTGAGGATTCTTGCCGATCACCACATACTTGGTTTCTTTAATATGCAGAATCGCGGATTTGGCCTGATATTTTGGCCGTGCCATTTGGTCATTCAGGGTCGGAACCGGTTGTGGTGATTCCCGCTTGGCGTAACGAGCGGCGTTTTTACCAATCTGGCGATAGGTTTCCAGTGTCAGCAATGGGGCTTGCGGGAATAGCTCTAAATTCGAGAGCGGCGGCAAACCTTGCTGATGAATCACCGTGGTGCCTTTTGACTGGATACCGATAGAAATCCCAGAACCACTCAGGCGGTTGCCTTCTACCGCGACAAAAGCCACGTCGGAGGATTTAAAGCAGCGGATCACCCGCGCCTTGATCCCTTCTTCTTCGATACCAGCAATCACTTCGCGCAGAATGTTTTTGTGCGATAAACCGACGATATTGGCGGTTTGCGACAAGCCAAATGCCGGACCGACGGCAATAATCACTTCATCCTGATGAGTGCCGGGACGGGCTTCACCCACTTCAGTGAGAAAATCCCCGGACGCAACAGCCGCTGCTGCAGGCTGGGTTTCTTGCTTAAAGGAAACAGTATTTTTGTCTCCCTGCATTTCCTGCAATACGCCTTCAATAATTTGGCGTAACAGTTTTTCGTTAATATCCACCATCTCGTGAACCCCTTAGCCAAGCTCATTCGGATCAAGCGCGTTTGGAATATTTTTAATTTCTTCCCAACGTGCACCTTCCAGCCGGTAACCGGTAGCTGGCCCCGCGTAGTCATTGACGTCATTCACCGCCGACAACACTTGGTTATTACCTTTGATGATTGCCGAGGTATGCAGGTAGTCGCCGGCAATTTTGGCTTTCTGGATGTTAAGCATGTCTTGCGCCACATCTTCAAAGCCGCCTTGCGCCAGGGCTTTCACGACTTCCAGACCGGTGCGGTTTTTGCTGATAATTTCCTGAGCGAACTTGATGTCTTCGACGATGTTACGTTCCGGCATATCTTTCGAGCCGTGGGCATAAGTCGCGGCAATCACTTCTTCGTCAGTGATTGGCGGCAAGCCCATCCCAGCAAATACAGCTTGCAGGGCGCGCGCGGCTTTATTGCGAATCGCCACCACGTCAGCTTCCAATACCGGACGCAGGCCACCATCGACTTTCAGGTCGCGCTGCATGACGTTGTAATCGTCAAAATCTTCGGCATCTTCGTTGGAGCCCGCGAACATGTTGTCGTAGTTCGGTACCGCAGAATAACCAGAGGAGATAAAGTCAGTCCCCGGCAGGAACTGCATCAGCAGACGAGCAGTACGGCGCATATCTGAGTGGGTAAAGGTTTGGTCGTTACTGGAGGCGCATTCCAAATCCAGCGCCGAACAAATCAGGTTTTCGGCCAGAATGGCGCGAATGCCCGATGGCACCGCAGACGGCACGCCGACACAACTGACGGAGCCGTTTTGCAGCCCCTGAACCCCGGCGGCTTTGGTGATATAAATACAGCGCGCTTCGAGATACAGCATGGATTTGCCTTCGGCATAGCCCATTTGCACTTCAGAGCCGGAGCCGGAGGTAAAGCGCATTTTCAAGCCGCGAGAGGCATAAGATGAGGCGAGAAAGCCTTTTGACCATGGCGTATCATCGCCGTCGGTAAACACCGGCTCAGTGCCATAAACTGAAATAGTTTCGGCGTAACAGGTGTGGCCCAGCATCCCCAGTTTCAGCTCGGTGGCTTCTTCCAGCGAACATTGGGTCAGTACGCCGGGGCGGCCCACTTGTGATCCCACCAACAGCGCAATGGCGTTGAATGGCGCATAGCGGGCTACGGCCACCGTGGTTTCTTGCTCATCGAAACCACGGAATGCGCCTTCCGCCGCATCGGCGGCAATTTGCACCGGATTATCTTTCACGTTGGTCACGTGAGCTTGTTGTGATGGAGTCCGACGGGCGCGCATTTTCTGCATCGACATCATCATTTCCACCACGTTCATATGGGAAACCACCTCGACTATCTTGGCCGGAGTCATGGCGGTGGTCAGCGGCACAATAGTGCGGCGCGACACATTGGGGTCACACAGCATATTGGCCAACTTGATGGAATCCATCTTCATCACTTCTTCCGCGTGCTCCAGATTAATACCGTAGCGGGCGATAAAGTGGTCAATCAGGTCAAAACTGCTTTGTGGTTTGCCGTCTAGCTCGGTCACCACACCATTGACAATCTTGATGGAAGGTTTTGGATCATTCGGGCTTTCCATGGCAATAAAGCCTTCCTCGATCCATTCTTTGACAAAGCCGTCCTGATTAACCGGGCGTTTCGCCAACGCTTCAAATCTTTTCGATTTCATGAAACAGCCTCACTGTGGCGTCAGATATAAGACGGGCGGTCGTTTTTCGGTTCAGCACCTAAAGTGGCTAATACCGTTTTGCCAATCTCACGGGCAGAAATAACTGCCTGACGGACTGCGCCAGAATCGCCGGAGATAACCAGAATGACTTCGTTACTAAAGCTGGTGCCCTGTGCGGGGGAACTGTAAGCCACCACATCAACATTGGCGGATTTCACGGCGGTATCGGCCATCAAAACACCAATAGAAGCCGGTGCGCCGACAATCACGCCGCAAGAGCGGCCCAGTGGTGCGCCAAACGCTTTTTCCAGGGCATGACTGGCGCGGGCGCTGTATTGCAATTCAATGTGACCGGCTTCATTGGCATAAACGTCACCGAATGTCCGGTCTAACTCTTTCAATGCCACTTCGACGGCGCGTTTTACGTCAGAAACATCATCACCGCCGAAGATAATTAGCGAACCATGACCTGCGCCGCCTTTGGTATCACGGGGTAATTCAATACTGACCACCTCGGTATTGGTGGCTTTTACCGCTTCATCAGCCGCCATGATGTGTGGGCCAGCGCCGGTACGTGCGCCCAAAATACCAATTGAGCGATAACGTTTTTCCAGCTTCATGGCGTCCAATAGGGCGCTGTCTACGTTGGCGATCACCAGTCCGACGGTGTCGCCGATCGCGGTTCCAACAAATTCCGTTAAACTGCAAGTTTTCTCAGCCATAGCCGTATCTCGTTGTTTATAGGATGGTTGTACAGAAGACGCCGGGGCGTGCTCGCTGACTTTTGCTATCACCTGCGCCATGATTTGGTCAACCAGGTCATTGCTACTCATGGTTTACTTCCCTTGGGTAAAAAAGCTTCTACATCGGTATGGGGGCGGGGGATCACATGGGTAGATTTCACTTCGCCCACGTTAGCGGCGGCAATCGCGCCGGCATCAGTGGCGGCTTTAACTGCTCCCACGTCACCCCGGACGATAACGGTGACCAGGCCAGATCCAATTTTTTCATAGCCCACTAATGTCACATTGGCCGATTTCACCATGGTGTCAGCAGCCTCAATGGCTGCGGCCAACCCTTTGGTTTCCACCATTCCTAGTGCTTCTTGTTGCATATATACCTCGACGAATATCAGGTGCCCTTACCCGTCATACTTCAAGCTGCATGTGTGTTGGCTGCTTTCGTTCACCCCAGTCACTGACTGCCATTGACCTTAAAATCAATAAGCTTCTGGGGATTGACTCAATTGCCGCCTTCCTGCAACTCGAATTATTTAGGGTATTGCTTTGGCTTGAATGGCCATACTCAAAAGTAATGTTGTTATATTCAGTAATAACGTTGTCAGGTTCGTGCTGCGACTGAATATACAAACAAGTAATGAAAAAGAATGGCTGTATTGAATTTACTGGCGGGAATGGTTAGTGACGAAATAACAAATTATTGTCATGAGCTCATTTAACTGATTATTTTATAAGTCTATTTATTAATGGATGGGTGGTAATAATTGGTTTTTGCATATTCATAATTACAATTAAGTCAGTGACAACCCCTATTTTCTTTGGTACTCACGCACGCGAATATAAAGATGGAATCTGGTTCACATTAAAATAGAAATTGCGAGCTTGCTAACAATAACGGAAATAATAAATGACAAAAAAGTCACATTATTTAATTAGACAATAAGTTGCTTGTTGACAGGGTTTTGAGGGGGGTATGGGCCAGGTAATAGCAATAATTTGCTATAGGAACTCTATTTTTTGTTTAATTAATGGCTAATCACGACAACACTTTCATTTTCCGTCTCTTTATAGTGATCAGGTCAAGGGCCGTGCAATACCATACCCGTCATACTTCGAGCTGCATATGCGTTGGCTGCTTTCGTTCACCCCAGTCACTTACTTATGTAAGCTCCCGGGGATTTACTCAATTGCCGTCTTCCTGCAACTCGAATTATTTAGGGTATATAACGTATTAATTTAACCGCAAGCAGGGTAACCCTATGAATGAATCGCTCAAAGCTCAGTGTATCGCAGAATTTCTCGGCACCGGGCTATTTTTGTTTTTTGGTATTAGTTGTCTGGCAGCGATGAAAGTGGCCGGTGCCAGTTTTGGTTTGTGGGAAATTTGTATTGTATGGGGGCTGGGGATTTCACTGGCGGTCTATCTGACCGCCGGGATTTCCGGTGCTCACCTCAACCCCGCCATCACTATTGCTCTCTGGCTGTTTGCTTGTTTCCCCGCCCGTAAAGTGATTCCTTACAGCATTGCGCAGATTGCCGGTGCTTTTGGGGGGCGGCGCTGTCTTATATGTTGTATCACAACTTATTTACGGATTTTGAAACCGCCCATCAGATGGTGCGCGGCAGTCTGGAAAGCCTGCAATTAGCCAGTATTTTCAGTACCTTCCCATCACCGGCTATCAGCGTATGGCAAGCTGCCTTTGTTGAAATCATCATTACCTCAATTTTGATGGGGCTGATTATGGCGTTGACGGATGATGGTAACGGAGTACCGCGTGGGGCATTAGGGCCGCTATTGATTGGTATTCTGGTGGCAGTGATTGGCGCGGCGACGGGGCCATTAACCGGTTTCGCCATGAACCCGGCGCGTGATTTTGGTCCTAAATTATTCACCTTTTTTGCCGGTTGGGGGAAAATCTCAATGACCGGTGGCCGTGATATCCCTTATTTCCTTGTCCCAATCATCGCACCGATTATTGGGGCTTGCCTCGGTGCGGCGGTTTATCGTTTCTTCATTGGTAAAAATCTGCCGTGTAATACCTGCAAGTTAGAGGATGAGAAAGCCAGTATATAAATTAAGGCGAGTTTCCTCATCTTGAACCGGTGAAACAGGATGAGGAAATTTCGTGATCTATTCGGGTTAATGGGCTGATTATCGTCCCCTGTTGATGATGATTCTGGTAAAGTGAGTTATTACTTTTCATTTCACCAGAGTATAAATTGGTACAGGGAAATAGGTTTCTATTGGGTGAGGGGGAATTAAATATAACAAAAAAGTAACACATTGATTATTTCAAGGATGAACGATGGTAACAAACAAAAACTAATAACAATAAATTAACTGAGAGGTTTTATCATGATTTCTGCCAGTTCTCTAAACTCAGAGCTCATAAATAAAATCGCGCAGGATTTTGCTCAGGCAACTGGGCTGGCTGTGGTGGTGGTCAATATTCACGGCGAAGAAATTTCTGATCTCTTTAATTTTACGCCATTTTGTCAATTGATGCGGCAAGACCCAGTGCATCATCTTCGTTGCCGCATGAGTGATCGCTGCGGTGGCTTGGAAGCTTCAAAATCCAATGAACCTTGTATTTATCGCTGCCACGCCGGGTTAACTGATTTCTCTATCCCGCTGGTTATTGCCGGTCATTTGGTCGGGTTTGTTTTATGTGGGCAGGTGCGGTTGCACTCAGATGTTTATCTGATTGATATTCTTAATGTTGATAACCACTGGCAGCAAAATCCAGCACTGATGGACGAATTCCACAATGTGCCCATTATGGACTTTTCGCGAGTGATTGCGTCGGCAGATTTATTAAAGCTGATTGTTGAAAATTGTCTCAAAAAACACCTCAACTTTGTGGTTATCAATGACAATATGGGCAGCAAAGAACCGGGGAGAATACGGCCGGCTCACCCCCATGACAGCAAAATGAAGAAGGCATTGCGTTATATTGATGCGCATTTATCGGAAGAACTGCGGCTGGAAGAAGTCGCGGCCAAGGTGTATCTCAGCCCTTATTATTTCAGCAAATTGTTTAAAAAATACCACGGCATCGGCTTTAATGCCTGGGTCAATCAGCAACGGATGGCTAATGCCAGAGAGATGTTGCAGCACAGTGACTGGAGCATTGCCAGCATTGCTAAGAATCTAGGATTTTCCCAGACCAGCTATTTCTGCAAAGTGTTCCGTCAGACCTACAATGTGACACCGCAGGTATTTCGCTCACTTTCTTCTGAACGTAGCGGAATGGAATAGCCATCATTGATTTAATATTATGCAATTGGGCCGTTCGCTTGGGTTTTCTATTTAAATAAAAAAAATAAAAATTAGCCATTTAAAATAATTAATGACAATAATTTGCTATAAATAAAATGAACTTAAAGTTATATAAGTCACTGTTTTTAATTATAAATCACTCGCAATCTCGACAATAAATTGTTGTGGTGATGCAAAAAAATCCCTATCAAAAAATGAAATTCACCATTTTTTATGAACAGAAAAGGGTATATTAATTTTAAGAAATTCTATCAGACTAATAATGAATAAACACTCTGTTATAACAGTGTAAATAAAGAGATAAATTAGATAACGAAATAAGAAATTAAATAACAGAATCTACTGTAATTAGATAATTGTAGTTACTGAAATGGTTATGTCGTGTACTTGTACTCAAGACATGATTGGGAAGGGGGTGAAAATCCCCCGCAGCCCCCGCTGCTGTGATGCTGACGAACCCGCTGAAACCACTGATCCACCGGATTGGGAAGGTAGCGGGGGAGGGTGACGCTAAGCCAGAAGACCAGCCAAATCAGTAAAAGAGTTTCAACTCCTTCGGTGGGAAGCGGGTTGTCATCAGATGCGCGCAGCGGTGACGTTGCGTAGATGCACCTTTTTGACACTGCATATCCCGCTTGAAATGGCGGGATTTTTTATGCAATGCTCAGGTAAACAAGCATTTATCATCGCAGGAACCGGCAGCGGGTGCGGTAAAACCACCGTAACTTTGGGTATTTTGCGGGCGCTGATGGCGCGTGGATTGTCGGTGCAGCCGTTCAAGGTCGGGCCGGATTATCTGGATACTGGCTGGCATACCGCCGTCAGTGGCGTGACCTCGCGTAACCTCGATGCTTTTATGTTGCCGCCTGCCACCCTCAATGGCCTGTATAACCAGCATATGCGCCATGCCGATGTGGCGGTGATTGAAGGTGTCATGGGGCTGTATGACGGCTATGGCACTGACCCCGATTATTGCAGCAGTGCGGCGATGGCCAAGCAACTGGGCTGCCCGGTTATCTTGCTGGTGGATGGCAAAGCGGTATCTACCTCGGTGGCGGCAACGGTGCTGGGCTTTAGTCAATTTGATCCCGACCTCACCATTGCCGGGGTGATTGTTAATCGCGTTAACTCAGATAATCACTATCAACTTATTCGCCATGCTATTGAACATTATTGTGGCATTCCGGTTTTGGGCCGCTTGCCGGTTATGGATGATGTGGCCTTGCCATCACGCCATTTGGGGCTGATCCCAGCACAGGAGCGGGGCGGAGTTGTCGCCAGGCAGCCCGATAACTCGCCGCACTGGCAACGGCTGGCCCAGCAGGTTGAAGAATTTATTGATCTGGACAGATTGCTCGCTCTGACTTGTTGCTCCCAACTTCCGGTTGGCACCCCTCCCGCGTTACCGCCGCAAGCTTTGGCCGACGGGCTGACACTGGCCTTAGCCGAAGACGAAGCTTTCAATTTTTATTACCCCGATAACCTTGATTTACTGGAGCAGGCGGGAGTGCGTATCCAGCGCTTTAGTCCGCTGCATGACCGCAGTTTGCCTGCTTGCCAGATGATTTATCTGGGCGGCGGTTATCCGGAAATCTACGCTACAGCGCTGGCAGAAAATACCGCCATGCACGCCGCGTTACAGCAAGCCCACCGCCAGCAAATCCCCCTGTATGCCGAATGTGGTGGCTTGATGTATTTAGGCGACGGTCTCACCGATGACAGTGGACAGCGCCATGCCATGGTGGGGATTTTGCCCGGTGAAAGCCGCATGGGGAAACGCCTGACCCGTTTTGGCTACTGTCAGGCACAGGCCCGCAGTGACACGTTATTAGCCGCGTTTGGTGAAACTCTGCGCGGTCATGAGTTCCATTACTCCGATTTTACCAGCCCGCTGACACCGGTTTTTGATAGCAGCAAATGGCGTGATGGTGCGGTTATCCAGCAGTGGCGCAGTGGCTATCAGGTACAGCGCACTCAGGCCAGTTATCTGCATATTCATTTCGCCCAGCGCCCCGGTTTACTGAATGGCTGGCTGACTGCCGCCCGGAGTGTGCTATGACCCTGAGCGCGTGGTTTGTGGCTTTCTTATTGGACCATTGGCTTGGCGACCCACCGCATTGGCCGCATCCGGTACGTTGGATTGGCAATTTGATTACGGTGCTGCAACAGGCGGTTCGCGCGGTGTGTCGTAGTGAGCGGGCGCTGAAATGGGGCGGTGCCCTGTTGTGGGTGTTGGTGGTCGGCATCACCTGGCTGGTTAGTTGGGGCTTTTTATGGCTGATGACAGAAATTAACCCGTGGCTTGGTTGGCTGGCGCAAGTGTGGATGATTTACACCTTGCTGGCCGGGCGTTGCTTGAGTGATGCGGCGCTGTTGGTTTTCGATGCGCTACAGCATGGCTCCCTGGCGCAAAGTCGTGAAAAGTTGTCATGGATTGTCGGGCGCGATACTTCGCAATTGGGGAAACCGCAAATGACCCGTGCGGTGGTGGAAACTGTGGCTGAGAACAGTGTCGATGGTGTTATTGCGCCGTTGTTCTTCCTGATGCTGGGCGGCCCACCGCTGGCAATGGCCTACAAAGCGGTCAATACCCTTGATTCGATGGTGGGATATAAAACGCCGAAATATAGGGCAATCGGTTATATGTCTGCGCGAATGGATGATTTAGCTAATTGGCTGCCCGCGCGCTTGAGCTGGGTACTGCTGAGTGCTGCTGCCTGGCTGATTCAGGCCGATTACCGCCAGGCGCTACGTATTGGCTGGCGTGATCGCTACCAGCATTCCAGCCCCAATTGCGCTTGGTCAGAAGCTACCGTCGCCGGTGCACTTGGTATCCGTCTGGGCGGCCCGAATGATTACTTTGGTGAACGAGTCGAGAAGCCGTGGATTGGCGATGAGCGGCGCGAAGTGGCACTAAGTGACATTCCGCGCAGCATCCATTTGATGATGATGGCGTCGTTATTGGCCCTGTTATTGTTCGCCCTGATCCGCTTGTTGCTGGTCGGGATTTGATAAGGATAACCCGATGAACTATATAAAAAATCCGCAGGAAATCGAACAAAATAGTTTTGTCATTATTGGCGATATTATTGCCACTGAACGGCCAGATTATTGCTTTGCCAGCGAAATGCACCAAGCGGTTGTCAAGCGGGTTATCCATACTACCGCCGATTTTGACTGGCTCGATATTCTGCATTTCTCCCCCGATGTGTTGGCTCACATTGCTGAGGGCATCCGCCGAGGATGCACGCTATACACCGACACTACCATGGCGATGTCGGGCATTAACAAAACGCTGCTCAAGCAGATGGGATGCGAGTGCCGCTGCTATATCAGTGACCCGCGCGTGGTGGAAACTGCGCCTGTGCAGGGCATTACCCGCTCGATGGCGGCGGTGGATGTGGCGCTGGCGGAGCCGGGCGAAAAGCTATTTGTGTTCGGCAATGCGCCGACCGCGTTATTCCGTTTGTTAGAGCGCCAAGTGATCCCGGTGGCGGTCATTGGGGTGCCGGTGGGGTTTGTTGGCGCGGCGGAATCCAAAGATGCGCTGGTGGAAAGCGGCTTGCCCTGTATTGCCGCACTGGGGCGCAAAGGAGGTAGCAATGTGGCAGCGGCGATTATCAACGCCATCCTCTATCAATTACAAAGGACGCAGTTGCGAGGGGCATTATGAGTGACGTTATTGCGAATGACGGAGCGGCACTGCAAAACCAGCAATTAGAGAGTATTTGGCATAACGGCAAGCAATACCGCAAAGGCTATACCACCGGCTCCTGTGCTACAGCTGCGGCCAAAGTGGCGGCGCTGATGGTGCTGCGCCAGCAAGTGATTGACCAGATTTCGATTGTCACCCCCTCTGGCGTCACCTTGTGTCTGAATGTCGAGCTGCCACTTATTGAGGGCCAGCAAGCCACGGCGGCTGTCCGCAAAGATGGCGGCGATGATGTCGATGCCACCCACGGCATGTTGATTTTTGCTCGCGTGACTCTCACTGAACAGACTGAAATCACTTTGCGGGGCGGCGAGGGGATCGGAACCGTCACTCGTAAAGGTATTGGTTTACCCATCGGCAGTAGCGCAATTAATCGCACGCCGCGCCAGACAATTGAAGCTGCCGTGCGCGAGGTTATTGGCCCGTTACGCGGAGCCGAGATAGAAATTTTCGCGCCGGAAGGGGTTGAACGGGCGAAAAAAACCTACAACGGGCGGCTGGGGATCTGGGGTGGAATTTCCATCATTGGCACCACTGGCATTGTCACGCCAATGTCGGAAGAGAGCTGGAAACGCTCTTTAGCGCTGGAACTGGAGATGAAGCGGGCCGCCGGTGAGGATCGCGTGATTTTAGTGCCGGGTAATCACGGCGAGCGCTTTGTTCGCGACCATTTGGGGCTGGAGAGCCAGCGGGTGGTCACCATGAGTAATTTTGTCGGCTACATGCTGCAAGAAACGGTGCGGCTGGGGTTCCGCCATGTGCTGTTGGTCGGGCATCCCGGCAAATTAGTCAAAGTGGCCGCCGGTATCTTCCATACTCACAGCCACATTGCCGATGGGCGCATGGAGACGTTGGTGGCGAACTTAGCATTAATGGGCGCACCACATTCATTGCTTCTTGAAGTTAATCAATGTGATACCACCGAGGCGGCGATGGAGTTAATTGCCGAGCAGGGCTGGCAAGGGGTGTATGCGCGTATCGCGCAGCGCATCTGCGAGCGCATCGCGGAGATGATGCGCTTCTCGGTTAACCCGCCCCAGTGTGATGCCATTTTATTCTCTTTCGATAATCAGGTGTTAGGTAGCAACCGAGCACTGGATGAGATTGCGGAGGCATTCCGATGATTACAGTAGTAGGTATTGGCCCCGGTGATACTGACTATCTGACGCCAACGGCGCGGCGGGCTATTGAGTGCGCCGAGGTGTTGGTGGGCGGCAAACGCCATCTGGCGACATTTTGTTGTGATATCAAAGAGTCTCGTTTGTTGGATGCGGACTTATTGGGGCTACTAGAGTGGCTGGATAGCAATAAAAATCGCGCCATTGTGGTGTTGGCCTCGGGCGATCCTCTGCTGTACGGCATCGGCAAATTACTGGCGGCAAACTTCAGTACCGAGGAGTTGCATATCGTCCCCGGTATCAGCGCGATTCAATATCTGTGCGCCAAAGTGGCGCTGGACATGAATGACCTTTTCCTCACCAGCAGCCATGGTCGCGAGCCTGATTTTGACTGGATCTTCCAGCACGACAAAGTGGCGATGGTGACCGACGGCATTATCGGCCCACGGGCCATTGCAGATGCGCTACAGCAACGCGGCCTGTTTCGCACTTTTATTATTGGTGAAAATCTTTCGCAATCTAACGAACGCATCCACCGCCTGCCCGCAGAGCAGGTGGCAGCCCGCTATGACATGAATGTGGTGGTGATCCTCAATGAAAGATGAGCTGTTTATTCGTGGGCAAAAAGTCCCGATGACCAAAGAAGCGGTGCGGGTATTGGCGCTGGAACGGCTGGCGTTATCGGGTGCCACTCACCTGATTGATGTTGGCGCGGGCACCGGCAGTGTGGCGTTGGAGGCGGCGCTGCGCTTCCCTCATTTACAGGTAACCGCCATTGAGTGCAACCCTACGGCCCTTGAATTGATTGATGAAAACCGCCAGCGCTTGGGGTGCGGCAATGTGAACATCCTCGCCGGTGTCGCCCCCCTTGCTCTGCCGGATAAAGCCGACGCCATTTTTATTGGCGGCAGCGGCGGCCATTTAACTGACCTTATCGACTGGGCGCTGATGATGCTCAATCCCGATGGCCGCCTGGTGCTGACCTTTATTTTGCTCAATAACCTCAATGAGGCTTTAAACCACTTACAGACCTGCGCCGTCAGTGAGTTGGATTGTGTGCAATTGCAACTCTCCACTCTGACCCCTCTGGGCAGCGGGCACTATTTTAAACCGAATAATCCTACTTATCTTATTTCCTGCCACAAGGAGGCGAGCAATGTCTGAGCATCCTAATGCTGTATCAGCAGCGATTAAACCAACATGGGATACGCAAAAAGTCTGGTTTGTTGGGGCCGGGCCGGGTGACAAAGAGCTGATTACGCTAAAAGGCTACCGCTTGCTGCAACAGGCGCAGGTGGTCATTTATGCCGGGTCGCTTATCAATACCGAGCTATTGGAATATTGCTCTGCCGAAGCTGAATGTCATGACAGCGCGGGCTTGAATCTGGAACAAATCATTACGCTGATGGTGGATGGCGTGCGCGCCGGCAAGCTGGTAGTGCGGTTGCAAACCGGCGACCTCTCTTTGTATGGCTCGATTCGTGAGCAGGGAGAAGTGTTGAGTGAACACGGCATTGGCTTTGTTTCGGTGCCGGGGGTGAGTGCCTTCCTGGGGGCTGCGGCGCAACTGGGAGTGGAATACACCGTGCCGGAAGTGGCGCAGAGCTTGATTATCACCCGTATTGAGGGACGCACTCCGATGCCGCCATTGGAGCAATTGGAAGCTTTCGCCGCGCACCAAACTTCAATGGCGATCTTCTTGTCGGTACAGGAAATGGACCGCGTTGCCGAGCGCTTAATTGCTGGTGGCTATCCCGCCAATACGCCGGTCGCGGTGGTGTACAAAGCCACATGGGCTGAAAGCCGCACGGTACGCGGCACGCTGGCGGATATCGCCGAGTTAGTGCGTGCGGCGGCCATTCATAAAACGGCGCTGATTTTGGTGGGGGCATTCCTCGGCGATGAATATCACTATTCCAAACTCTATGACGCGGGGTTTAGCCATGAATATCGTCAAGCCTGAATCCATCGCGGTATTTTGCCTGACCCCCGGCGGAGTGCGACTGGCGCGGCGCTTGCAAACCCACTTGCCGCTGACCTGTTTTACCAGTGACAAACTGCTGGAACCGGGTTTTTTGCCTTTCAACGGCAGTTTTGGCGACACCCTGCGTGAAGCATTTAAACAGTATTCGGCGCTGGTGGTGGTGGGGGCAATTGGCCTGACAGTGCGGGTTATCGCGCCGCTGGTGAATGACAAAATGACCGATCCTGCGGTGGTGGTGATTGATGAACGCGGGCAACACGTCGTCAGCTTGCTGTCGGGCCATGTGGGCGGGGCGAATACCTTAACCCGCTATCTGGCGGGTATTTTGGGGGCTGATCCGGTGATAACCACCGCCACCGATGTGAATGAGATGGCGGCGCTGGACACACTGGCCACCCAACTGGACGGCGAAATGCAAGATTTCCGCCATGCAGTCAAAGTGGTCAATCAAATGTTGGTTAGCGGCCAGAAAGTCGGGCTGTGGTGGGATGCGCCGCTGTTAGCGGAGCGGGAGCGCTGCGACACGCGGGGGTTTGTGCCGGTTGATTGTTTGGATCAATTGCCCGCACTGGACGCATTAGTGTGCATCACGCTGCGCGACACTCTGCCACTGCCCGCCGAACAACTCGCCGCCTTACCGGTGTACAAACTGGTGCCGCGCCGGGTGGTGGCGGGCATTGGTTGCCGCCGCGCGACCTCGCTGCAAACCTTGGTGGAGTTACTGCAACAGCAAATGGCTGAAAATCATTTTGATATCATGGCGTTGCGAGCGATTGGCAGTGTCACCATCAAAAAAGACGAACCGGCGCTGCACCAGTTGGCCCAATGCTGGCGGGTGCCATTCGAACTTTTCAGCGTCGGCGAATTAAGCCGCCACGAGCAACGTTTTCCCGCTTCTGATTTTGTCCGCCAAACGGTGGGGGTCGGCAGCGTTTCACAACCGGTCGCCTGGCTGATGAGCGACGGTAAATTGGTTGGCAATACTCTGCGCCAGCAGGGAGTCACCATCACTCTGGGAGTATCGCATTAATGTTAACCGTAATTGGCATCGGGCCGGGCAGTGAATCGATGATGACGCAAGACGCTATCGCCGCTATTCGCGAGGCGGAAATTATCGTCGGCTACAAAACCTATACCCATCTGGTGAAATCCATGACCCTGGATAAGCAAGTGATCAAAACCGGCATGTGTAAAGAGATTGAGCGCTGTCAGGCGGCGATTGACTTGGCCATGGCCGGTCATAACGTGGCGCTGATCAGCAGTGGCGATGCCGGTATTTACGGCATGGCTGGGCTGGTGTTGGAACTGGTCACCCAGCAACAGCTTGAACTGGAAGTGCGGTTGGTGGCCGGTATTACCGCCAGTATTGCGGCCGCCTCTTTACTCGGCGCACCGCTGATGCATGACTTTTGTCATATCAGCCTGAGTGATTTGATGACCCCGTGGGCAGTGATTGAAAAACGCATTATCGCGGCGGCGCAGGCCGATTTTGTTATCTGCTTCTATAACCCGCGCAGCCGTGGCCGCGAAGGGCATTTATCACGGGCGTTTGAGCTGATGCAGCCGTGGAAGAAAGCCGCAACACCCGTCGGTGTAGTGAAGGCGGCGGGGCGCAAAAAACAGGAGAAATGGCTCACCACCTTGGGTGAAATGGATTTTGAACCGGTAGACATGACCAGTTTGGTGATTGTCGGCAATCAGGCCACTTATTGCCGTAACGGGCTGATGATCACCCCTCGGGGCTATTCATTATAAAGAGATATTCATTATGACGGACGATTCACTATGACTTATGACCCTCCACCAATTCATATTTTCGGTGGCACCAGTGACGCCCGGCTGATTTGCCAATTGCTGGACCGGGCTGGCGAGCGCTACAGCTTGTCGGTCGCCACCGATGCCGGTAAACAGCTGGCGGGGGATATTGGCGGCGAGGTCGTGGTCGGGCGGATGGATGTGGTGGCAATGGCCGATTTTCTTATCAATCGGCAAGTGCAGTGGGTGATTGATGCTTCTCATCCTTATGCCGATTTGCTCAGTGACAATGTGGTTGCCGCGTGCCAGCAATCCAAAGTGCTACTGACACGTTATCAGCGCCCAAGTGAAATTGAAGTGCTCAATCATCCGCTGCTTTACAAAGTGGAGAGTGCCGCAGCAGCTTGTGCGGTGGCGCAAGGCTTGGGGCCGCGAGTGTTATTGACCACCGGCAGTAAGCAGTTGGCGGAGTATCAACAGGGATTGGCCGGTAAAACCCTATTCGCGCGGGTACTGCCAACGGCGAAGGTGCTGAGTCAATGTGAGGCGCTGGGGCTGGGGGTCGACCATATCATTGCGCTGCGCGGGCCATTTAGTGCGCAATTCAATCACGCGCTGTATCAGTTCTGCCAGCCAGATGTGGTCATCACCAAAGAATCCGGCGCACAAGGCGGCTATCAAGAAAAAGTCGCGCCCTGTTTGGCACTGAATATTCCCTGCATTGTGGTGCGCCGCCCGGCCGCCGTGGTGTTGGACAGTCTGGGACAGCAAGTGACTTCATTGGATGAATTTAGCCAACATCTGATGCACTGGCAGCAATCTGACCCACGGGCAAGAACAACGAGGACAATAAAATGAAAAAAGCACTGTTGGTGATCAGTTTCGGCACCAGTTATGAACACACCCGGCAAAAGAATATTGATGCTTGCGAACAACAATTGGCGGCGGCTTACCGCGATCGCGATCTGTTCCGCGCCTTTACCTCAGAAATGATCATTCGCAAGCTGCGCAAACGCGATGGCTTATTGATCAATAACCCGCGAGAAGCGCTGAAGCAGCTGGCTGAACAGGGTTATCAAGATGTCGCCATCCAATCACTGCATGTGATTAATGGCGATGAATACGAAAAAATTGCCACTGAAGTGCGCAGTTTCAATGACAGTTTCCATCATTTGGTCTTAGGTACGCCGCTGTTGAGCAGCTTTGCCGATTACCAGCAATTACTGGTGGCACTGCAAGCACAAATGCCCCCATTGGCAGCCGATGAGCGCGTGGTCTTTATGGGCCACGGGGCCAGCCACTATGCTTTCTCCGCTTATGCTTGCCTTGACCATTTGATGGCTTCGCTGAACTTCCCGGCCATGGTCGGCGCGGTCGAAAGCTATCCGGAAATCGACCACATCATTAGCTGCTTACAGCAGCAGGGCGTGCGCAAAGTGCATTTGATGCCATTGATGCTGGTGGCCGGTGATCACGCCATCAATGACATGGCCTCTGACGAGCCGGACTCATGGCGCTCACAACTGGAAGCCGCCGGTATCAGTGCGCAATCATGGCTGCAAGGATTGGGAGAAAACCCCTTGATTCGCCAGATGTTTGTCGGGCATTTGAGCCTCGCCTTACAGCAAAAACAGCAGGAGGCAGCGTAATGAGCGGCAGACTTTATGCCTTGGGCGTCGGCCCCGGCGCCAGTGACTTAATCACCGTGCGGGCAGCGCGGCTGATAGCCAAACTCGATGTGCTGTATGCCCCCGCGGGGCGCAAAGGCGGCGACAGCCTGGCGCTGTCAATTGTGCGCGAATATTTATCACCCAACACCGAAATCCGCACCTGCCACTTCCCTATGAGTGCTGATGACAGCGAAAAACAGGCCGTCTGGGATGAGGTTGCGCAACAGTTACAAGCAGAAGTCGCCAAGGGGCGTCAGGTGGGATTTATCACTCTCGGCGATGCCATGTTATTCAGCACTTGGGTGTTTTTGCTCGAACGCATTGGTCGGCCAGATTGGTTGGAAATTGTCCCCGGAGTCACTTCCTTTGCCGCCATTGCCGCGCGTGCCGCATTGCCATTGGCGATGGAGCAACAATCGCTGGCGATTATGTCCTGCACTGCGCCGGAAGCCGAACTGGAACGCGCACTGCGCGATCACGACTGTGTGGTGCTGATGAAAGTCTATGGCCGCTTTGCGCGAATTCAGGCGCTATTGGGCCGACTCAATCTGTTCCCCCACGCGCTATTGATGTCAGAAGCCTCATTGCCGGGGGAGGTGTGCTGGCGTCAGTTGGAGAACATTGCCGCTGACCAACCATTGCCCTATTTCTCGACTATTTTAGTCAATAAGCAGCAACGAGTTATTTAAAAACAATCGGTTAGCCAGTTTTATTTAGATGCTCAACGTTATTGGAGTCACTCATGGAAATGGAAAGACAGTTAAAGAAACTTTCATATAGTGGGGTTGCTATGGCAATCCTGCTAACGATTGCCCCGAATGATGTTTTTGCGATGCACATTATGGAAGGCTTTTTACCACCGATGTGGGCGCTGGCCTGGTGGGTGCTGTTCCTGCCGTGCTTGTTTATGGGGTTGGTGCGCTTAAAGCAGATTGTCTCTGAAGACAGCAATCAAAAAGTGCTGCTGGCACTGTGCGGTGCGTTTATTTTCGTGCTATCGGCGCTGAAAATCCCGTCAGTGACCGGCAGTTGTTCACATCCGACCGGTGTCGGGCTGGCGGTTATCCTGTTTGGGCCGGTGGTGGTGGCGGTGCTGGGGGCGATTGTGCTGCTGTTCCAGGCGTTATTACTGGCGCACGGCGGCTTGACCACGTTGGGCGCTAACGGCATGTCAATGGCGGTGATTGGGCCGGTAGTGGGTTATTTAGTCTGGAAACTGGCCTGCAAAGCGGGGTTGCGCCGCGATGTCGGGGTGTTCCTCTGTGCCATGCTGGCGGATTTAACCACCTATTTTGTCACCTCGGTACAACTTGGTTTGGCGTTTCCCGATCCGCAATTTGGTATCAGTGGTTCGATTATCAAATTTATGGGGGTGTTCTGCATTACCCAGATTCCGATTGCTATTGCTGAAGGTTTGCTGACGGTGATGATTTACGACCAATTAACCAAACGGCAGTTAATCCACGCGGGGAGTCACTAACATGAAAAAGACACTTATTCTGCTGGCGATGGTTATCGCGCTGGTCATATTGCCGTTCTTTATTGATCACGGCGGCGAGTTCGGCGGTTCAGACGGCGAAGCTGAAGCTCTGATCCAGGTCACTGCCCCTCATTATCAGCCATGGTTTACACCGCTGTATGAACCGGCCAGTGGCGAAATAGAAAGTCTGCTGTTCACCTTGCAAGGTTCCATTGGGGCGGCGGTGATTTTCTATATTTTAGGCTATTACCGGGGGAAACGCGGTGAGCATGCTGGGGATTGATAAACTCAGTTATCAAAGCCGCTGGCGGCAGGCCGACCCGATGGGCAAGCTGGTGCTATATGGGGTTTTCCTGCTGTTGGCGATGCTTAGCCCGCCGATGTATCAGGCGCTGTTATTGGTATTTATCGCCGGGCTGACGTGCTATCTACTGCGGGTGGGGCCGCGCCGCTATTTGCGCTGGCTGGCGATACCGCTTTCTTTCCTGTTAGTGGGGTTGGTGACTATTGTGCTGTCCCTCTCCCGTCAACCGGAGAGCCTGTGGTGGGGCGTGCAGATAGGCAATTGGTGGTTTGGGCTGGATAGCGTCGGTTTAGCCACCGCTAATCAAACCCTATGGCGCAGTTTAGCGGCATTAGCGGCCACTTTTTGGTTTGTGCTTAATACGCCGTTTCCGCAACTTATTCAGATACTTAAACGATGCCACGCGCCGCGTTTGTTAACCGAGCAAATTTTACTAACCTGGCGTTTTATCTTTATCTTGATTGAAGAGGCTGCCGCCATTCAACAGGTGCAGTCTCTACGATTTGGTTATATCTCATTGCGTACCGGCTATCACTCGCTGGCAATGTTGGTCGGTATGCTATTTACCCGCGTGATGATTCGCTATCAGCAAATGGTCATTTCGCTGGATATGAAACTCTATCAGGGCGATTTCCACCTCTAAGGCAGGATGTAATGTTAGCCACCCGGCAGTTAGGTTTCAGCTATCAGGATGAACAGGTATTGCACGACCTGACACTGGATTTCAGTCAGCATGCAGTCACCGGGGTCTTGGGGGCCAATGGTTGTGGCAAATCCACATTATTTATGAATTTGACCGGAATTCTGCAACCGCAACAGGGCGCGGTGTTGTGGCAAGGTGAGCCGCTCAGTTATAAAAAGGCCAGTTTGCGTGAATTACGCCAGCGCGTCACCACGGTATTTCAAGACCCAGAGCAGCAGATTTTTTATACCGATATTGACAGCGACATCGCGTTTAGCTTGCGCAATTTGGGCATGGCGGAAGAGATTATTGCTCAGCGGGTTGACCGAGCATTAACCTTGGTGGATGCCCAGGGATTTCGCCATAAATCTATTCAGCATTTGAGTCACGGGCAGAAAAAACGGGTAGCTATTGCCGGTGCGCTGGTGATGGAGGCCGAATATCTGTTGCTGGATGAACCCACCGCAGGGCTAGACCCGGCGGGCCGCCAGCACATGATTACTATTATTGAGCGTATTGTCGCGGAGGGAAAACGGGTTATTCTCTCCAGCCATGATATTGATTTGATTTATAAGGTTTGTGATTACCTCTATGTCTTATCCCATGGTCATCTGATGATTGCCGGTGAAACCACCGAGGTATTCCTGCAACAGGATAAACTGCAAGCCGCCGGGCTGGTTCAGCCGTGGTTGGTCAAAATGCACAGTGAGCTGGGGTTGCCGCTGTGTAAAACGGAAGAGCAACTTTTTGCGCTGATGCGCCAGCGGGAAACGGAGGAAATGCGATGAGTCGGCCGGTAATGAATTTGTCGATAATGGTGCAAGGCACTGCCTCTGACGTCGGTAAAAGTGTGTTAGTGGCGGGGTTATGCCGCATTTTTAGGCAAGATGGCTACCGCTGCGCGCCGTTTAAATCGCAGAATATGGCGCTCAATTCTGGGATTACGGCACAAGGCGAAGAGATGGGCCGGGCGCAGATTTTCCAGGCCGAAGCCGCTGGAATAGCGCCGGATGTCCGCATGAACCCGGTGTTGCTTAAACCCACCAGTGACCGCAAGGCGCAGGTGGTTTTAATGGGCAAAGTGGCCTGCAATATGGATGCGGTGGAATACCATCAATATAAGCCGCAATTGCAACAGCAAATCAGCGAGGTTTACCACAGTTTAGCGCGCGAATATGACGTCATGGTGCTGGAAGGGGCGGGTAGCCCGGCAGAAATCAATCTGCGTGACCGTGATATCGTCAATATGGGCATGGCGGAGATGGCGGATGCGCCGGTATTGCTGGTGGCTGATATTGATCGCGGCGGAGTTTTTGCGGCGATTTATGGCACTTTGGCGTTGCTGCATCCGCATGAAAAAGCGCGGGTCAAGGGGGTGATAATCAATAAGTTTCGCGGTGATATCGCGCTGCTGACCTCCGGCCTGGAACAGATTGAAGCCCTGACAAATGTCCCGGTGCTGGGGGTGATGCCGTGGCTGGACATTGATTTAGAAGATGAAGATGGCGTCGCACTGCAACAGGGAAAATATCAGCATTCGGCGGAGAAATCGCTGGATATTGCAGTGATCCACTTGCCGCATATTGCCAATTTTACCGATTTTAATGCGCTGGCGGCCCAGCCGGATGTACGTCTGCGCTATGTTTCTCAATTATCGGCTTTAGGCCAACCGGACTTAATTATCTTGCCGGGCAGCAAAAATACGCTGGGGGATTTGCAATGGTTACATCACAGTGGGCTGGCGGCGGCGCTATTAGCGCAACATCAACACAATGTGCCGGTGATAGGGATTTGCGGCGGTTATCAAATGTTGGGAAAACGCATTATTGATGGTGTGGAGTCGGGCTTAGAGCAGATGGACGGCTTGGGCTTATTGGATGTGGAAACTGAGTTCGCAGTAGAGAAAGTCACCACACGGGTGAGCGGCTATTGCCAAACAGGACTGCCGGGAATATTAAAAAACTGCGGCGAGCACCCGCTTGAAGGCTATGAAATCCACATGGGCGCATCCCTGTTGGGGGCCGCAGCCGTGCCTTTTGCGCGCTTAACCTTGCGCAACGGGCAAGCCGAGCAGTGGGTCGATGGCGCGGTAAATCGCGATGGCAGCGTGTTGGGCAGCTATATTCATGGGCTGTTTGATAGCCACCACTTTACCCGCCCGCTATTGGATAGCCTGCGGCAACGCAAAGGGCTGGCGGCTTTTGATGGCGTGACGGTGAATTATGCTGAACATAAACAGCAGCAGTTCGATATTCTGGCCTCGAATATGCGTGAACATATTGATATTAATAGGATTCTAGAGTTAATGAAAGCACACCAACAGGAGAGCGTGCAGTGATTTTGATTACCGGCGGGGCGCGCAGTGGCAAGAGTTCATTGGCAGAGCGTATGGCAGCGCAAGCAGCTGAGCGGGTGTTTTACATTGCTACCTCGGTGGTGACAGATGCGGAAATGGCCGAGCGGGTTGCATTGCATCGCGCCAGCCGCCCGGCACACTGGCGCACTTGGGAAGGTTATCGGGATTTAGGTGCGGTGCTGGAGCAGCAGGTCGAACCCGGTGAAGCCGTGATGTTGGAATGCATTACCACACTTATTACCAATCTGCTGTTTGAATTGGCGGGTGATACGCCGCCGGAGCAGATGGATTTTGCGGCGCTTGAAGTGGGTATTCAGCAGCAAATTTCTGAACTGCTGGCCGCCTGTGCCCAAAGTTCAGCTCCCATTTATCTGGTGACCAATGAATTGGGCATGGGCATTGTGCCGGAAAACCGCCTGGCGCGGCATTTTCGCGATATTGCCGGGCGGGTTAATCAGCGCCTGGCCGCTGCCGCCGACGAGGTGTTTTTAGTGGTGTCGGGCATTGAGGTAAAAATTAAATGAACCTGCGTTTATTTCTCGCAACATTACAGTTTATGACCCGCATTCCGGTGCCAGAGCGCTGGACTCAAGGGCTGGCGATGGATAACTACCAAAGCGGTATTATTGGGTTCCCATTCATTGGCTTGATTGTCGGGGGGCTCGGTGGGGTGGTTTTCACTCTGTTAGCGCCGTGGTGCGGTGTGCCGCTGGCGGCTTTGGGTTATGTGCTAGCGCTGGCGCTGATTACCGGTGCTTTTCACCTCGACGGGCTGGCCGACACCTGTGATGGGGTGTTTTCTGCCCGTAAACGCGAGCAAATGCTGGAGATCATGCGCGATAGCCGCCTTGGGACTAACGGCGGTTTGGCGTTGATATTTATCGTGGTAGCAAAAGTGCTGGTGGTCAGTGAGTTGGCGCTGCGCGATGTATCGATGCTCGCGATGCTCACCGCCGCCTCGGTGGCCGGGCGCACGGTGATTGTGCTGCTGATGTATCGCCAACGCTATGCGCGCGAAAGCAATGGATTGGGCAATATTTATATCGGTAAAGTGACGGGGAAACAAACGGCGGTCACATTGGCGATTGGCACGATATTAACTCTGTTACTCGGCAAGGGCGCGGCACTGTTGGCATGGGTTATCACCATGGTAGTGGTGCTGTTATTGGCGGCCTATCTACGTCGCCGTTTGGGTGGTCAAACCGGTGACACGCTGGGCGCTGCGGCTGAAGTGGGCGAGTTGGTATTCTTACTGGCACTGTTATGATGTTGCCGATTTCTGATCACTTTTGATGAGCCATTCTATGCGACTTTTTCTGGTGCGCCATGGGCAAACTGAAGCCAATTTACACGGTGTTTTTTGCGGGCTGACCGACGTGGCGTTAACTTCATTGGGGGCAGAGCAGGCCGGTAATGTCGCGGGTTGGCTGGCGGAGGTCGAGTTTACTCACGCCGTTAGCAGCCAATTGCTGCGCGCCCGCCATACTGCCGATATCGTGCTGGCGGGGCATTCAATCAATGCGAGTGCCGATGACCAATTAAATGAAATGAATTTCGGTGAATGGGAAATGCGCCATCACCATGATTTGCAACGTGAAGATCCTAATGCGTGGGCAGCATGGGTGGCTGATTGGCAGCAGGCCAGCCCCACCGGTGGGGAATCTTTCCCACAGTTTTCAGCCCGTATAGAAAGTGCGGTTCAATCACTTTTTTCAATAAAAGATAATGAAAAAAATCAGTTAGTGGTATCCCATCAAGGGGTATTAAGCCTAATGTTGGCGCGCTTACTGGCGATGCCAGCGGCTGCCATGTGGCATTTTCATTTTGAGCAAGGTGCATACAGCGTGTTGGAAATCCATGATGGATTTGTCACTCTGCGTGCGTTCAATAGCCGGGCTGTTTGGCAGCCTGTAACACGAGGTTAAATTCATGCAAACACTTTCATCAATTTTGCGGACTATTGCACCGCTGGATAGTAGGGCGATGAGCCGAGCAAAAGCGCGGCTGGATGGTTTGCTTAAGCCCTGCGGCAGCTTGGGCCGGTTGGAGCAATTGGCTATCCAATTGGCAGGAATGCGCGGTTTATACGGCCATCAAGTCGACCGCAAGCAAATCATTGTCATGGCGGCCGACCACGGCGTTTTCGATGAGGGGGTGGCTATCTCACCACGGGCCGTGACGATGATTCAGGCATTGAATATGGTGAAAGGCGTAACCGGTGTTTGCGTGTTGGCGACTAACGCGGGTGCGGAAGTGAAGATAGTGGATGTGGGCATCGACAGCGAGACACTCCCCGGTGTGATCGATATGAAAGTGGCGCGAGGCAGTGGCAATATTGCCCGCGAAGCGGCCATGACCCGTCAGCAGGCCGAAGATTTACTGATTGCCAGTGCCACACTGACATTACAACAAGCGGCAAGTGGCGTGAAAGTGTTTGGTGTCGGTGAGCTGGGTATCGCGAATACCACCCCAGCGGCGGCGATGGTTAGTGTATTTACCGACAGTGACCCTGAACAGGTGGTGGGAATTGGGGCTAATTTCCCCAGTGAGCAATTACATCACAAAGTGGCCGTGGTGCGGCGTGCCATTGAAACCAATCAACCGGATGGCAGTGATGGCATTGATGTGTTGGCAAAAGTCGGTGGTTTTGATTTGGTGGGGATGACCGGTGTCATGCTCGGCGCAGCGGCGGCGGGCTTGCCGGTGGTGCTGGATGGTTTTCTCTCTTACGCTTCTGCCTTAGCAGCTTGCCGTATCGAACCCAAAGTGCGTGATTATCTGATTCCGTCCCACTTATCAGCAGAAAAAGGCGCAATTATTGCGTTAAACCATTTGCAGCTGGAACCTTATTTGCAAATGAGTATGCGCTTGGGTGAGGGTAGCGGCGCGGCACTTGCTATGCATTTAGTGGATGCAGCTTGTGCGATGTATAATAATATGGGGTCGTTGGCGGAGAGTAATATTGAATTGCCGACATCGGCGGTTTGAGGTTGATTCGGTGACAGGTCTCGAAGCAGGTTTAGGGTGATAGCCCAAGCCTGCTTCGATTTATACTAATAATAACAATTACTTGTTTTTATCCTGAATCCCGCGTGTACCTAGATTATTATTATCCACCTGCGGTAAACCGACCTCGGCTGAAGAAGATAGCAACCCAGTGGTGGCGTAGCTAAAGAGCTTCTTACGGGTATCGGTGATATCCAGGTTACGCATAGTCAACTGACCGATACGGTCATCTGGTGAAAATACAGAATCACCTTTTTCCATGGTCAAGCGCTCTGGCTGATAAGTGAGATTGTCAGACACAGTATTCAGAATCGAATAGTCATTACCACGACGTAGCTCCAGTGTTACTTCACCGGTTATTTCGCTAGCAACCCAACGTTGAGCCGAGTCACGCAGCATCAGCGCTTGTGGATCGAACCAACGTCCTTGATACAGCAAGCGGCCCAGAACACGACCATTAGCATGGTATTGCTCAATGGTGTCTTCGTTATGAATACCGGTCAGCAGGCGTTCATAAGCAATATGCAGCAATGCCATTCCTGGGGCTTCGTAAATACCGCGACTTTTAGCTTCGATAATACGGTTTTCAATTTGGTCGCTCATTCCCAAACCATGACGTCCACCAATACGATTGGCTTCCATCATCAGCTCTACACTGTCTTCAAACACCACACCATTTAATGCAACCGGATAACCGCGCTCAAAACGGACCGACACTTCTTCCGCTTTCACCACCACATTTTCGTCCCAGAATTTTACGCCCATAATAGGGTTAACGATTTTGACGCTAGAATTCAAGAATTCCAGATCTTTGGCTTCGTGAGTCGCACCCAACATGTTGGAGTCAGTGGAATAAGCTTTCTCGGTCGACATTTTGTAGTCGAAACCGGATTGAATCATAAATTCGGACATCTCATGGCGACCGCCCAATTCATCGATAAAATCGGTATCCAGCCAGGGTTTGTAAATTTTCAGTTCAGCATTAGTCAACAGACCGTAACGATAGAAACGCTCTATATCATTACCTTTATAAGTGCTGCCATCACCCCAGATATTCACACCATCTTCTTTCATGGCGGCAACCAGCATGGTGCCGGTCACAGCACGGCCTAGTGGGGTGGTGTTGAAGTAAGTCACACCTGCGGTGGTGTTGTGGAAAGCACCACATTGAATCGCGGCAATACCTTCAGCAACCAGTTGCTTACGGCAATCAATCAGACGAGCTTTCTCTGCACCGTACTCCATTGCTTTACGCGGAATAGCTTCGTAATCTTCTTCATCAGGCTGACCCAGATTAGCCGTATAAGCGTAAGGAATTGCCCCTTTTTTCTGCATCCATAATAGGGCCGCGCTGGTATCCAAACCACCGGAAAAAGCAATACCAACACGCTGATTAATAGGAAGGTGTTTGAGAATAGTTGTCATCGATTAAATCCTGTATAAATTAGGTCTGTCTGGCAAAGGTTTCAATGCCTACATTGATATCGCAAAACTAGGGTTAGAGTCAAAGGTATTTTGCATATTTATGTGCATTGTATTGCATAACTATTTCATTTGCGTGCTGATGAAATGTGGTTTCATTTAAATTAATTCGCTGTTCTGTTATGATGTGCATATCGACTTTCATCGAGTATATACCTTAAATAATTCGAGTATATTAAGTTGAAAATTTTTTGCGAAAATGCATGGTATAAAAAGCGGAAATCCTATCGAGTGCTGTTTTGGCGGGAGATAACACCGCTGGCGATCCCGCTGTTTATTGAAGGTCTGTGCGTACTGCTGATGGGGGTGTTTAGCACTCTGTTGGTCAGTTGGTTGGGCAAAGAAGCTATGGCTGCAGTTGGGTTAGCCGACAGCTTTAATATGCTAATCGCCGCTTTTTTTGCCTCCGTGGCGCTCGGTACGTCAGTGGTGGTGTCATTCAGTTTGGGGCAACGTAAGCGGAAACAGGCACAAACCGCAGCACGCGAATCTATCTCTCTGTTGGTCTTAATCTCACTATTATTGGTGCTGCTGGTACATTTTGCCGGGGACGCCATTATCAATCTTATGGCCAGCCAGGCTGATCCTGAAGTCAAAATGATGGCGCTGACTTACCTGCATTTGACGGTGTGGAATTATCCGGCCATGGCGATAACCTTGGTGGGATGCGGGGCATTGCGTGGTGCCGGTAATACGCGGTTGCCGATGTTTATCAATATCGCCATGAATATTCTTAATATTGCTATCAGTAGCGTGCTGATTTATGGCGTGGGGCGCTGGCCGGGACTGGGGTTTATCGGGGCAGGTATCGGCATCACATTTTCCCGTTATTTAGGGGCTTTGGTGGTGGTGTTAGTGCTGATTTTCGGTGCTAATAATACTCTGCGTATCCCCTTTAAAGCTTATTTTATGCCCTTTACCTCGGCCATTATGTTTGAGGTTTTAAGTATTGGTATTCCTGCCAGTGTTGAGTCGGTGATGTTTAACGTCGGCAAACTTATTACGCAGCGTTTTGTCGCCGGAATGGGCACCGAAGTGATCGCGGGTAACTTTATCGCGTTTTCCATCGTCGGGCTGATTAACTTACCGGGTAATGCGCTGGGTTACACATCGACGATTATTATCGGAACTCGCTTGGGTAAAGGGCAGATTTTGCAGCCCATCCGCCAACTCAAACATATTTTTTGGTTATCGACCCTTGGGGTGTGTTTTATCGCTTTGCTGTCGATCCCCAGTGCTGGATTTCTGGCGTCGCTATATACCCATGAACCGGGGGTTATCGCGGTCGTTAAGCACCTAATTTGGATTAATGCACTCTTTATGCCGATTTGGGCGGCGGCCTGGGTGCTGCCCTCTGGGCTGAAAGGCGCGAAAGATGCCAGCTACACCATGTGGGTGGCGCTCGCGGGAATGTGGGGGTGCCGTATTATTGCCGGTTATATTCTGGGGGTGACATTAGGGTTTGGTGTCACCGGCGTTTGGATGGGGATGTTCCTCGATTGGATAGTGCGCGGCGTATTATTCTATCGCCGCATGTCCACTGGCCGCTGGTTATGGCGCTATCGGCCAGCGGCGTGAATACAGCAACTGGAGAACTAATAGACCAGTTGCGCCAGCAATTTTGCTGCCAAATATAAGCCGACACCAAAACTGGTATGCGCAATCAAGCTTCGCAGCCGGGCAATCGTGGGTTGTGGTGTTTTTGCAGCGGCGATACCTGCCCCCATACCCGGTTGCAGAATGAAAAATGGCGCAGCCACACTGATAATGCCGAACAACAGCGCGGTAGTCAGCGTCGGCTGGGGGCCACTGATGGCTAACAGCAGGGCGGCAAAAATAATCCCGATGGCATAGTGGGCGCTCCAGCCGATCGCTCGTTCTGCGGGTATCGGGGAGGATTGGCTAATATTCTGATGAATAAAACGTCCCTGCGGGAAATGCCCAATCCAACGGCCGACCATGGCATAATTGAGTGATGGCACGCCAAAACAGCGTTTTTGTATCAGCGCCCATAAATCCATGACCATCGTCGCCCCAACACCGATAAAAACCGCGTTTCTGATAAATTCCCATTCGATGTTCATAAACATGTTCCTTGCGGCAAGCTCCACTGGAGCCTTACGTTATTTTAAGTTAATATTACATTCAATTGATTAATTGAATGATAGGATGGAAATTGATTATGTCAACGGAAATACTGCCATCCACATTGCAGATTTTTGCCGAAATGGCGGATTTGGGGCGAGTGCTCAGTAATACGCACCGGTTGATTCTGCTCGACCACATCGCGCAGGGAGAGCGCTCGGTGGAGAATCTGGCTGAACTGGCGGGGTTATCTATTGCCAATACATCGCAACATTTGCAGCATTTAAAGCGCGCCGGTTTTGTACTCGGACGGCGGGACGGAAAGCATGTGTTTTACCGTTTGGGCAATGGGCCGATATTGCCCGTGCTGGATGCTTTACAACATTATGCGGCGCACAATCATTCGGAAATTCGTGAGCTGGTTGCTGATGCTTTCCGCCGTCGTGAACATCTGGAAGCTATTACGCAAGATGAATTGCTGGGTCGGATGCAGGAGGGCAGTATTATTTTGCTGGATGTACGTCCTGAAGATGAATATCGCCAAGGGCATTTACCGGGTGCTATCCACATCCCCGTAGAGGAACTCGAAAACCGCCTGGTTGAACTCTCACCAAATCAAGAAGTTGTGGCTTACTGCCGAGGTGCTTATTGCATGTTGTCAGAGAAAGCGGTTGCTCTGCTGCGAGCAGAAGGCCGACAGGCACGGCGCTGGGTCGATGGCTTCCCTGAATGGCAAGCCGCAGGACATGAAATTGAAACCGGCTTACCCAAAAAGTAATCCATGGCACCCGCCACTCATTTATCTTTTCATGACTCACGGATACCACTCAGCATAGCCCGAAGCTGAGGGTATCAGCTTCGGAAACCCTCTTTGATTCTCCGCTTTTTCTTTTTACCCGAAATATCAAGCCGCAATAATTTGAACCTCATCACGAAAACAACAAAACAAAATAAAACAACAAAATGCCAATTTGTAGTTTTAAGTATCTTGTTATCTCAATTTTAAAGAATATTAGTTTAATTTAATGACCATATATTTTGATTAGTAGAATTAATTGTTATTCAAGCAATGGAGCTAATCAGTGATCTTGTGTTGTTTAATGTTGCTTTGGGCTGTTTTTTCTGTGATTGTGAATTGCAGTTAAAAACATAATAACACTTTCTAACATTTCTTATCTTTTGAGGCCCGACATGAAAAATGTAGCAATACTCGGAAGCAGCGGGGGAAATCTGTTCAATCTCGGTGGTGCATACCCGGAAAGACTTCTACAAGAAATTTATACTCAACTTCACTCTGCGGGGTTAGGTGTCAGTGCGGTGCAATTTATTGCAGCGGAAGAATCGATGGATGTGGCAAAGCCGACCACCGCCGCCGCAGTGTATTCAATCACCGCAGAGGAAAGCGATAAACCCCGGATTAGCTTCCAGGGAAAACTGTCAGAGGTGAATGATGCGGTAAAATCTTCGGATGCGGCTATCGCGGCACAAATCCGAGCCGGTGATATTGACGGCATCATTATCATGAGCGCCGATCCTGATCGTAGTAATAAAGAAGCTATTCTGGCGGCGATAGAAAAGAAAATCCCGATTGTGGGGACGGGCGGCACCTCAATGGCGATTATCACGTCCAAAGGTGCCAATGTGATTGCCACTTCTGGCACCACGGGCACCAATAGCCGTACCCGGGCTATCTCTTTTACTGCCTCCTTGTGCAAACACTGGCAGATAAAATATACCCCAATATTGGGCAGCGCCGATGCCAATATGCCGGGTAGCGACAAGAGCCTGTTAAAAAGAATCAATATTCGTAGCATCATGATCCCGGCTTTACCCGGTTTTATCGCCATGGCTATCGTGTTGGCACTCAGCCATATCCCAGGGCTGCAATCACTGAATGCTATCTTTGAATTATTGCTCAAAGGGTTACCGGTGATTGTCGCGGTTATTGCGGCCAAACAAGTTTCCGAGCTAGATGAAGTGTCGATTGTGGCCGGTGTTGTGGCCGGTGTGCTGTCAGTTGAAGGCGGCTTAATTGGCGGTATTCTGGGCGGTATCGGCGCGGGTATTATGGTGCGCTATCTGTTCGGGCTGTGTCTGAAATGGCAATTCCCCATGACCACTATCAATATCGTGGCGGGCGGTTTGTCTGGTCTATTCTCTGGCTTAGTCATGTATTACCTGCTCAGTCCATTGGCTTTAGCCGCCGGTGACTATATTAAATTGGCCATTGAAGCCACTCTGGCTTTCAGCCCAATTTTAGCCGGATTACTGGCCGGTTTGGTTATTTGGCCCGCTATTCTGGGTGGGGTTTATCACGCCGTTATATTGCCACTGGTATTGCTGGAAATGGAAAAGTCCGGTGTCAGTTTCCTTGGTGCTGTCGATATGGTCGGGCTGGTGATGGTGGCAGCCGGTATTAACCTGGCAAACGTTATTGCCCCTCGAGAAAAAAGCGAAGCCGCCGTTGCCGCACCAGGATTATTAATTAACTTGGGCTTCGGGACGTTCGTCGAATCAGCTTATCCGTTTATGTTCTCTAATAAAGTCGTCTTTGCTGGCGCGATATTCTCAGCCGGTGTCGGCGGAATGTTATTGGGATTATTAAATATTAAAGGTGTGGCTTATGTCCCTGCTTTCGCCTCACCCTTCTTATCAAATAACGCTTTTCATATGGCGATAGTCATGACGGTAACGCTGGTATTGACCTGTGTTATCACCCTATTAGCCAACAAATTTGTAGCAATTAAAAAGGCAATACCCGAATCACCAACACCAGGGATTTCGGCTAAGAGTTAACAATTAAAAAAGCAGTTTTATATAAATCAAGTAGAGGTCAATATGTTCAACGCTGATATGAGTAAAAAACGTTCCGTCGCTATGGATAAAGTACGCAATGCCATTGCGTTACATGGCGGTCAAACTATTCTGAGTACCGGAATAACCGGGGATGATGCTCGCTTAGCGAAAGCAGTATGCGATTCAGGCGTTAAATTATTAGAACCGAATCACCCAGCATTAGCATTGGCGCGTGGCCATAATGGCGTGACAAATATGCATGCCGCCGAGCGAATTCGCCATGAAATCACTATCGGGCAAATGGCGGAAGCGGTGCAGGGGGTGCGTAATGTGGTGGCTGACGATATTTTTATTACTGTCGGGATTGCCGGGGGCTTTACTGAAACTGTCCCCACGCCGGTGACTGAACAGGATATTTTATTAATAGCTCAATCAGGCGCTGATGGTTTACATACCCATAAATCCAGTTTTGAAGATTTAAAAGAGTTAGTCGATTTAGCCCATAAATATGGCCTGACAGTGGATGCTTATATTGGTCACCCGAGTGATTTGCACACCTTCGGTATTGCGGCTGAAACCCCGGCGGATGTCGCCGAAGTGGCGAAAAAGATGGAAGAGTTAGGTGTTGATATGATTGGTTTAATGACCGGCATGAGCTATGAAGGTGTTGGCGCTGGCGATATTCCTGATGTTATCAAACAGCGCTTGTTAGCATTGGTCGGTGCAGTTTCCGTCCCGACGTTAGCTGAGGGCGGTATTAACTTGGAAAATGCCAAAGCATTTAAAGATACCGGCGTTAATATTCTGGTGGTGGGCACCGCCATTGATAATGTGGTCTGTAATGCGGCCAAAGATGTGGTAACGCAGTTTATTACTCACTGATTGTAGGATATTAACCAGGCGGGAGAATGTATTAGCAATAATGTATTCTCCCTTTTTTATTGGAGTTAAAATATGTATAGATTATTGGCCCTTGATCTTGATGGCACTTTACTCAATCAGGAAAACCAAATATCAGCTCAGAATATCAGCGCGATAAAGCATGTTATTCATCACCATGGTACGGTGGTTTTATGTTCAGCTCGGCCGGTTAAGGCTATTGCCGCAGTTATCCGTAATACTGAATTAGAATATCTGATTCGCTACTTTATTTCGTTTAATGGCGCATGGATATATGATGCTGTTGAGAAAAGAGATATTCGCTTTACCCCATTGAACGACGGGGAGGTAAAAAATGCGATAACTATGCTGGCAGAGAACAAATTCCCACATCATTTTTTCACCCGAGATAATATACTATCCAGCTCGTCGACTGTCAGTGATTACACGCGCTATGAATCTCAACTCTTTGCTATGGAACTGATATCTATTGAACCAAAGGTTATTACTCAACGAGATGATATCGTTAAAGTCTCTATTGTCGGCTCGGCTGATTTTATTAATAGTGTTGCCGATAAAATAGATGCAGAATTTCACCGCCAATACTCACTCAGTAAGACCAGTCAACATTATTACGAAATAATGAGACAGGGAATTACAAAGGGAGAAGCCTTGCATTACTTATCTCAGTACTTAAATATTGGTTCTGAATTTGTCGTCAGTATTGGCGATCAAGAGAATGATATCAGTATGTTTCAGTTTTCTGCTGTCGGCGTGGCAATGGGCAATGCCAGTGATTTTGTCAAATCTCGCGCGGATAGAGTCAGTCAGGATAATAACCAACACGGGGTTGCTTTTGCCATTAATCAACTCTGGCCACTGTGATGGAATCGCCTTTTTTTTCATGAAATTATTGCGTAGAATGGCACAAAATGCATCGCACAGCTTCGGGCCTTTATTCTTATGAATCAGATCAAACGTAAACAGTTTATTTTGGAAAAGCTGGATAGCCTTGGTGAGGTTTCTGTTATTGGTCTTTCCGAAGAGTTGGGTGTGACATCTGAAACGATCCGCAGAGATCTTTCCTATTTGGAAAAGAGTGGCGAAGTTACTAAAGTCCACGGCGGTGCGATAAAGGTTCAGAATATACAAGAGGGCAGTTTTGCTCAAAGAATGGAGTTAAATCGCCAGGAAAAAATGTTAATTGGCCAATATGCCGCCTCATTGGTGACGGAAAACGACAGCTTATTTATTGACTCTTGTACCACCACACTTATTTTTGCTTCATTCTTACCGCTAGTAAAATTGACTGTTTTTACCAATTCATCCTTAATTGCCGATCAAATAAAAAGTAAAAATAATATGGCTATCGTGCATGTCTTGGGCGGTGAATATAACCATACTTATAAAGCGAATTTAGGTATTCAGACAATTGAACAAATGAATGACATTCATACTGATTTCACCTTTGTTGGGGTGGGCGGAATAGACAGTGACTTTGGTGTGATGGTGAAAAATTTGGATGAAGGGCGTATAGCTAAGAAAATGTTGGCTATGGGCCGACAGAAAGTCATTTTATGTGATACCAGTAAGTTTGGTCAAAGTGGGTTAATGAAAATAAGTGATATCAACGACATTGATATTATTGTCACCGACAAAAAGAAAAATATGCATAAGCAAGCAATTGAAACACTTTATTCAGATAAAATTATCTACGCCAATTAATTTTAAAAAAACACCCGCCGGATAGCGGGTGTTTCAGATTGCTGAAAAAATCAAATGAAGGGAAACGTGCCGTTGGGGTCGTAGTGGCGTAAGCCACCGGAGTGCCCCTAGGTGTGGTCAACCCTTCACTCACTGAGCCACAAATATCTTTGTTATTAACTACCCGCCGGATAGCGGGTATTGCTATAGATATCATCTCAACATTTTGCCGAATGCATGGCGCTACGAATGCCCGGTTTGAACCCGTGTCGCTGTGCTTGCCAGACAACCATTAACCCTAAGAACAATAACCCCAGCACTGCCCATGGGAAACTGGCCGCACCGGCGCTTTGTAACAGCAGGCCACCGACTATCCCGCCGCCCGCAATAGCCAGATTCCACGCCACCACAATCATTGACTGCGCTACATCGGCATCTTGCCCTGCGGCATCCGCCGACGCGGTTTGCAATAAGGTGGGTGCGCCGCCAAAACTCAACCCCCACAACACCATGCTGGCGTAAATAGCGGCGGGCGATCCTCCTTCAATTGCCAATATCAATGCCGCCAGAACAAAGGTGCCAATACTGAGTAATACCGCGCCACGTAACCAGCGATCCACTACCAGCCCGGTCAGCCAAATCCCCGCCAGCGCACTGATCCCAAAGACTAACAGCACTTTATCGACCTGATTGCCTAACCCCGCTGGGGCGATAAAAGGCGCAATATAGGTATAAAGAATATTGTGCGCCAGCATCCACAGGACAATAACCGACAACACAGGGCGCACGCCGGGGATGATGAATACTTTGCGCACTGGCTGCTGCTGTTTGATTGATTGCCTAGGATAATCAGGGACTTTCGCGATAACCCAGATAATCAACAGCACAGTTAATCCCGACATAATAGCAAATGCACTGCGCCAGTTGAGCACGCTGCCCAGCCATGCTCCCAGCGGCACCCCTAGCGCCAGCGCTACAGGTGTGCCGGTCATGGCAATCGCCATTGCACGCCCTTGCTGATGGGGTTGCACCATGCGCCGTGCGTAACCGGCAATCAGCCCCCAGGCCAGCCCCGCAGCGGCACCGGCCATAAAACGGGCCAGTAAAGTTAAACTGAACCACGGCGAAATAGTGGTCAGCGTATTGAATAAGAAAAACCCAATAATAGCGCTGAGTAAGGCTTTACGTCGCCCCCAACTGCGGGTCAGCGCAATCAATGGGATTGCGGCCATTAACGAACCCAGCGCATAGAGTGTGACCCATTGGCCTGCCAATGCTGGTGAGACCCCTAATTCCTGGCTAATTTGCGGCAATAACCCGGCGGGTAATGTCTCGGTCATGATGGCAATAAAGCCGGTCATCGCCAGTGCCAGCAAAGCCGCGAGAGGAAAGGGCGCCGGGTTCATTGCTGTTCCCCGACGCCATAGACAGCATCACGCAGGTCATTAACAAACTGCCCAGACATTCCCTCGTAGAGAGTATTGGTCAATGCTACAACGCTTATCCCTTGAATTTTATCAACAAACCATGAATGACCATAGGCACCGCCCCAGCTCCATGTGCCGACGGACTCGGGCGAATCAGCCGCATCCGGGTCACGCAGCACTGAAAAACCTAAGCCAAAGCCCAAACCGGGGGAATCTGGTAAGGTCATTCCGCGCGTTTGATCCTGGCCCATCTCATCAACCAAAGCTGCCGGGAGCAAGGGCGAACCGCCCTGACGCAGGGTTTCCAACAAGCGCAGCAGGTCACTGGCACTGCCCACCATCCCCGCACCGCCAGAAGGGAAAGCATGGCGATTGAGCGCGCGGGCAGGGGAGAATTCAATCCCCACGGTATCCGGAAACGGCGCGACAATCTCCCCTTCCTGCAAAGGGTGTGGCGCAGGAATATCATTGACATAAGGTGTCGATAACCGACTGATATCATGGGTAAAAAATTCAGTATCATCCATTTGTAGCGGCCCGGTGACTAATGCCCGGACGGCTTTATCTAACGGCTGACCATAAACTTGCTCAATCACTGCACCTAAAACATCAATTGCCAATGAATAAGCCCACGAGGTTCCCGGCGCATAATACAGCGGCACCTCCGCCAATCGACGTAAATTCTCACTTAATGTAATGGCTGATTGGTCCATGCCATCGGAGATACCCGCGCGAGCATAAGGCCCATTTTCATCCGCTTCAACAAAGCGATAGCCCAGACCGGCGGTATGGCTGAGTAATTGGCGCACCGTAATTTGGGGTAATTCCCCGTCAGCCAGACGTGGTTGAAAGTCAGGTAACCAGTGGCGAATATCACCATCAAGGTCGAGTTTACCTTGTGCGACTAACACCATGGCGGCAGTGGAAACAATAGGTTTGCTGATGGAAGCCAATCGAAACAGGGTGTTGGCAGCCATGGGATGCTCGGTTTCGCGATCCGCCCAACCTGCTGCTCGGCAGAAATGGGTTTCGCCATTAAGCGCAACCATGACCACAGCACCGACTAAACGCTGCTCGGAGAGTGCCTGATCAATCACGGCATTAATTCTGCTTGCCAGAGGCTCTGGCTGTCGGGGCGCTAACGAATTGGCGGACATAGTAATTCCTTAATCTGAATGAATGACGACTTAACCCTAGAGCAAGCGATACAGTAAATAATTACGCAATCAGGAAAAAGTGGGGTAGATTTCCAGTATTAGAGGACAAAAATGTCCGCAATAGGAAATGTGATGGATAATTTGAGCAGCTTGACCGTGTTTGTACAAGTGGCCGAGACCCGCAGCTTTGTGGTGGCGGGGCGTGTTTTGGGGGTTTCTGCTTCCGCGGTCGGCAAAAGTATCGCCCGGCTTGAGGCGCGGCTGGGAGTGAGGCTGTTTCATCGCAGCACCCGCAGTATTGCACTGACTTCTGAGGGAGCGATTTTTCTTGAGCGCAGTCGGCGAATTTTGGCCGAGGTCGAGGCCGCAGAGCTGGAAATGCTACAACTGGCCGATAAGCCACGCGGCAAATTGCGGGTCAGTTTTCCCTTGGCGAGCACCTTGCTATTGCCGGTATTGGCTGATTTTATGTTGGCTTATCCCGACATTGTACTGGATCTGGATTTCAGTGATCGGATTGTTGATGTAGTCGAAGAGGGGTTTGATGCCGTGGTTCGCACCGGTGAACTGACCGATTCTCGGCTATCTGCCCGTAAGTTGGGGCAGTCCAACGTGTTGCTGGTGGCTTCACCCGCCTATCTGGAACAGTATGGGGAGCCGCTGCATCCGAGTGAGTTGGCTAACCATATCTGTCTGCACTACCGCTATCCCAACAGTGGCAAATTGGAAACCTGGCCGTTGCCCTATGAGCCGGATTTGCAAATCCCCATTTCGATGGTGTGCAATAACATTGAAACCAGAATGTGTTTTGCTTTACGCGGGCTGGGGATCGCATGCTTACCGGATTTTTCGATGGGAAACGCACTGGTGGAAGGTAAGCTGCGCACCTTATTGGACGGTTATATGAAGCGCACCGTCAGCTTGCATGTGGTGTGGCCTTCTGGGCGTTATATCACACCTAAGTTACGGGTATTTATCGATTTTATCAGTGAAAGGGTGTTTGCAGACCCGTAGCGGATACCCTCAATATTTTTCCCTGTTTCTTAAGTCGAATAATTAAGCATTTTTCGCCAATTGCCGATATAAGGTTACAAGTTCCTCCATTTTAGAAAAAGGTATTGGGGAAAGTATGGATAATTTTCAAAAAGAGATAGAAGAGAGAACGAATCTCACCTCCTCTAACAGATTTGAGTTGTTGCTGTTTCGTTTGGGGGAATCTCAGGAGGAACAGCAGTCTGAACTGTACGGTATTAACGTATTCAAATTACGTGAAATAGTCCCGATGCCAAGTTTAACCAAAGCGGCGGGCATGGCTTCACCCATGATGGGCATGGCGAATATTCGTGGGGAAATCATTCCTGTGATTGACCTCCCAGCTATTGTTGGCTGTGTCCCCAAAACCGGGTTGAACATTTTACTGGTGACAGAGTATGCCCGCAGTACCCAAGCATTTGCGGTGGAATCTGTTGATGATATTGTTCGCTTGGAATGGAGCCAAGTGCTGGCGGCTGACGCGGGGGTCAAAAGCCGCAATATCACCAGTATCGCGCGTCTCGATAATGATAAAGCCAGTAACCGGTTGGCGCTGGTATTGGATGTTGAACAGATTTTATATGACATCCTTCCGGCCAATCGCAATGTTCAAATTGATAGTGAGAAAACCAAAGCATTCGATTTGAAACCGGGGGCGGTGGCCATTGTGGCTGAAGATTCCAAAGTTGCCCGCTCGATGCTGGAACAAGCCCTGAAAATGATGGATATTCCGGCCGCAATGCATATTACCGGCCTGGAAGCGTGGAATAAAATCAAGAAGATAGCAGAAGAAGCTCGGGCCGAGGGCCGCCCGATTTCGGATAAAATCTCATTTGTGTTAACCGATTTAGAAATGCCGGAGATGGATGGTTTTACCCTGACTTTGAATATCAAACGGGATGAGTTCCTGAAAAATATCCCGGTCATTATCCATTCTTCATTATCAGGTAGCGCGAATGAAGATCATGTCCGCAAAGTGGGGGCCGATGCCTATGTAGCGAAATTCGAAGCTAATGAATTGGAAGCCGCTATTCACAAGGCGTTGGATGCCAAGAAAAACCTAAATCGGTAACTTGAGTATTATCCTCTACGGCCCGTTTCTGTGTGTTGCATCACCAGAAATGGGCTTGCTGATCGCCAAACTGACTGGCACGATATGATGATAGTGGTGATAGAAAGCGCAGTCAGTGGCCGGCGAGGAGTAAAACATGAAAATGATCAAATGCGCTATACGGGATGTGATCGCAGGCCAAAACGTCACTGTGGTGGAGCCAGTCAACCTCTATGAGTGCTCGCTCCAGGATGATGTATTCATTGGCCCGTTTGTTGAGGTTCAGAAAGGGTGCATTATCGGACGGGGCAGCCGGATACAATCCCATACCTTTCTCTGCGAGAATGTCACCACCGGTGAAAATTGCTTTATTGGTCATAATGTGACTTTTGCCAATGATCTTTTTAAACAGGGTTCACCTGACCCAGATTCCAACCATTGGCTGAGAATCTGTTTGGGTGATAATGTGGTTATTGGCAGTGGCGCGACAATATTGACTGATTCAATTTGTAGCGGTGCGGTCATTGGTGCCGGGAGTGTGGTTGCCAAGCCTATAATATTAAAAGGAGTTTATGCCGGTAACCCCGCCCGCCTGATAAGAACGCTCTGATAATCCGGCCACACGGAATATTACTTTTCTTCCCCCAATAAGGCTGTTTTGGCCGCATCAAGAAATTCATCCGATATTTTATCCCCAGCAGTCGCCCGTGCCAGTGTTAATGCCCCTGACAACATCGCCAACTGCGCCAGGGCGTGCTGCCTACGCTGTTCTGGGTCTGCTATATCAGAAACCGACTCTAATCTTGCCAGCATGGATTTCACGCCACTGAGATACACTTCGCATACTGGATTTTCATCATTCTCACGCGCCACATCGCTGGCGAGTGCAGTAATGGCACAGCCATTTTCTGCGTGATCTCGGTGAGTCGGTGAGAGATAAAATTCTACTAAGGTGCGTAGATTATTCTGGTCTGGCTGGTCGCCCATTTCTTGCCAGCGAGTGCTGGAATCGTCGAGCGCTTTGCGGCTGGCAATCGCCGCCAGTTCATCTTTAGACGCAAAATGCCCGTAGAATCCGCCATGAGTCAAACCGACCGCCGCCATTAAATCATTGACACTGACGCCATTCAAACCCCGAGCACGGAAGAGTTGCGAAGACGTCTCTACAATGGCTTCGCGATTGAGCGCCATCTGCTGTTTTGATACTCGGGCCATACATTTCTCCTTAGTGAATAGGCAGCATCATAAGGTATGCTATGCCAGCACATCAATAGATGTTGCCTCTCATCAATATATCAGCTGGTTTATGCTCGCGGTATTCGGGGGGGGATGATGCGAGTGCTATCGCCGCCCTGAGCCCGTGCCAGCGTGTTGGCAATTTGATCATGTGGTGTCCCCAACGTGATGGCGCTGACCTTATCAAGACGGGCCACTTGTTCATCACTTAATGTCACATCCAATGCTGCCAGTGTGTCATTCAATTGAGCCAGCGTACGGGAACCTAAAATAGGGATCAAACTGGTCGGTGAGTTTGCGGCCTTATGGCGCAACCAGGCAATGGCGACGTGTAATGGCTGGATATGGTGTTCCTGTGATACCGCGATAACTTCATCCAGTAGCGCGGTATCTTGCTCGGTATGCACCAATTTGCCCGCGAAGCCCAGTAGTCGGCCTTCATTGCTGTGGCGGTATTTGCCTGTCAGTAACCCGCCTCCCAGTGGCGACCATAGCGCGGCTGCCAAGCCCAATGCTTCAGCCATCGGTAACAATTCGCGCTCGGCGGTTCGTTGCACCAGACTATATTCCACCTGAATACCGGCAATACGCGACCAGCCGCGCAATTCTGCCAGAGTATCAGCGCGAGCAATACGCCATGCAGGGAAGTTGGAAAGCCCAGCATATTGTATTTTTCCGGCGCGGATCAGGTCATCGAAAGCGCGCACAATTTCTTCTAGCGGCGTCAACTGGTCATCAAAATGCGCCCATAATAAATCAATACGGTCGGTATTCAGCCGTTTAAGACTGCTTTCCACCGAGGCGATCATATTGCGGCGGCTATTACCGGTTTGAGTGATTCCAGCATCCGGTTGCGCCCCCAATGTATATTTTGTCGCCACCACAAAGCGGTCTCGTTCCGCAGCAATAAACTCGCCCACAAGCTGTTCAGACTGACCAAATTGATATGTATCAGCGGTGTCGATGAAATTACCACCGGCATCGGAAAAGCGATCAAATACTTGTTTTGCTTCTTCTTTTTCCGAACCATATCCCCAAGCGGTACCAAAATTACCGGTGCCCAACGCCAATTCAGAGACCCGCAGGCCGCTATTACGGCCAAAAGTGGTGTATTTCATATTGAAGCCCCATTCCAATGATTATTTATGATGACTGACATTTATTATATATGACATGCGTAATCTATTAATGCAAATGAATCCTCGTTGACACTTAGATGATGGTTGTCATAATATTAAAATTAGATGTCAACTGTCATCTATAAATCATCCTGAGAGAGAAAACTTCATGAACACGACTCCAGCGGTTCTTATTACCGGTGCTTCATCGGGTATTGGTGCGACTTATGCTGAGCGCTTCGCACTTAGGGGGCATGACTTGGTATTGGTGGCGCGCGATGGTGCACGATTGGAAACATTGGCAACCCAACTTCGCCAAAAAAATGGCATTAATGTGGACGTTTTACCGGCTGATCTGACTCAACCCAGCGAGCTTGCCGCCGTAGAGGCGCGATTACGCGATGATAGCCGCATCGGAGTCTTGGTAAACAATGCCGGCATGAATATTAGCGGCAGCTTTATTGAGCAGTCCATTGACGATATTACGCGGATTATCACCCTTAATACCACCGCCCTGGCGCGGCTTGCCAGTGCTATTGCCCCTCGGTTGGCGGCAGCAGGTGAGGGGGCCATTATTAATATTGGCTCCGTGGTCGGTTTGGCACCTGAATTTGGTTTGACAGTGTATGGTGCAACCAAAGCGTTTGTACTGTTTCTTTCTCAAGGGCTCAGTCTTGAGCTTGCGCCTCAAGGTGTCTATGTTCAGGCGGTGTTGCCCGCCGCCACACGGACTGAAATTTGGCAGCGTTCTGGCACCGATATCAACACTATTTCAGCGCTGATGGAGGTAGGGGAATTGGTCGATGCCGCATTAGTAGGTTTTGACCGCCGCGAGCCAGTGACCATCCCACCGCTGCATGATATTGAACAGTGGGGCGTTTATCAGGCCGCCCGGCAAGCTATGTTGCCGGGTTTCGCTCAGGAACATGCCGCAGAACGTTATCGGGTTATCTCTGAATAATTCTTTTTTTTCATTAAGTTAACGGTTGGTTCATGTCAGGGCAGCTAACTTAATGGCTAATATTTTCATCAAACAGAAAGAGGCATTTGATGCGCAGATGCGGGTTCGCCAGCTCTCTGAACCCGCGCTGGGCTTATAAACCCGCCGCGTAGCTGTGCAGTGCCGGGTCGATATCGACCTGATACCCTTGCACCAGCCGGTTAGTTTCATTGGCCATACCGACAATCGCCAGTAGTTCATTGCGCTGACCCACCGTTAGCCCAGCCTTGCGCGCCGCTGCCAAGTGCGACACCGTGCAGTAATCACAGCCATTGGTGATGGAAACGGCAACGTAAATCAGCTCTTTGGTCAATGGGTCTAACTCCCCATCGGGGGACATAATGGCTTTCAGACTCGACCAGGTGCGCTCCAGCGCGGCAGGGTCATTAGCCAGCGCCAGCCAGAAATTGTTAATCGTCTCGACCTGCCGCGTCTGTTTAATGTCGTCGAACACCGCTTTAACGCGCGGCTCCGCCTGTGCTTCATCGATATAGTTCACTAAGGCCATATTGGCTCTCCCGTGGTTGGCAGCTTAATGCACTGCGGCATACATGATTCTTTTTTCATCGGCCTGATCAGCGGTAAACTCTTCCACGATCCGACCCTGCCGTGACACTAAAATGCGATCAGACAACGCCAGAATCTCCGGCAGATAGGAGGAGATAACCACCACCGCCAGGCCGTCATCTGCCAACTGATTGATTAACTGATGAATCTCGTGGATCGCGCCGACATCCACACCGCGTGTCGGCTCATCAAAAATGATTAAGCGTGGCTGCTGTACCAGACTTTTACCGATCACCACTTTTTGTTGATTGCCACCCGATAGCGCCACCACGGGCTCTTGCGGGTTGAGAGCACGGATATTGAGCCGCTGTCGCCACTGTTCCGCCAGTGCGGCTTGCGCCCGTCGGCTAACCAGCGGGGAGCGATGTTGGTTGGAGGCAAGCAAACCGGCATAGAGGTTCTCGGCAATGGTCGCGGTCTCGAAAAAACCTTCTGATTTACGGTCTTCAGTCACATACACGATGCCATCTTTCATCGCCTGACGCGGTACGCGGTAGCGCACTGGCTGACCATTAAGCTCAATGGTGCCGCCGCGCGAAAAGTCCCGCTTATCAATGCCAGCAATAATGCGGGCAGTTTCGGTGCGCCCTGATCCCACCAGCCCAAAAATGCCAGTAATTTGGCCACGATAAAGGGAAAACGCGTTATTGCGCACCACATTGCCACGTGAGAGATCTTGCACGCTGAGGATTTTTTCCCCCGCAGGGCGCGGTGTGCGCGTGGTTGTCGCCGGTGTACTGCCCGCCGTCCTGCCGACCATATGGGCAATGATGCTTTCGCGGTTAAAAGCTTGCACGTCGTCGGTGATAATATGTTTGCCATCGCGCAAAATAGTGATGCGATCGGCCAGTTGCAGCGCCTCTTCAATGGCGTGACTGATAAATACCAGCGTCATTCCCTGTTTCTGCAAACGGCGCACCAGAGCGAAAAAGTGCCGTTTCTCTTCTGGCGTTAAGGTAGCGGTCGGTTCATCGAAAATAATCACTTTGGCTTGCAGACGTACTGCGCGAGCGATTTCCACCATTTGTCTTTTGGCCGCGCCCAGTGTTGCCACTTGTGCCGTGGGGTCCACTGGGAAGTTAAGGGCTTGCAAGAATTGTTGCGCGGCAATATAGACATCGCGCAGGCGGTTAAAGGTTTTCTCATCGCCCAACCAAATGTTCTGCGCCACGGTCATTGATGGGATCAGGCTGGTCTCCTGAAACACCATGGCGATGCCCTGTTTGCGCGCCTCGGCGGGGGAGGTAAAACTGACGGGACGCCCCTCCCAACGCAGTTCGCCGTGCTCCGGGGTGACGACTCCGGCGATGATTTTGCTGAGTGTCGATTTCCCCGCGCCGTTCTCCCCCAGTAGCGCGTGGACTTCACCGGCGCGCAGGCTAAAACTCACCTCATCCAACGCCTGCGCCCCGTGATAATGCTTACTGATGTTGGTTAATGTCAGCAGCTCATGCATGCTGTGCCTCCTGGTGCAAATTAATCAGCACATCGCCACCGCGCGACGCGACCCACAGCCCGTGAGCGCTATCCAGCACGCTGTTCACCCCATGCCGGTGCCCATCGGCCCGGCTGTGATAGCTGGCAATCGGCTGCCCCTGTTTATCCAACCGCACCACTAACCCCCACGAACGGCTGGGTGACCAGGGCTTATGCACGCCCATGGTTTTGACCGCGCCGCACTGAAGCGGCTCAAGAAAACTGTGGCCGGAGGCATAAGCGGGCGCAATCCAGAACTCCGGTGGTACTTCAGCCAGCATCGCCAACCGATAAGATTTCTCCTGTAACACAAACTCCACCAGCCGGTTGCGTGGGGCAAAACAACTCAGCCAGTAGCCGCTGCCGTCATGGCTGGCGACAATGCGCGAGGGATAAGCGGGCAAATGATCTAGCACCATGCGGATGCCGGGGCGGGTAAGGGTTAGCTCAATGACCCGGTGACGCCAACTTTCCGTCACCAGCAGCGTATCCGCTTGATGGCCATGGGCAATCCCTTGCGGGTAGCCCAGCCCGTCGGCCAGACAGCGCGTTTGTTGGGTGTTGAGATCCCACAACCATACCGCGCCTTCCCGGTGTTTTAGCAGCAGGTCGCGTGACCACTCGCTGGCCGGTAACCGCCGTGATCCGCTGCACAGCACCAGCCGTTGGCTATCGAGAAACAGCATGGCGGTAATGCAGCGCAGCGCATCATGCGGGCGGGTTAATGGTTGCGGTGCGCCATCCTGCCACAGCCACAATGAATCATCCGCCAGCGCCAGTGCCAGCCCGCCACCGGGGCGCGCGGCGATACTGATAATCTGCTGCGGAAATTGCCACAGCCGCGTCGGCGCACTGTGCGGTTCCTGCGCCAACTGCAACAATTGGGAGCCGCTGGAGAACAGCACCCGCTCGCCATCGGCGGTTAAATTATCGGGCTGCGGCGTTACCAGCCAAGGGGCGGCATCATCCAGCGCGGTGTTAGGTTGTAGCGGCCCATCCAGTGGCGGAATGGTCAGCGCTTTGCCGCGAAAAAGATCGAGCAGTGAAAAACGGCTCATGCAGATTTCCCCCAATAAGAGTGATAGCCCGTCCAGTGGGGATCGGCGTCGGGCAAGCGGTAGCGGCCAATGCGGTTATTCAAAATGCCGCCCACATAGAGGTATCCTTTGTGTTCGCGCATTGAAGTGACCATCGGGTGGCTCATACCGCCAAGGTTGCCGAGCACATCGTGAATTTCGCCTTGCTCACTGAATTTCACCACGCCACCAGTATTGATGTTGGGGAACAGCCACTCATCTTGCACCAGTCGCCGCGTCATACGCCGCCTCATGCCGGGGTGACGTAGCGCCAGATCGAAAGTGGGGGTGCGCATACCGAGCCACGCCATCCAGTAGCGGCCGTCCGAGGCGCGGTTGATGTTGTCGGGATAACCGGGCATATCGCGGATCACGCATTCCAGTTGGCCTTTTTTCGGCCCGTCGAACCAGTAACGGTGTACGCGACAGGCCCAGGACTCGGCCAAAAATAGTGACTGCCCATCATGGGCGATACAGACACCGTTGGTGTAGCGCAGGCCGCTGAGGAGTGTTTCGGTTTTGCCGCTATCGGGGTAGTAACAGAGCAGGCGGCCGGTAGGGCGGCTTTCGATGCTATCCAGCGCCCATTCGTGCGCATCATAGCGCGTGGTGGAGTCGGTAAAGAACACCCGGCCATCCGGCGCGATATCACAGTCATTGGGATCACGCAGCCGCGCATCATCCACCACTGACAGCCACGAGCGGCGGGTTCGAGTTGAAAGCTGTTGCACCGTGCGGTCGCTCGTTACTGAATATAGCCCCATCGCCCCGACGCAAATTTTCAGCGATTGGTCTTTATCCAGCGCCAAACCTAAGGGAAAACCGCCAATATGGGTGAAAACCTCGGAGCGCTGATAATCGGGGGCGAAGAAACGGATAATTTCGCCGTGACGGGTACCGCAGTAAAGATGGTCATTGTTGTCGAGAATCACATCTTCCGGCCCTTCCAGCTCGCCCAAGCCGATAAATTCAGTCTCAGCCAGTTTGTCGTTCAGCGACCAGGCCGATTGCGCTGCCGGCTCTGCTGACAACGTTTCACCCACGCGAGTGTAAATCGGGGCCACATAGACATTCGCCAGCACTTTGTGCCGGTTTTTTAACCAGCGAATATCAAGAAAGACGGCGGCAATCAGCACCACCCCCAGCACCATTTGGGTGCTGCCGCTGGGCAGCCCGAGGCGGATTAGTCCATTGGTCAACAGCAGAACAATAATAGCGCCGAGGATGCCTTTCATGATGGAGCCACGGCCGCCGCCGAGACTGTTGCCACCCACCACACCTGCGGTCAGCGCCATGATCTCCAGCCCTAAGCCGGTGCCTGGGCCGACGCCGCCCATGCGTGTGGCGAGCAAAAAACCCGCCAGCCCACAGCACAAACCGGAGAGGACATAGGTGATAAATACGGTGCGGCGCACCGCAATGCCGGTATTCCACGCCGAACGGCGCGAGCCGCCCACCGCCTGAATATGCCAGCCGAGGCGCATACGGCTGAGCAGCAGATGCAGGCCGATAGCCACTAACACCGCCAGCACAAAACTGACCGGCAGCGGCCCGATTCCCTCTTCGCCGATGAAATTCCACTGCGAGTTATCCACTGACGACTGTTGAATTTGAGTGGCGTATTTCACCACCAGAATATCGAACAAGGTGCGCAGGAGGATAAAACTGACCAATGTGGTCAGAAACGCTCGCAGCCGTAAATAGCCGATCAACACGCCATTAAAGGCACCCGCCAGTGCGCCGACCGCCAGTGTCAGTAGCAGCGATTGCCACAACGGCAGCCCCAGCAGAGAATTGGCTGAAACGGCAGTGAAAGCGCTAAGGGCAAAGATAGCGCCGACGCTAAGATCGATGCCACCACCAAGCATCACAATGCTCATCCCCATCACCACCAGGGCAAACTCTCCCCACTGTCGCGAGGTGTCAGTCAGGCTCGATAGGGCGAAAAAGCCGGGCAGAAAATGGCCGAGCACGGGCAAGAGAATCAGCAGAAATAACAGCGGAATCACATTGTCGATCCAGCGCTTGGTCAGCAGCTCGCCGACCAAATAACTGGGAATTAGATTGTAGCGGAGCCGTGCCGCCCGTTCGCGCATAAACATGATGAGTGACCAGATAAACGAAGTGATCAGCCGCGCACGGCTGATCGGGAGTGATTAGGCTGCCGCGTTGTCTTTCAGGGACCAGCAAGTGCCGGGCTTCACGTCACTACGTGTCGTGATTGATTCCGGTGTGTAGATCCAGGTTTTGCTATTGCCCGCCTGCGTGCCACTTTGCAGCAGATACTTCACTAGCGTGCTGACATCACGTGACTGATTTGGCACGTCGGTAGAGACCAGGGCATCAATTATGCCGTTGTTGAGGCGGTCACAGTCGGCCTGCTCGCCGCCGCCGGTGGTGGCGAGGAAGATTTTGCCGGTTTTACCCGCATCGCGAATTGCCGCCCCGGTGCCCTGCGCGGTGGTTGACCAGAAATCAACAATACCGCACACATCAGGATGCTGTTGGATTAACGTGCTGGTGACGTTGCGTGCAGTGGTTTCGTCCCAGTTGGAGTAGGGCGCTGCAACCACTTCAAAGCCAGGATGCTTTTTCAGCTCTTCTCGCAAACCGGCCCATTGATCAAGGCTGGAGGCATTAACCTGGTCGCCCTGAATGATACCGATTTTTTGGGTTGAATTGGCCCCGCAGCCCTTAACTACCGCCTGCGCTTCCAACTGGCCGACGGTGGCCCAGTTACTGCCAACAAAGGCGTCGGAGGAGAAATTGCTCGGATTATCCACTTGAATCACATAAATCCCCGCCTGCTGCGCTCGCTTATAAAGACGTGAATAGGATTGCAGGTCAGGCGATTGCACGATAACGGCGGCGACTTTGCGGTTAATCGCGTCAGTCAATGCTTCCGCACCGTCGTCAGGTTTCCAGTTGGGATCGCGTGTTTCAAAGTTGATACCTTCTGCTTTCAACGATTTACCGATGTAGTACGCCCAACCTTGCGATAAGTCCATTCCCATCGCCATCGGGATCAGCACCACTGTTTTATCTTTAAAATGCTCCGCCACATTGGCTGGCCCCGGATCATCGCGACCAAACGCACTGCTGCCCCACACGCTGAGTGCTAAACCCAACGCGGCCACTTTTTGCCATTTTTTCATGTTCGTTACCCTGTGTGAATAAGTGATGACTCAAATGTCGCCCTGTTGCTCGGTTTGCTCATCGCGGGGATTAATCACCCCGTCAATAATCAGGGCAATTAAAAGAAAACTGGCTTTGATCAAGTTTTGATATAGATCGGAAATATCGAGGATAGTTAATCCATTAATTAACAGGCCGATTAACAAAGTGCCGTAAATAACATTACGCATGCCGCCTTTACCGCCTGATAAACCTATTCCGCCCACTACCACCACTAATATGACGTCATACAGTAAGGTGGAGTTAATAATCCGGGTATTGATGGAATGCAAGCTGGCCACAATGACCAAACCGGCAATAAACGCCACCAGCGTGGAAACTGTATATTGCAAGGTAATCAATGGGCGAACCGGAATACCGATATTACGCGCCGCGTGTAAATTATCGCCCATCAAATAGAGATAGCGGCCATATTTAAAAAAGCGGAGTAACAAAGCCATTAACGCTGCCAGCACCAAAAATAGCACTATCTCCAGTGGGACAGGGCCGAGCGCAGCTTCACCCAGCGCCGCAATGGTATGCTGAGATTTTGGCAGATAGATAACATCCTGGCTTATCAGTTGCGAGCGACCGACGCCGTAGACCAGAATGCCAGTGGCGAGTGTGGCGAACAGCGCCGGGATCTCCGCGTAGGCAATCAGCAAGCCATTGACCATACCAATGGCAATTACTGCCAACAGTGTTAACGGCAGCGCCACCGCCAGTGACATCTGCTGATTAAGCATATGTAATAGCCAGGCGGTCGACATTGCCATGACCGATATTAATGAGAGGTCAATGCCACGACCAATAACAATCATGCCCATGGCCACGGCGAGAATACCGAGAAGTGTGACACTGCGGACTAAGTTAACCAGATTATCCGTGGATAAAAAACGCGGTAAGAAAAAGGCGAAAACGATAAAAATCGTTATCGATAAAACAAGTACGATAATTCCCTGCCGGTCTCGCCGGTAAATTTCACTGACTTTCATTTTTAACTCTTTTTATAATCTCAATATTGGATGAGATAATGTTTTTATTTTTATATTTGAAGTAATAATTAAAGTCAAAGTAGTAAAGCGTCTAGCGATAGAACAAAAATAGAAATAGTGCTTCGGTGATGATGATTGTTTTAATTTTTTAAGTCGATGCACTGAATAAAAGGTACGCAGTGGTTGATGATTTTCATTGTTGGAGGTGAGGAGTGGGGCAATTCTGCCATCATCGTGTGTGCTCCTGCGTCACTCAAGATCTTGCTTAATCCGTTGGCTATTAGAACAATAAATTAACATCAACCTGCACATGATGCCCTGGAACCTGTTTCTCATAGCGTCTGAACAATGGCTTAGAGCGTTGTCGTTGATTTGGTGGAAGTTGATTTAGCCTATTTCGAAGAAAGGCATAATAACAACCAGAGTGAGATATCTTGATATTATGAAATCGTAACAAATACCGCGATATTCTCTGAGGTCTAAAATGGTAGGTTGTACGCAAGTAAATTATTTGCTCTTCAATGTGCTTTTCCACATATCGAGTAGGATTTTCTGGGCAAGGTTTATGATTGATTAACCCTTTTTATCCATAGCACTCATAGACTTTTTTCCATGTGTTCTAGGTTTGCCTGCTAATATTAAAATGTCGACAGATTTTTGCGACATTTCTGGTATTATTTGCATAGTTCAAAAAATTTGTTTTGAGCGCTATATCTCGCTTTGCGTTAGCATTCATAATATCTATACCTCCGGCTATAGTTAGGAAACACTAACTGTCCACCGAGATCGAGACTTTCATAGTGCTGGTAACAGTGGCTTATGATTTCTAATACGCTTGCCGAATAGATATACTCGGTATTCCATCACTCGTGTAACTCCCCATCAATTTTATGTTAACTATATTTATAATATAAACAATCATAATAGCTAGCTTAGTAATAAATCAATTGCAATAAATATAATAAACTAATAGTTATTTATTATCTTCTTGTTAATTAGTGTTTTTTATTTTTTTGTTTTTTTATATTAATTATTTCTTGCTGGTGTTATTTTTTTGCGCTATACATAAATACATATGATTTATAATCAAAATTAAATATTTTTTATTTAATTAGTTATTGATTTATTTGTTATTAATTCAACTGGTGTCGTTCAGGGTATTAATATTTTTCTAATGGAAAGTTACTATGAATATAGGTGGCTAGACTATGAAAATATTATTATTTTCAGGGCAGGGTCAGCAATATAAAGGCATGGGGAGAACACTGTTTTCCATTTATCCGCAGATTACTCAGGATGCTTCGGATATATTAGGCTACTCGATTGAAGAGCTTTGTCTTGATGACCCATTGCACCGTTTACAACTCACTGAATATACTCAGCCAGCTCTTTTTGTTATTAATACTCTTGGTTATTATCAATGGTGTGAGCGTTTTCCATCCACAAAGATTGATGCCCTTGTCGGGCATAGCTTAGGAGAGCTTTCTGCATTATTTGCTGCTGGCTGTTTCGATTTTAAAACCGGGTTACAAATAGTGCGTCAGCGCGGTCAATTAATGGGCTAGGCTGGCGAAGGGAGGATGGCTGCGGTACTTGGCTTACCGGCGATTGAACTCCAAGTAATGTTAAATGAATTTGGGCTGTCACGATTGGATTTGGTTAATTTTAATTCTACGAATCAAACGGTTATTGCCGGTGACAGTGATGCCATCTACCTTGCCGAGAAACAGCTTACCGAGCAAGGAATACAATGCATTGTGTTAAATGTTTGCGTACCTTTCCATTCACGTTATATGAATAAAGCTCAGGAGGAGTTTGCTACGTTTTTACACGAATTCACTTTTGCTGATCCGGAAATCCCCGTCATTGCGAATGCGACTGCACGTCGATATCCCCCTGGACAGGTCGCTCAATTACTCGTACAACAAATTGCCAACCCAGTTAAATGGATGCAGAGTATTCAGTATCTTATGGGATTCGGTAATTTTGATTATGAGGAAATCGGTGCGGATTCGTCACGTATCGGAGGAAATGTTTTGGGTAAGTTGGTGGATGACATTCGCAGCCACTCGCACTTTCTAGATAAGCATACTGAGGTATTAGCAACTGATGCCAGAGAAAATTGCCGCTATATTTTACCCAATATTCCCCCTGTAGTTGCACCTCCCTCTGAGATATATACCCTTGATTGGGATGCTAAACATTTAGGAAGTTCAGTTTTTCGTGAACGCTATGGTACTCAATATGCTTATGTGGCAGGGGCAATGTATCGGGCAATTGCATCTGAAGCATTAGTAATACAGATGAGTCAGGCAGGTTTATTGAGTTATTTCGGCAGCGGTGGTCTTAGTTTGCAACGAATTGAAAATGCGATCCAAACAATTCAGGCCCGGCTTGGTGTGGACTCTCTCTATGGTATGAATTTACTCGCTGATTATGTAGACCCTGAACTCGAATTGGCGACTGTTCAACTCTATTTGAAATATGGCGTTCGTAATATTGAAGCTGCTGCTTATATGCAGATAACACCTGCAATAGTGCAATTTCGTCTTAGTGGTTTGAGCCGTGATATTCAGGGTTATATTCAATGTGCTCATCACATATTAGCTAAGATTTCCCGATTAGAAGTTGCTCAAGCATTTATGAGCCCACCACCGGCAGAAATTGTCGCAATGTTATACCAGAAAGGTGCTATCACTGCTGAACAAGCTGAATTAGCTCAGTATATCCCGGTAAGTGACGATATTTGTGCCGAAGCTGACTCTGGTGGGCATACTGATGCTGGCATCCCTACTATTTTGCTGCCCGCTATTTTGCAGTTACGACAATCCATCATCGAAAAATATCACTATCAAGTGCCTCCCTGTGTGGGGTTGGCGGGGGGAATCGGTACACCGATGGCTGCTGCTGCCGCATTTGTTATGGGGGCGGATTTTATTCTAACAGGTTCGATTAACCAATGTACGGTGGAGTCAGGTTCTAGTGCGCTGGTGAAAGAGATGCTGCAACAAGCCAGTATTCATGATATGGCATATGCCCCAGCAGGAGATATGTTTGAAATGGGTTCTCGGGTACAAGTCCTCAGAAAAGGGCTACTTTTCCCGCCACGTGCCAACAAGCTTTATGCATATTATCTGCAATATGACAGCCTGGAAGATTTACCTACCGCCGTACAGTCTCAATTAGAGGATTGTTATTTTAAATGTAGTTTGGCCGAAGTTTGGCAAGAAACTTTATATCATTTACAAGCAAGTGGACGGACACAGGATATTGCCAAAGCACAAGTTAATGCCAAATACCGTATGAGTTTAGTGTTCCGTTGGTATTTCAGTTACTCAACTCAGTTAGCTTTTAGCGGACTACCTGACGATAAGACTAATTATCAGGTACATACAGGCCCGGCTTTGGGGGCATTTAATCAGTGGGTTCAGGGTACCGAATTAGCGGTATGGACACAGCGCCATGTTGATCTGATTGCAATGAAACTACTACATGCCACAGCCAATCAATTAACATCGATGCTAAATATTGGATGTGACGCCAGAGAAGGAATGAGGTCATGAAAGCCTCGCCTGTTTTGGATTATCATATCTACATTATTCATATTGTGAAAAATAATAGCTTATTGGTCGATTATTTATTTGAAGATTATGATGATAACGAATCAGCATTGCTGCAATTAATATACGGTTCATCTGATATTAAAATTCATCATTGGTTGGAAAATATATTACTCAACGAAATAGATGTATTCGAAATAGAATCAGTTTCTTCAAAAACTCTTGCACAAGATGCGGTAGAGTTCTGGAGCGCTTATTTCCGGTCAATTGGTATTTCCGTGATTGAAACTGATCATATTTGTGAACGATTGGTCATGAATAAAATATGACTTTCTACCGGTATCGACTATTTAATTATTTGGGGAGGGAGCTATGTTGGAGTTTGTGAACAGGTTTGCCAACAATTGGGCCGCTACACCTGTAATTCATGCTCTTGCCCGACGTGGAGTGCTTGATGTGTTAGCGGAACAACCGATAAGTATTAGCCAGTTAGTTTTACGCTTTAGAGCTAATGCAGGGCATTTACAGGTGGCACTGCGGATATTATTTGAATTGGGCTGGATAGATTCCCCCTTGATCAATCACTATCAAGCTAGCCCCCTACTGAAGACTGGCAAAGACTTACCAGAGGATCTGGATAAACTTATTAATGTCATCATGACGCCAACTCCTCTACAAAAGGTACCTGCCGAACTCTATACCTGGCTTAGTCGGTGTACGGCTCATTGGCAAAATACGGATCCCGATATTGCTATTTTATTAGAAGGCGCATTACTGACACCTATATTGTCTGAATTACACGGTTTGGGAGCCGCTAGCTTGGAGTTACCGCCGATTTTGGGCGGAATAAGCACCCAAGTATGGAATGAGCTCCAACAGTTATTCGTGCAAAATGAATGGGGGCAATATACACACAGTGGATTTCACCTTAGCCCATCAGGCCGTAGTTTGTTAGAGAGCGGTGGCGCTCTCGGTATGCTGATGTCTTACGCGGCGATGTTTCGACGAATGGAGGATTTGCTATTTGGTGACGCGGGCTCAGTGTTTGATACTAACCAGCAAGGGCATGAGGGGCATATTGATCGTACGCTTAATGTTACCGTAAGTGGGTGGCAGCATCAGAGCCACTTTGCCGAACTGGACCTGCTGATTATTGATATTTTTACCCGGACACCTTTAGCGGAACAACCACGTTATATTGCCGATATGGGGTGTGGGGATGGTAGCCTGTTATTGCGAATTTATCAGGTTATTTCTACCCGTACGCCACGAGGACAAGCATTAAAATCCTATCCTTTGATACTGATTGGTATCGACTACAACGTATTGGCGCTCGAAGCCACAGGGCGCACATTAGCAGAATTACCACATTATTTGATCAAAGGGGATATTGCTGATCCTCAGCAATTAGTCCGCGATCTCATCGCTCAAGGAATTAATGATCTCGAATATATTTTGCATATACGCACTTTTCTGGATCATGACCGGCCTTTCGTTCCCGTAGAAGAAAATCAAATCGCTCTTCAGCGTAAGGCTCTATCGTATAGCGGGGTGTATGTGACAACTGATGGCCAGGAGATTGATGCAGGATATGCCGTGCAAAGTCTGGTTGAACATTTGCGTCGTTGGAAATCGGTAGTTTCTCACTTTGGCTTAATTTTACTGGAGGTTCACTGTTTGCGCCCGGCAACAGTGCGACGACTCCAGAATTCAACGGAAAGTCTGTATTTTGATGCCTATCATGCCTTTTCCAGACAACAACTGGTTGAAGCCCCAGTATTTTTGATGAGTGCCGTGGAGGCAGGGCTTTTCCCAAAACAGGGTGTATCGCGATGTATTCCCAAAACAGCCGATTTCACCCGAATATCACTACATTGTTTAATGCCAAAACCCTACACTGTGCGGCATCCTACGCGGCTTGATTTACCTGAATTGGAAAAACTCGATAGATTGAGTCAACCTGAGAATCTTCATACGCCGCAACATGAATTATTGCGCCGTCTAACTGATTTTCCCCTAGGCCAAATGGTTTTGGAACTGGATCGGCAAATTGTCGCCGTATTGTATACACAGCGAATTGAATCAGTTGATGCTTTATATACCTGTCAGTATCGTGATTTGGGGCAATTACATCGTGCGGATGGTCGCTATCTTCAGTTGTTGGGGCTTTATGTTCTACCTGAAATGCATGGTCGAGGTTACAGCGATGCATTACTGGAGTTGATGCTCACTTACTGTGCTGCTCTTGAGGGGATTGACTCAGTGGTCGGGGTAACTCGATGTGCTAATTTTGTACAACACAAAGCCACCCGTGACATTGCCTGTTATATCCAACTGCGTAATGATCAAGGGCAACACCAAGACTCAATGCTGCATTTTCATGCGTCTCATGGTGCCACCATCCATAAACCATTATATGGATTTCGGCCAAAAGATACTGATAATGATGGTATTGGAGTGTTGATTGAATATTTTTTACACCAACAAGATACACATCTCGCCCTAGAAGTTCCCTCTGAGAAGCCAATTTATCCCCTAATGAGTGCTGATGAATTAGCGAATATTGTGCGCAGTCATATCTTGAAATTATTAGGGCACCAGCGAGCAGAAACTTACGGTGAGTTCGTTCCCTTAATGGAAATGGGGCTGAGTTCGCTTGAACTGCTTGAGTTGCGACGTAAGCTCGGCGAGAGTATGGGGGAATTATTATCGCCGACATTTTTATTTAGCTATGGCACTGCGGCAGCTATCACTGCATTTTTTGCCCAAAAGAATAATGCTTTACCTGCTACTCGCCCTTTCCCCTTGTCAGAACCTCATATGCCGTCACTTTCCCCTATTCTATCTGGAGAAAAACGGGTCGAACGTAGTGAATGTTCTGAGTCTAACAGCATTGCTATTATTGGTATGGCTTGTCGGTTTCCTCCTAATGCAGATACGCCAGAAAAGTTCTGGCAAAATCTAATAGCAGGTACAGATAGCATTGGACTATTGCCTGATGGTCGTCAATCTTCACGATTGGCCTCCTCACACCGACTCCATTGGCGAGCAGGATTTCTCAGAGAGGTTGACCTGTTTGATGCCAGATTCTTTCGTATCTCGCCTCTGGAAGCTGAATTACTTGATCCGCAGCAGCGTCTGTTATTAGAAATCGCCTGGGAAACGTTGGAATCAGCAGCTATCGCTCCTTCCACATTGCGTGGTACGCCCACCGGGGTTTTTATTGGGTTGATGGGGAGTGGTTATCAGGGATTGATCACCCAGCAAAACAATGATGTAGATAACAATGCCTATTTTGCTACCGGTAATGCCTGTTCCGTGGCTGCAGGTCGATTATCTTATTTCTTTGACTGGCGAGGTCCGGCCCTTAGCATTGATACCGCATGTAGTTCCTCATTAGTCGCTATACACACCGCATGCTGTAGTTTGCTACAAGGTGAGTGCGATTTTGCTTTGGCGGCAGGGGTCAACTTACTGCTGGATGATAGGTTGTTTATGGCGTACCAGCATGCCGGAATGCTCTCTCCCGATGGTCATTGCAAGACGTTTGATACTCTGGCTGATGGCTATGTTCGTGGTGAGGGCTGTGCCGCAATTGCCTTGAAAAAACTTCAAGATGCACAAAATGACGGTGATCGTATTCTCGCGGTGATCCGTGGCAGTGCTATCAATCAAGATGGCAGCAGCAGTGGTTTGACCGCCCCTAACCAGCCTGCCCAGCAGGCGGTAATTCAAGCAGCATTGTCACGGGCAGGGGTCAACGCGGATGAAATAAGTTATTTGGAGGCTCATGGCACTGGCACTAAATTAGGTGATCCTATTGAGGTGATGGCAGCCGCTGAAGCTTTAGGTAACGGAAGAGCACCGAATGCTCCCCTGCTCATCGGCTCGGTCAAAAGTTCTATTGGTCATCTTGAAGCAGCAGCAGGCATCGCAGGTCTAATTAAAGTCGTATTATCAATGGAGCACGATACTCTCCCATCGCAGTTACATTTCTCGATACATAACCCGCTAATTCCTTGGGAGAATTTGCCTGTTAAAGTGGTTTCTCAGACACAAAAATGGCCGGCAGGGGTAAAGCGTGCGGGTCTCAGTTCATTTGGTTTTAGTGGTACCAATGGGCATCTGATTATTGAGGAGTACAGGATGGCGAACGCGATACGGCCAGCTGCCATTGAACCTGTCCTGATCATTCTGTCTGCCCGTACCAAGTCACAGTTACATGAACAAGCTAATAAATTGTTGTTATATATCTCGGACACCCCTCTCGATCTCCATGATTTGGCCTACACATTACAGGTGGGTCGTGAAGCGTTTGGTACCCGATTAGCTTTTACGGCTAATGCCCTTGAAAGTGTGAAGAAACAATTAGCGCAATACATTGAGGGCAGCAAGGTAACAAACGAGCTGTATCAAGGGGATATAAAACAGAATAGTGAGAGGAGGGCAACAGGCGGTGAGGATAGGCAAAATACCATCGATAATGGGTTGCGTGAGGAGAATATTGGCAAACTTGCGGCGCTGTGGGTCAACGGTGGAGATGTGGAGTGGCAGAGTCTATATTCCCATGTTAAACCGCAACGTATTAACTTACCGACTTATGTTTTTAACCGTGAAAGCTACTGGATTCCTGTAACTAACATCCCGTCCTTGCCAAAGAATGGGACAGAGCCATCGGATGGTGAGATTAGGCATCCACTCCTGCATCGTAATACCTCGAACTTAGGTCAGGTCCGTTATAGCACCACCTTGACTGGCAACGAGTCATTTTTGCGTGATCACCGGGTGCGTGGTGAGCAAGTAGTGCCCGGCGTTGCACAACTGGAGTGGGCTCGGGCGGCAATGGCCTTTGCGAGTGACGAGAAGGTTGGGCACGGTATCGCACTTGAGCAAGTGACCTGGTTACAGCCCTTGAGAGTAACTAATCAACTTGAAGTACATATCTGTCTCCATCAGCAAAGTGATGGGCGCGTTCACTTTAAAATCTATCGTGATCAAGGCGAGGAAGGGCAAGTTTATAGTCAGGGCTATGCTCTATATGCGAACAGTGAACCTAGACCACAACTGGATATCCCTCATACGCAAACTCAGTGTTTTCATTCGCTAACGGGAGCTGAATGTTACAGCCAGTTTGCGCTTCACGGGTTCCAATATGGCGCCAGTTTTCAGGTACTCAAGCAATTAACTTGGGGGAATGAAATCGCGCTGGGTGTTTTCTGTCCTGGCGCTGAAGTATCTTCGTGTTATGAATGGCCCTTCGGATTATTAGATGGGGCACTACAAGCGACTCTGGGTTTAATTCAGCAGGGTGCTGCTACGCAGCTATCTTTACCATTTGCACTGGAACAGGTAATGCAATGGGCTCCTTTGTCGAACGTGGTTCAAGTGGTGGTGCAACCTGACATCAATGATACTTCTACAATACGTAAGCTGGTGCTCTTTCTGGTCGATGCTGATGGGCAAGTTGCTTTACGCCTGAGTGGTTTCAGTATGCGTCCGGCTTTCCGCAGTATTGACCCTGCGAGTCATCATCAGCCCATAATGATAAGCCCACAATGGGATATTCAATCCTCGATACCGGCACTGACCACTGTGACTTATCAAGTGCATGGTGTCATTCTTTGTGAAATCGGTGATATGGAACCTGAGAGTGTTGCTGCGTGGTCGATGGCAATACCAGCAGCTCAACCGCACTATCTTAGTGAAGTTGGTACTCTTACCCAACGGTACACCGCATATGCACAATACATATTGTGCTGGTTACAACAAGCGGTCAAAGATGCTCGAAGTCAACCATTGCTGCTTCAAATAATCGTGCCTGATAGTGAAGAAGGTATGATATTTCAAGGGTTAAGCGGTTTATTGAACAGTGCTCAGCAAGAATATCCAGCATTAAAAACGCAGCTGATTGTCGTTGAACAGGGGATAAGTACATCTATATTAGCCCAACGATTGCGAGATGAGTCTGTTTCTCCAGCGGTCAGAGTGCATTATGGTGCTGGTTTACGTAAAGTATTTAATTTCAAAGAGTTAGAACCAATACTTATCAATGATACCGCGCTGCCTTGGCGTGATGATGGAGTCTACCTGATAACTGGTGGGCTAGGCGGCTTGGGACAGATATTTGTCCAAGAGATAACAAATAAATGTCGTGCGAGAGTGATATTAACGGGTCGCAGTCCCATGTCGGCAGAATATGAAAACATATTAATGGAGTTGCGTAGCAATGGAGCCAATATTATCTATAAAAGAGCAGATGTCAGTGACTTGTGCGCCATCTCGCTCTTGCTGATGAATATCATCGCGGAATATGGTCAATTAAATGGTGTTATTCATAGCGCGGGAATTATTCGGGATAGTTGGCTGGCGGCAAAAACGCCTCAGGAATTACAGGAAGTATTAGCACCAAAAGTCGCTGGGCTAATCGCAATAGATAGGGCAACACAGGATATCAAACTGGATTGGCTAGTACTGTGTTCATCAATAAGTAGTGTTCTTGGCAGCATAGGCCAGACCGATTATGCCACAGCAAATGGCTTTATGGATGCCTATGCCGAATATCGAACAGCATTGGTTGCCAAAGGTCTACGTCATGGCCGAACCGTTTCGATAGGGTGGCCATTATGGGCTCATGGTGGTATGCAAATGGATATTGATGCTGTGGATGCATTACGTCGTCAGACGGGGCAAATTCCCATGCCGGATGCTGTAGGGCTAAGGATATTGCGCCAGGTGCTCGCGCATCAGGCAGCACATATTATTGTGGGCTATGGCGAACCAGCACGGGTACGGCAACGGTTACTCGGGGGCAGTGAACCATTTATCCCCATCCAGCCTATATTATCGACAAAATCTAACATGGCATTACCTGATGTTGAGCAATTATGTTCTTCAGTAGAACGCTTCATAATCACTCTTATTTCAACAGACTTGAAAATTAAAGAGGATGAGTTAGGGCGGGATATTCCATTCCCTGAATTTGGTTATGATTCTATTATGCTAACATCTCTTAGTAATAAATTGAATTCTCAATATAACTTGAAATTATCCACGATGATATTTTTTGAATATCCAACGATTGCGACATTAGTAAATTATTTAGTTGGCGAGAAACGCGAAGAAATTACTGCTAAAAAGTAATTTCATTAATCAATATAGCCATATTACTTTTTCAGGAGTGTTATAAATGCCTATTTTTAAAGAACCAATAGCTATTGTTGGTATAGGATGCCGTATGCCTGGAAAGGTTTTGGGGCCGGATGATTTGTGGATGTTATTACTTGGAAATATTAGTGGTATTATAGATATCCCTCCAGATCGTTGGAGTATACGTGAATATTACGATCCTAATCCAAATAAGACTGGGAAGATGAAAGTAGCTAGAGGAGGGTTTATTGAAGGTGTCGACCTTTTTGATAACGAGTTTTTTAATATATACCCGAAGGAGGCTGAAAATATAGATCCACAACAAAGACTATTATTACATAGCACGCATGAAGCATTAGAAGATTCGGGGGACACGCTAGATAAATTCCAAGGTTCTAAAACGGCTGTCTATATTGGTTCATTCGCTAATGATTATCAGGATATACTTGCCGATAGCAATAACCGTTATTTAATTACTCCACATGCCCCAATGGGAACTTCCCTCACCTCTCTTTCAAATCGTATTTCTTATCTTTATAACCTTAAGGGGCCCAGTGTCACTCTTGATACTGCTTGTTCCACTTCATTGGTAGCAGTACACCATGCCTGTCAATGTATTTGGCATCAGGAATGTGATTCCGCCATCAGTGGTGGGGTTAGTCTCAATATTAATCCAGCGATGGCAATAATGTTGTCGAAGGGCAATTTTCTTAGCCCTGATGGTGAATGTCGTTCATTTGATGAAAGTGCTAACGGTTATGTACGCGGTGAAGGAGTCGCGGTGGTCTATCTTAAGACGCTATCAAAGGCAATTACTGACGATAATAAGATATACGGTTTAATCCGGGGTAGTGCCTGTAATTCTGATGGTTTTACTGCTCAAGGTTTTACTGTGCCTAGCAGCGAAGCACAAACAGATATGTTACATACTGCCTATCGAGATGCTAATATTAATGTCGACCAAGTACAATTTATTGAAGCGCATGGCACAGGAACCGCGATTGGTGACCCTCTAGAGGCAAGAGCCTTCGCTAATGTATTTAAGCCGAGGATTGACCACCTACCGTTATTAATAGGTTCTATAAAAAGTAACATTGGCCATCTTGAAGGAGCTTCCGGTATTGCTGGGCTAATAAAACTCGCTTTGTGCCTCTATCATAAATATATTCCCGCGAATCTTCACTTTAAAAAAGGTAACCCTAATATTGATTTTGATAATTGGGGTATTAAAGTGGTTGATAATAATCAAGTGTGGCCAGAGCAAGTTGATGGTAGTCCACGGGTTGGTGGCGTCAATTCCTTTGGTGCAGGGGGAACAAATGCTCATGTCGTATTAGAAGAATATATCGAGAGTCCCTCTGGAATATCGAAAAATCATCTAATTTCATATCGAGATAATATATCATCTTTGTTAAGGGTCTTTACTTGTAGCGCACATACTGAAGTTGCGTTAAAACAGCTATTAAATTCTTATCAAGATTATTTATCAAAAACCCAGTCAACATTAAATGATATTTGTTTTAATTCGGGTAAACATCGGTCAGATTTACGTCATCGTATCGCTATTGTTGCCTGTGATTCTCAGGATTTAATTAACAAGATAGAGGGGTTTTTACAAGGAAATACCGCCAGCGGTGTAGAGTATTCAAAATTTCGTGAGAAAAAACCTCGGATAGCTTTTATTTTTACCGGACAAGGCCCGCAATGGTATGCGATGGGGCGTCAATTGGCTGCTGCTGAACCGATTTTTGCGCTTTTTATTCAAAAAATAGACCGGCTTTTCTTAACACTGGCTGGCTGGTCTTTATTAGATGAAATGAATCGTCCGCAAGCTGAGTCAAATATTAATGATACCTGGGTTGTACAGCCTGCTCTGATGGCAATTCAGATAGCGCTTACCGAGCTTTGGAAATCCTATGGTATAGAGCCTGAAGGCGTTATCGGGCACTCGTTGGGAGAGGTCGCTGCGGCTTATGCTGCGGGCGCATTAACCCTTGAGCAAGCCGTTGAGATAATTTATCAGCGTAGCCGTATTCTCAATCTTGCAATAGGCAAGGGCAGTATGCTGGCTGTTGGTTTGACCTTGCAGAGTGCGGAATTACTCATTGCTGATGTTGCAGATAAGGTTTCTATTGCTGCGGTTAATGGCCCTGAAAGCATTACCTTGTCTGGGGATCAATCAGCGCTTGACTCACTGATTCGGTCATTAGAATCCCACGATGTTTTTTACCGTTTTTTGAAAGTGGAAGTCCCTTACCATTCTCATCATATGGTTCCGTTACAACAAGAATTTATTGATTCATTCAGCCATATTCGTTCAGTAAAAGCACATATTCCTCTCTATTCCACCGTCAGCAGCCAGCAAGAAGACGGTACTCACTTGGAAAAAGACTATTGGTATAAGAATGCTCGGCAGACTGTTTATTTTTCACAGACATTGGAAAAAATGTTAAATGAGGGTTTTGATATCTTTATTGAAATTGGGCCACATCCCGCCTTGAGCAATAGTGTCGAGGAAGTTTTTGTGCAACGTGGTATTGAGGCGCAGGTTTATCCCTCGCTACGTCGCCAGGAAGATGAGAGTTTACGGTTCTGGCAGACTATGGGAGCTTTGTACGTTGCAGGTGTGCCAATGAGTTGGGATAAAATTTGTCCCGCAGCACAGCGCCTTTATGATCTGCCACGTTATCCTTGGCAACAAAGCCGCTTTTGGAATGAAAACCGCATTCATCGAGATCAGCGTTTACAGCACCGTTTTCATCCTCATTTTACTCACCACCACCATTCAGCTATTAGTCCGGCCATCCATATTTACACTATTTTTCTGGATCAATATGCTGATCCTTATTTGGGTGATCATCGGATGGATGACATTGCAATATTCCCTGCGACAGGGCATCTTGAATTGGCTACAGCTGCAGCTCGTAAAGCCTTTGGTAGTAAATTTAATTGTTTGGAGGATATGCACTTTAAAGCCGGTTTATTTCTGTCGGGAGAGGCAGAAGCAATAAAGGCCAGTTTAGAGGTTTATTCAGATGAAGGTCGCTATTGTATAATGAGCTGTAATAATGATGCTCAGTGGGTAATAAACTCATCAGGGCGGATGAATTGTCTGGATGAGAAGAAACCACCTATTGCTGTTTCGTTGTCTGAATTACAGACTGAAATTAATGACAGATTACCTATTCAACCAATGTATAACGGATTAAAACGCGGAGGTCTTTCTTACGGACATACATTTAAAACAGTTGAAAGTGTTTGGGTATCTCCTGGTAAGATTTTAGCTAAAATAATATTGCATCCTAGTTTAGAATATGAATGTGAAGATTTTTTATTACATCCTAGTATATTAGATACGTGTGGCCACATCATCTATGCTGCCAGACTAGAGGATCCGGATATTGAGATTGGTGTTTATTTACCTGTCTATACCGAACGTTATACTTTCTATGAGTCACCTAATAGCCGAGTAGTCTGGAGTTATTTAACTATTATTGAAAATACTCCGGATTTTTTGCAAGGAAATATCATTATATTGAATGATGATGGCTCAACGGTTGCTGAATTTTGGGGGCTAAGATTGAAGTATATTGTTGGTTCTCGTCAGAATGAAGAGAACATTGGCTATAAAAATTGCTATGAACATCAATGGGTTTTGGCAACAGACTTTAATGTCAAACCTGCCTCAGGTATTGATATATTGTTGATTGGTGATGATAGTTTTGAACATTCTGAGTTAATTAATACTTTATCTGAGGCTAATATTAATCTCGTTACATTGGGTGAGTTTGAAGAATGTGGTTGGTCAGTAGATTTACAAGATAGGCAAGCAGTAACACAGACAGTACAAAAAATAAAATCTCGTTACCCAGCGATAGGAAGGGTAGTTATAACACTTCCTTTCGGTAGAACAGAAGTAGAATGTCTTTACGAGCGAACAGAAGAATTGATGTGGAAAATACTGAATGTTCATTATGCTATCATGGAAAATAAATTACAAACCATAATATGGTATCTAACTAATTCTTCAGAGAGGGTAGTTGCGGAAGATAAAAAAATAAATCTCATTGAGTCAGTAATATTTGGACTTGCCAGAGTGATGAGTAACGAATATCCAATGGCTGTATGTAAAACTATAGATGTCAGTTGCCTTAATAGTAAAGAATTACAGCAAGTAGCAAATTTAATTTCCTCAGTAACCTCTGGTGGGAATGAGCGTGAGTTTGCTATGCGTGATGATTTATTATTTATTAGGCGACTGGAAAAAATCGATTCATATACATTGACTAAAGAATTAGTAGCAAGTAGTGGTCATTATCAGGCATTTTTGGCTATACCACGTAATTTCAGTTCAGCACAGTTTTATCAGGTTATGGCTCCGAATCTGGAGGATAATGAGGTTGAAATTGCTATTAAAGCAGCCAGTTTAAACTGTGGTAATGGGATTTATGAACAACTGGGGCAACAATGTTCCGGTATAATTACGCAGGTCGGTTCAATTGTCAGTCAATTTAAATGTGGTGATGAGGTATTAGCAGTAGCGGGAAATACAATTGCTGGTTCAGTTATTCTGGGGGAGGATTATGTCGTTCATAAACCAGCACAGTTTTCATTTGATCAAGCTGCAACGTTACCTATTGATTATTTAACTGCTTATCATTGTCTATGTTCATTAGCGGGTCTCAGGTCAGACGAAAGACTCCTTATCCACCATGCGACTAACGGATTGGGAATTGCCGCTATCCATCTTGCTCAAAAACTGAATGTTGTTATTTTTGCTACCGCAGATACAGAGACTGAACGTATATTTTTATCAGGTCTCGGTATTAAATTTGTGTATGACAGCCAATCACTTAATTTCTACTGCCAGATTATGGACGACACGGATGGAAAGGGAGTGAATGTTGTACTCAATGATTTAACGGGTAGGGGGATTGTTCAAGGTATTCGTTGTTTGAATTCTCTTGGTCGTTTTATTGATATTGCCGAAAGTAATGTTGGGGATATGGTTGTTTTTCAAGAGTTGTGGAACCGTAATGTCAGCTACTTTAGGGTGGATATATCTTACTTGAGGGGCGAGACTCCAGGAGTTGAAAAGCAACTTCTTAATAATGTTCTCAACCTGAGTGAAGGTCTCACTTTACTACCTCCTCAGCCTTTTATGGCGTTCCCTATCAACGAATTACCTGCTGCATTAGCTTATCAAGAACAAGGTACACCGATTGGTAAAGTTATTATTAATATGGAGAATCAAACAATTAATGCCTTGCCTGCTACGGATTTGGTTCTGAATATGCACAAGGTCTACCTGATTAGCGGAGGTACTACAGGTTTTGGAATTGAACTGGCACGATGGATGGTAGATAAAGGTGCCAGAAAACTGGTGCTCGCCAGTCGCGGAGGGCCAAAAACCGATTATGACAGAGCTATTATACATTCTCTACAACAACGTCAGGTGCAGATACTCTTGCTCCGAGTTGATATCACTTGCGTGACAAGTGTGGCTGAAATGGTAACTCAAGCAAAAGCTTTAGGCCCGCTAGGTGGCATTATTCATAGCGCAGCGGTATTGCATAACAATACCATCCAAAATATTGAACGGGAGAATATTAGTAGAGCATATTCAGCGAAGGCAATGGGGGCATGGAATTTACATCAAGCGCTACCAGATAAACACATTGATTTCTTTTTGATTATATCTTCCATGACATCAATATTCGGTTTTCCTGAGCAATCCATTTATTCAGCAGCAAATAACTTTGTTGATAAATTAGTTGATTATCGGCGTATGAGGGGGTTACCTGCACAAAGTGTTAATTTCGGTATTCTTGGCGAATTTGCTGGAATGTCGCGAGATGTTGATTTGATCATTAATGTGCTTGAAAGTCAGGGATTATTGACTATGACGCTAAAGCAAACACTTGCTAGCGTTGAGCGGATAATCCTTGATGGTGTGAGTACCAGGATGACTGCCAATATTGACTGGCCGCGTTTCTTTGATTATTTCAGACACCTACGCTCGGATAAGCGCATTTCTCACTTGTTATCGAAAAATATAAATGGCGTCAGAAATACTCAATTAGAGAGCGAAAGTTTACGGAGTAAAATTCAGGCAATGGATATCTCTGGTGGGGAACGGGAGTTGCTTGAACATCTCACCCAAGCATTGGCACAAATTTTGGGCTGTACTGTTGATAAAATTGAATCAACAAAATCGTTAGCTTCCATTGGGATGGATTCTTTGATGCTGAACCAGTTGCGCCATTGGATTCAGCAGAAACTTGAGATTAATTATCCACTCATGAGAATAGCTAAAGGGCCAAGTTTATTGGTACTGGCTTCAGAACTAAAACAGATGCTGAGTAATAATCAAGAAACGAATGCTGTTGATTCAGACGACTCGGGAATTACTTCTGATAAAGAGGTAGAAGTAGTCAATAAATGGTTCGTATGTATCAGGAGAAAAGAAGGTGACGTGCTGAAAAAAAATAAACTCTTTATGATTCCTTCTATGGGGGCTGGGGCCACCATGTTTGCTCATTTTTTATATAATCCGCCAGAGGATTGTGAGGTTTATAGCGTACAACTACCAGGTAGAGAAAATCGCCTACATGATGCTCTCTACACACACCTTACCCCATTGCTTAATGATTTGGAGAAAGTCCTCATAGATGTTTTGGCGGAAGATAAACAGCAGCATAATTGGCAAGGAGGGGTGGTTATTTATGGTCATAGTTATGGCGGGATTATTGCTTTTGAGTTGTGCCGATTATTACGTCGGAAATACGGTATAACGCCGATACATTTCTTTGCTTCTGCTACTATGCCGCCACAACTAACTGGAAAATGGAAGAATCAGGATACAATGCGTGAAAGTAGTATCACCAGTAATTCGGCACAGAAAATACTCGGTTTATTATCTTACATTGATGATGCTGATTTTATTAATAAAGTCCTGCCAGGGATGCGTCGTGATATGCCATTGTTGATGAGTTATGACTATCAGGATGATTCTCCGTTATCTTGCCCAATCACGGTATTCTCTGCCATTGAGGATGAGGTGACTCAGGCAGAGGAAATGGCACTGTGGGCGGAGCAGACCACATCTCGTTTCCAACAGTATTTGGTACATGGCGACCATTGGTTTGTTAGCCGCAACAAAGAGTTCATTGGCGAGAAAATAGCGGCTGAACTAGAAATTGACGACCAGCAAAATTGATCCATAATAATTCACGAATATTCAGAACTCCGTACAATTGCGACTATATTAGCTTGAACAACTTCACTGGCCCCTGCCCGGATAGGGGCGAAAACGCACAGGATCGTTCCTGACCTGTCAGTGGTTGTCTAAGGGCGCATCCGGCTAGCTTTATTCCAGTAGCTGGCAGAAGCGATAAAACTAGGCATACAGCAGTTTATCCCACAGTTGTTCGATTAACCGGGCTGGTGCGGATTGATATTCTCTTCCCATCGGATACATTTCCCGAACAGAATGTCTCTTTTACTTGTAAAACTGTTGCCACCTAGTGTTACGTCAATGTCGATACCCCGCAGCAGACCTTTTTTCGCGATGCCTTTCAGTCGGTCGATAAAATGACGGATTTTCAGTTCTGTGGCCGGAAAGTGTCCAATTATCGGGGAAATAGGGTTGTTCATGCTGGCAAAAAGACGAGCGGCGTGGTTCTCCGACCATGTTCGGTTGCTTTTATGTCACTGACTTGAAATATTTTTCCGGTGAGCGAGCGGCTCTTTCTGCGAGACGTAGACGTGAACCGCCTGGATTGACTAAAAGGTACAGGCCGTGAGAATCGGAAACTTTGAAGGGTTTAGCGGATGGTTTTAAGCTGCGGATTTTTGTGTCGTTCAGAGATATATGGTGGTCACTCCATAATCGAACTGAAATGACCCCAAATCAGACCACCAATCTTGCCCGATGCGTAGGGGGAAATGAAAATGCATCGGGAAGACTTTTCACACTAACTCGTTGAATCTAAATCGTATAAAGATTCGTGAAGATGCATGAAAACATAAATTTGGCTCCTCTGACTGGACTCGAACCAGTGACATACGGATTAACAGTCCGCCGTTCTACCGACTGAACTACAGAGGAATCGTGTGAACGAGGCGAATAATAGCGGGGGTGGTGGCGTTTGTCAAAGTAGAAAAACATTAAAAATGCGCGTTTGCTGAGAGAATGAGCTTATTGGCTTGTTTTTCAGCAAACTTGTGCATTTTCTAGTCTTGCTATTTGATTTTCATTCAAATTTATTGGGCTGTATTACGGTGTCACTTTGACTAACTGACTGTTTTTTACTTGGTTACCCGCATCATCAAAATAAATAGAGTCCAAGGTGAGTTCACCGTTGAGTGATGTAGGCGGGTGCTCAAATTGATATTGTCGCTGGGCGAAAGGCGTCATCATCATGTTCATCTCCTGCGCGATGGTATAACTTTGTTGGCGATCTTTTAGCTGAATCTGACCGAAAGAAACGTGATATGGCGTGGGATTATGGGCAATGAGAACATATATTTGGTTTTGTTTTTGTAGGGTAAAACTAACCTTTTTCATCGCTTCATCTGGTTTAGGTGTTAATCCATTAGGGCGATAGAAAATCTTCATCTGCGTGTTCATTGCCATCGCCACTTGAGCATAAGCCTCAGTATTACGGCTTGATTTGGGTGGGATTTCATACAAATTAAGCCAATACACTGATTCCCGATCCGTGGGCAGGTTGTCACCTTTATTAATGATGCGCAGCCCTTGTGCAGCACCCGGCTGCATTTTAAATACTGCGGGTAGCACCATAAAGGGCGCTTTGGCTTGGTCTGGCGTGCTATCCACATCCCCATCATCCACCCAGGTTTGCACCACGACGGGGTAATCATTGGTATTCGCCAGCATCAACGTGCGTTCGCGTGACTCTGGCTGATAAATTATTCGGGTTGAGGCTGCAACGAGGCCAGCGATAGACGGTTGATTAACACTGAATATCAGTAAAAATAGACAAAGATATCTCATTGTATTTTCACCAAAACATAGGCTGTGGCATCGATTTTACCGGCGGTAGGGGTGCCGTTAGGCAGTTTTTTTAATGTGGCGGTAAAGTGATGTAGATAATTGTTGAACCCCGCGGCATGACTGCCATTGGCACTGGCCCCGGTGAGAATCGGGTACCAACCGGCACTGGTCGTGGCGGCACAATTGCTGATACACCCACCCCAGCCAACAAAATTCATGGCATTTCCGCTACTGTCACTGAGGCTGATCCCAACGCCCGTGGCAATACGGCTATCAGTGCCATAATGGTCGGAAAGTAAGTAGCTGACACCGCCAGCAGAATTGACCAACCCCAACCCTTGCGCTATCAGATACCCCGGTAATGATGTTTGGATGCCAAGCGCCGTCTGTCCACGATTAATACCCGATTCAGTGCCGGATTGGCATTCGATATCGACCGTGATTTCTGCGCTACGTGTTTGATTATCTTTGAGTTCATTGACAGTAATAATGGGGAAAACCACATAGGGTGTAACATTGCGCACTACACAGGTATTTTTACGTGTCAGGATAGAAACCGGTGAGGTATTCATACCAAATGCCATATAGCGACCCGTTCCCCAAGTCTGATAATTAGTCGCTGAATCATACCCGGTTTCTGGCACGGGCATGCCGGGGCCTTTGAACACCACATAACCATTGGGTTGATTGCAAGTGTAGCTACCGGAATAGTTATCTGCCGCAGGTCCAGGGCACCCCCAGCTGGAAGGGCCTGGAGTGCGATCCACCGATCCCACTTTTTTCAACTCGGCACGGATTTGGCTGAAATGTTTACCCTTAATCTGAATTTTATTGCCGACCACATCGTATTTTTTTAGCGGGACTTGCTGCCAGATTCGGTTGAACTCGATGCCACTATCGACGTGAGTCAGTTTTAATGCGGTATAAGGGAAAAAGGTCTGAAAATAGTTGTCACCCATATTGGTGTAGCCACCGACATTGCTATCGCCATTAGTGGCAAATACTTCAAATAAACTGTCTTTATCGGCCACATCACACTCATAGATAACGGCTTCAGGGTCTGACCAGAAGCGGGCAGGTACCAGGCTGATGATGCTGGAAGCCAGAATTGAATCAACGGGTTGAATGTAGTTGCTAGTTATATTGATGCTGCCGAGTTGCAATGAAGCGCCGTAATTATCGCCGCCGATATTCGCGCCTTTCCAGACACATTGGGCATAACCGGGCACCGCGAAACTCAATAAAACGAGTGATAAAAATAATCGCAAGCTATGGGAAAAAAGGGACTTACTTCGGTAGAGATTAGTGCGGTAGCGTGTCATAGGATTCATACTGTTTCTCTGATTCAATGCTGGGCAACGACACACAAGGCATCGAGTTTATACAGCTGTTTATCGTTATTCGGCGTGCCTAAATCGTAATCTAACTGGCAACTTTCATTGGCGGCATCCCCCCAGACCAATAGGAGCGTTCCACTGGCATGTTCAGCACGTAAATACGCCTGACTGGCTTGGCCGACCATCCCGATCTCCAGATTTGGGGAGGTATCGCCATTCTTGTTATCAGTGGTGCCGCCAGTGCTGTAAACCACCGCGCCCATAGGCACCTGGCTACCATCAGATAATCTGACCGTCACTAAGAGGGGATATCCGCTGAGAGTGCGGAACTTAACTTTCACCGCTGAACCCGCGTAAGGAGCAATTTGCCGCTCGCCGTCCTGAAGTTCAGTATTGAAATCCATCCCATCGGGATCGAGGGTGATGGTATTGTAGCGATACGGTGTCAAGGTTGGGACCAAGGCATAACCGAAGTGGTCAATTTTCGCCCCTTGTCCATACATCACTTTGGCCCCACTGGCACCTTTAGCCTCTATCAGCGCAAAGGTATCACTCAGATACGGCCCCAACGTGACTCCGCCGCTGTGGAATGCCACCGCACCACGCGCACTGGCGGAACCTTGCCAATAACCAGGGCTGCGCGATGCACTACTGCTCAGGCTGGTACTCGGCAAACGTTTTTGTAAACTGCCACTAAAGGTGTTTTCTTTGGTCTGCTCACTGCGCGCGAAGTCCATGCTGTAACTGGAGGACTGATCGTCACCCATCACACCGGCGAGGGAGGTTTGATAACTCGCACCGCTGACCCGGCTGTTGACCGCTCCGGCGGAGATATAAGGTGCTTGCGGGCTGCCTCCTAATGGGAATGAAATGGACATTTGTACCACGGTTTCATTGGTCGCGAGGAGATTAGCTCCATTAGCTGCAGGCATACCGCTGCCGGGGTCGACAAAGTAAGTTTCATTGTTGCCTCCACCGGTTTTTTGCTGGGAAACCGCAAGGTTAACGCTGGTATTGCGCCATAGGGTATTGGCATAACCCAATTGCAGTTGGGTATCCCGCTTGCGCGAATTACGGTAATCCTGCGAAGAGGCGGTTAAATACAGCGAACCGTAATTATTGAGATTCTGGTTAAGGGATATCTCAGCCCGGCTGCGCTGTTGGTAAGTCCCTGAACTCCATACTTTGCCATGGCTAGCTGCCCGTATGCCCAATACATCACTTAAATCACGATAACCTTCAGTGGAATAGCGGTAGCCCGCTACGGATAATGTGGTGTTGGTCGCTTCAAAGGTACGGCTGAAAGAAGCACGCGCCATCCAGCCATTCTGTTTTGTACTGTTGGATGAATCACTATTATCGGGTGAATTGGCATTACCGGGGAGGCTGGCATGTGAATAGGTCGCATCCAGCCCTAAAGCCCCAATATAGTGAGTGAAAACGCCTCCTAGCATAACGGCCTGATATCCGGAAGCGATGCGCACCCCAGTATTGGCCGTAATGGCGTTACTGACCCCCCGTTGGTAAGTCAGTTCACTGAATACTTCATGGCTACCCATATCACGAACCTGGCCGGTTGCGAAGTTGTAGCGGGAATATCCGGGGCGTAATGATTCAGGTACAGAGGAGAATGGCACTTGGAAGGTGCTGATACTGCCATCGGCTTCCTGAATCTCAACGGTCAGGTCACCACCAAAATTGGTGGCAGATAAATCATTGAATTCAAATGGGCCGGGTGAAACGGTACTTTGGTAAATCGACCGATTGTTTTGATATACCGTGACTTTGGCATTGGTTCGGGCAATCCCCCGGACAACAGGAGCATAGCCCCGTTGGGACTCAGGCAACATGCGGTCATCGGTGCTTAGAGCCACACCGCTAAACCCCAGACTGGAGAAAAACTGGCCAGAGCTGAATGTCTCACCCAATGTTATTTCACTGCCAATGCTGGGCAGGGCGCGTTGGCTGTACAACCGGTTAGATGTCCAGTCTGCCCCACGAGTCGCGTCGTAGCGCAAAGAACCTTGTTGACGAAAACGCCACATCCCTGCATTGATACCATTGTTCAAACTCAAATAACTTGAATTGGTGCTGCGTTTAATTCCCTCTTTGTTATAGCTCACATGATATTGGTTTAAGTTGTAATTACTGAAACCAATGGTTTCTCCTGCCGTAAGATTACGGGGGTCAACATAGCCACGCGGGACATGCTTAACAAACAGTTGCGGGACCGATAAATCAAAACGCAATTTGGCATAATCGAAATGATAGTCACTGGCAGGCAGGAGAGTTTTAAAATCCAGGCAGTTATCTTCCAACTTGGCGTTTTCTAGCGCATTTTCGTTAACGCCCGCTTGTAGCAACTGTGACACTGATAAACAGGGAACAACAGCGTCACCTTTGGTGATAAACATCAGCTCGATACGATCAACAAATTTGCTGTTCATATAGATATCAACCTGGTATTTGCCTGCTTCATAACTGTCTTTTTTATTAAAACGAGAGATGGAGCCCAAGCCGAGAGATGAGCCGCGCAATAGCGCATCTTCAAATACATATTCGTCTTGCTTGCTCTCATCTGCTGCTGACACGGAATGACTGACCAACAGACTCTGTGTGAGCAAATAGGGTAGCCAAGGGGCAAACCTCACGGATTATCTCTGTCGTCAGACACGTTCAGGGTCATCATCACAACAGCATTACAAATGGTAATCGTAGGGAATGTTGGTGCCATAATCATTAACCATGTTCAGCGTTAACAATTCGCCTTTTTTGGCTTTAACCCCAGCAGGGAAAGCCAGATCAGTGGTTGAGTTAGGGGCAAACATTTCGCTGGTAGCAAATGAAATAGTTTTCCCACCACTCACCAGTTTGGCATCACGCAGGCTGATATAATAAGCCGTAGGATTATGTATCTTGATTTTGTCACCGTTAGCACTCTCCAGGCTGACACGGATCTTTTCACCTAAAGTGTCGACATTTTCCTTTAATGCTGCTGGGCGATAAAAGACTTTCAGCCGGTTATTAACGATCAAAACAAGTTTGTTCTCAGATTGCGTGTCTTCTTTTTTTAAGGCGGGAATTTGTAAGAAATTCAGATAGAAAATCGATTCGCGATCTTTAGGTAAATTATGCTCGATATATGACAAACGGACTACTTGTCCACTTTGGGCTTCCATACGGAATATTTGTGGTGTTAATGCGAAAGGGACATCACTTTTTGATGGCGAAGACTGATTATTTCCGTCATCCATCCATAATTGGACTAAATTGGGGTGGTTATCCTTATTACTAAGCTGTAACACTTTCTCCCGTGTGCCTTCAGGATAAATGATTCGTGTCCCTGTCATGACAACACTGGCTTGCGTCCATAAGGGTACGCCGCTAAGCAGCAACAACGAGCAGGCGATAATTTTTTGGGCAATCAGTGTCATAATGCTTACTTATCCTTGTTTTTTCTGGTTTTTATCGGCTCCGTTACCGGTTGGCCAACATATTCATAAAACAGTTTGTATTTCATGAATAGTCAGGGGTAGGTGATCGCATATTGGGCTGAAGCAATAACGCTCCCTGCTGTCGCACGACCTTCTTCCGTAATATATTGTGCAGCTAAATCCTGTGATGCAGATGTCGCACCCGTGGCCAGCGTAATTCCAGGTACTGAAACGCTGCCTCCAGACATACGGATTGGTGCGCCATTAGTATCAAGCAATTGAATAGCGACGTTTTTTGCTGTCCCAACATTGCCCAAATTACCTGCAGGTGTGACATTCATCCCTTGAAAAACGGAGCTGATTTTGGTGTCTTGTATGGCGATATTGCAGCCGGTAAGGTTGATAGTGAAATTAGTTTTACCGGCGATTGAATTAACTTGATTCAAATTACTGGTCGAGACGGTTGGTAACAGAACAACGGGGGTGTTGGCTGTGCCATTGATATCAACCATACAAGTTTGCTCGGCAACCTCTCCCTGAAACTTGATGGTGTTATTTGAGGTCGCTGCTAACGCTATGCCCGGTAGGGTAAGTAGCGCTAACGCTATTAGTGTTTTTCCCATGTGATTCCCACTTAAATTTATGATTTATCTCCCCATCATTCTTCAAGCTGCGTGCATGTTGACGGCAACTCAAATTATTTAGGGTATATATTTTTGTAAACGGAGATCTTTATCGTTCAACAAAATAAGCGATTATTAAGTTGAAGATGACCCTCCTATATATGTATTCACTATCCGATTTTGGGGCCGGTGGTAGTGTAAGGGGAAAGTCAGGGCGGCAGAATGAGAGGCGTCCTTGTTTTATATATGAAATTTCCCACAAAACGTGTAGGAACTTATCCATTTCAAATGAGGCTGAATGATAATTTACATTTATTACAATGAGTTATGACTGGTTGTTATACAAGGCTGTATTTTCGTCATTAAATATAAATAATCAGAAATTAAAAAAGCCCGTCAAAATGTCTGACGAGCTTTCAGGGATAACATCATTTTAATTTCTATTTTATGGTGACGTGCTATCTATTTCAGAGTATGAAGCAATCAATTTTACCAATAATTGGTTCGTCTCAGCCAATAGAGCCAGATAGTCAATACCATGAGTCAGAACAGCATTTCTGTCTTGTTCGTGCAGTAAGGATTCGAATTTAATACAACTATCTACCAGCGTCTGAGCATCAATTAATTGTACGCCGCCTTTAATCCGATGGACCAGACTCGCCATTTCTTTATAAATATCAGCAGAAGTTGTGTCGTCATCATCATTAGAGAGGCGCGTATACAGCTGTGCCAGTACCGCTGTATCGTGCACATTACTTTCCAGTAAAAATTGTAATAATTGCAATTCCACTTCGGCATTGCCTCCCGATAGGGATTTTAGCTTATTCTGCGCTGCCACTAGAGTCGGTAGTGGTTGAGTAACAATTAGAGATTCGGTCTCACCTGAGATTATCTCTTCCTGGCTGCGATTCTGTGCTGTGACCTCATTAACCCCTGGCGTATCCACATAACTGCCAATAATCTCCTGACGCAGCAGAGTGGTGCGCAGTGTATCGATGGTCACAGGTTTAACCATGCAGTCATTCATCCCTGCATCATTGCAACGGGCGGCACTTTCTTCCCGAGCATCTGCGGTACAACCGATGATGACCATATCTTTCATCGTCGCACTATTACGGATATGGGTGGCCAGTTCGTAGCCATTCATCAGCGGCATATTGTAATCAGTGATGACGGCATCAAAACTATAATGCTGTAATATCTGCCAAGCTTCAGCGCCATTTTCGGCAGTCATGACTTGCTCGATACCGATAAAGGCTAATTGCTGCTGAAGCAACTGGCGGTTAGCGGGCAAATCATCCACCACCAGAATACGCAAGTTTTTTAACTGATTCAGTTGCGTTTCATCTACGTCGACAATGATTGAATCCGGTGGCAAATCACTGGTTGTGGCAATTTCCAGCGGTAATGTAATAAACAGACTGGTGCCTTTGCCCAGCTGACTTTCTAATGTTATTTCCCCACCCATTTTGTGAATCAATTGATGACAGATCCACAGTCCCAGACCGGAACCACCGAAACGTGGTGATGTGCCTTCATTGGCTTGGCTGAATGGCTGGAATAGTGTGGCCTGTGCCGCAGGAGAAATGCCAATACCGGTATCCGTAATATCGATATTCATTATGCCATGCTTCTCGTCAATAGATTCCCAGGTGATATCCACTGACACGCCACCCTGCTCGGTAAACTTCAGGGCATTCCCTAATAGATTGCCCATCACCTGGCGAACCCGCAGCATGTCAACCATCACCAAATCAGGGATATGGTCGTCCAGCCAGCCAGAGAATCTCAGATTGCGTTCATCGGCGATAGGTTGATAAATCGTGAACATCCGCTCTATTTCCTGACGGAAATCCACCACAGCAGGGTGAACACTCAGTTGCCCGGCTTCTATTTTAGCGGAGTCGATGATGTCATCCAGCAATAGCATCAGCGATTGAGCCGACTTGGATACTGTTACCAGCGTGTTTTTATCCACCGGCTGGTCACTGCGTATTTCCAGCTCCAATAACCCCATAATGGCGTACATTGGTGTGCGCAGTTCATGGCTAATGGTCGCCAGGAATGTACTCTTGGTGCGGTTAGCACTTTCAGCTTCGACACGGGCTGCTTCAAGTTCGCGCTCAACAGTTTTGCGTTGGCTGATATCCAGCCAGCCGCCTAGCAGACTGCGCTCCGCATTATCCAGAGGAATAATCCACAGGAAGATATCACGCAACTCATTGTTGATCTCAAGAGATAAATCCACCATTTGGGGCTGTCTGTCTCGTAAGACATAACGACAATACTTATCTATCTCGCGATCAAGTGGGCTGGTCATTGGCCATTGGGCTTGCTCAGTCTTCTGATTGAGCATGTCGTTCAGCTTATCTTGATGCGCAGCGGCAAAGTGGTTGTTATAAACCGCTAATTCGCCTTTTTTGGTGCGAATAAAAACAGCGAATGGCAGGGCATTAATGATGGACTCTTGTTGCCGCAAACGAGCCTGTAACAACTTGGCCTGACGGCGTTTATTGAACACCAGATAACAAAGATATAGACCAAAGATCAGCAGCAGACCGGAGCTTATTTTTAGCGCCAACATTAGCCACTCATTTTCCAATGAGCGCTCATCAAAGGTCGTTGGTTTGGGTTTGAATGTACTCCATTCACTGATCAGATTGTCTAACTCTTCCGGAGGAATTGACTCAATGACTTTATCAATGATGGCTTTTAATTCAGGTAATTGCGGGCTGATAGCAAATGCCATCATCAAGGGTTCTTCTCCGGTGACGGCAACCGTTTTAATGTTGGGTGTGAAATTCTGTGCTGACAGGTAGTTGGCGGTCATCATATTTTTGATAATCGCATCGACTTTCCCTTGTTGTAACCACCGCACCAATGTCATGGTATCAGGTGCGTCTACAAAGGTAATTTTTTGGGCCAAAAGAGTATTGCTAATAATTCCACCGGAAGTACTGCCCGCCTGTATGCCAACCCGTTTCCCCGCTAAATCTGCGACGTTGTTGATATCCGTGCGGTCTTCTCGCGTCAAAATGCCCCATAAGGATTGGGCGACAGGCAAGGAGTAAAGGTTGTTGCCGTATTGACCATTGCGGACTGCCACGATGGGCAGCATATCTATCTTCCCGGCAATAAAATCACGCATCGATTCACCGGTATCTTTGGTGTAAACCGGTTTAAATTTAATCCCGGTTCGGCGTGAAATAATATCAATGAGATCGACAGAAAAACCGGCCATTTCGCCGGTTTGGCGATCACGAAAAATCAGCGGAGCCAGATCCAATGGAGCCACATATGTCACCACTGGATGATCTTGAATCCAGGTAACTTCTTGTTCTGTAAGCAGTAATTTTGCATCAATATTGTAATGATGCTTACTGCCAAACCAACGCTGTTGAATATCACCTGTGGCTCGGCTGGGCAGTAATTCCAAAATCTGATTAATGTAATCGATCAGTTTTTGGTTTTTTTCCAACGCCAGGAAGGTGTAAGGGGCAGGGTGATAAGGGGCAAAATTACGAATTTGCAGTGTCAGCAGTTGTAATTGGTCAATCAAATAGTTGGCTGATGTGGCATTGGCGACAAACACATCGGCATTACCATAGGCAACCGCCAGTAATCCTTGTAATTGATTCGGATAGGCGACGATTTTATCGGCATGATAATTAAATAAAAACTCCGGTGAGAGGGGCTCATTATTCACGATGGCCACGGTTTCCGGATGGGTGCGTTTGGTGGGGTCCCAATTTTTGCTGCGAACTTCCACATGCCGGTTAGTAAAGAAGGCATGGGAAGCAATGAGCCCTGGCTGAGCGGGCATCGGGGTGCCGGCCATTAAATCAACCTGGCCATTTTCTAATGCATTCAATACCAAGCCATAATCACAATAACCAATCATCTGAAAAGAGAGTTGGCTGGCATCACTGATTATTTTCAGATAATCCGCAACAATACCTTCAATGGCAGTATCATCGCGATTCACGACAAAGGGTGTATTCGCATCAATAACCACGCCCACTTTTACAGTGCGCCGGCTTGATTGACGCGCATCAGTGGACGGGGGAAGCAGTAAGTCTTCACTGTAACTGTTCGCGATACTGTGTATTGTCAATGGTTGACCAGTATCACATCCCTGACGACTCGCTATTGGGGCTGCATAAAGTTGCCCACTAAGTAATAGCAAACAGCACAGTAAAATGCGTAAACGGAAGCAACGATATAAAGATAACGCTGTACGCAGTAAATTAGATTTGGCTGAGCTATACCAAATTATGGGTATGTGCATAATCTGCCAGTTCAATTACAGAACTTAGTCCTAATTTAGTTAGGATACGTGTTTTATAGGTACTGACAGTCTTGTTACTGATAAACATCTCATCGGCAATCTGTTTATTAGAGAGACCATTGACCAGGTACCGTAAAACATTAATCTCGCGCTCTGACAACAAGCGAGCCCGATTGACAGGATCATGGCTTGAAGGTTGCCCAGCTAATTGGGTCAAGGTTTCAGATGGGAAGAAAGAATACCCACGTAATACGTTTTGTGCAGCAAAAAGGATTTCACTAATATCTTTATTTTTACTAATGAAACCATTCGCACCAGCTTGCAATGCTCGCACAGCAAAAACCTGCTCATTCTTAGCTGACAGAAATAATGACTTACCGGTAAAACCCCGTTGCTGCAGTTTTTTTAGCAACGAGAAACCATCAAAGTTCGGCAGTTCAATATCAATAATAACCAGATCAACAGGATTATTTTTTAATGTTTCCAAAGCTTCACTGCCATCAACTGATTCGTAAATAGTTGAAAATTCATTGCTTTGCGACAGTAACGCACGAATGGCGACACGAATTGCTGGGTGGTCATCAACTATCATCACTGATTTTGTCATGTTATCTCCGTAAACCGTTGTATCTTGGGATTCGCAGAGTTAATTCACTGCTGCTCGTTCGCATCGATCGACTTTAAATGATTACCCAAGATGAGATAAACAAGAACTGCTATTGCCGATGCTCAAACTATTATTATACCCGTCATACTACAAACTGTATGTGCATTGGCGACCTTTAATCACCCGAATCACTGACTCATCAGAGAATTCTCGCTTGCCGCTTTCCTGCCACACGAATTATTTAGCGTATAGGTAAGGTACTATTTCGGTGATTTTAATCTCTAATTATAGATTATCAAGAAAAGATTCTTACTCATGTAGAAGTTGCTTAACCAAATTCATCCCATCAGCATTATTATGCTTAGTGAATTGATTATAAAAGAGTTAGGATTTTTTTTATTGAAATGCGAATCAACCATTCAAAAAGAGAGAAGAAATAGTCAAATAATCATTTTAACTGTAAATGTATCCGATTTTTCAGCGCTGCACATAGGAAACTTCTATGATATGTCGTATGAACTATTCCAGTATAAATATCAGATAGATAGCAAATAATTTTATAATGGATTCATCAGTGATGGGGGAGTGAAAAATTTATAATGATGCTTTAAGAATCCCACTATGATGATCAATGGGAAGAGCAAAAAGCCCGCTTAGTTTCCTAAGCGGGCCTCTCTAATTTGGCTCCTCTGACTGGACTCGAACCAGTGACATACGGATTAACAGTCCGCCGTTCTACCGACTGAACTACAGAGGAATCGTGTGAACGGGGCGAATAATAGCGAGGTATGAGGAACATGTCAAAGGGGAAACAGTAAATTTGGATTGTTTGCTTACAGTTTGTGCAACTTGTTGAGATTTTTAGCTTTTAGCTCAATGTTTACCCACAAAAAACGATTTGATAACCGGTAAAATGGCGGGTAGTGGTGCTATCGCACTGCCCGCCAGGGTATTTATTCTGGAGCATCCGTTAAGACGAACATGCCATACGGATGAATTTGCAGATAATAGCTGTCGCCGGGGGCCGGTTGTAATTGCGTGGCATTCACTTGCAATAATAATGATTGGCCTTGCCAATCCACCAGAACTTCATATTGTGGCCCCATATAAGCCACTTTATTGATCGTGCAGCGCTGACTTGAGTCACCTTGTTGGCTCAAGGTAATGGCTTCAGGCCTTACTCCCACTGTAGTTTGCTGATATCCATCAGCAAATCCTTGTGGGCGAGGAATGTGATAACCAAAAATTTCGACACTATCACTGTTGATCCGTGCTGGGAAGACGTTGGCATCCCCCATAAAACTGGCCATAAAGTGAGAGGCTGGGTGGCGGTATAATTCCTGCGGCGCGCCAATTTGCATGATTTTGCCTTTATTCATGACCAATACGGTATCAGAAACGGCAAAAGCCTCGCTTTGGTCGTGCGTAACATACAGCGAAGTAATATTGAACTGCTGCTGTAATTCACGAATTTTATCGCGCATGCTGCGGCGTAGGTTGGCATCCAGGTTACTGAGCGGTTCATCAAACAGCAGCACTTTGGGCTTCAGGATAAGCGCCCTTGCCAGTGCGACACGTTGTTGTTGCCCCCCCGATATTTGATCAACAAAACGGTCAGCAAACCCGTCTAAATCAACCAGTGCCAGCGCTTCTTTCACTCGTTCGCGAATTTCATCTTTCGGGCGACCTAACATTTTTAGGCCATAGCCAATGTTTTCGCCGAGCGACATATGCGGAAACAGGGCATAGGACTGAAATACCATACAAATATCGCGCTGCTGGATTGATCTGTCAGTGACATCTTCACCATCGATAAAAATTTGCCCGCCAGTGGGTTTTTCCAACCCAGCAACCAAGCGTAACACGGTGGTTTTGCCACAACCGGACGGCCCCAATAGTGTGACCATTTCGCCTTTTGGAATAGCCAGATTTAAATCATCGATAACGGTATTGGTGCCGAAACGCTTGCTGACATGTTTGAGTTCGACAAAATGTTTCTTATCAGATCCCTGTTTCTTATCAGATTCATAGTTTTCGTTAGTCATCATATTAAGCCTTATCAGTGCGCCGTTATTCAGCATTACTGGCTTTCGAGCGGGCAATACGCGCTTCGCCAACCAGATAATCAAACAGGAAGATGATGGCGAGCATCACCACAATCAGAATTGAGCCATAGGCAATTGCGATGCCATATTCACCATCTTCCACCCGGTTAAGGATGTAGGAGGTGGCGACTCGCGTATCCGGTGTCACCAGGAAAACAATGGCACTGACGGTAGTCATCGCCCGCACAAAGCTATAAATCAGCGCCGATAAAATTGCCGGACGCAGCAATGGCAGCAAAATATAAATCACGGTACGCAGCGAACCCGCTCGTAAGCTGAGCGAGGCCTCATCCAGCGATTTGTCCAGTTGCCCAAGACCCGCAATCCCGGCACGTATCCCGACGGGCACATTTCGCATCACCATGGAGATAATGACGATGGCAGCAGTGCCAGTCAGATATACCGGCGCACTGTTAAAGGCCAGAATATAGGAAACCCCAGCAACAGTGCCCGGTACGGCGAAACATAGCATCGTGCTGAATTCGATAGTTTTTTTGCCACGGAATTGCTGGCGCACCACGATATAGGCAATGAGCAGACCCAGAGCAGCGGTGATAGGGGCGGCGATACCCGCATAGAGCAGCGTATCGAGCAGCGAAGGCCATGCGCCATCACTGAATCCTTGCCCAAATAGCTGGTTAAAGTTATTCAGTGTCAGGGTATAATCAACCCCCCAGTTGACGGTAAAACTGCCGTAGAAAATGCTGCCATACAGCAACACGTTAAACGCAATCCACACATACAACATGGCGGTTGTGCCCCACACCAGAGAGACCGGTAATGGCTGAACATCACCACGCGAAGATTTACCGGAGATGGTGACGTAGGAGCGCTTGCCTATCCACATATACTGGATACAGAAGATAAACAGCGAGAACATCAGCAGAATGACACCCAGGGTCGAGGCCGCCGGATAATCAAGTTGTGCGCCGGTAATATAGAAGTAGATTTGCGTGGCGAGCACGTCAAAGTTCCCCCCCAATACCAGCGGGTTACTGAAATCCGCCAGTGATTGTACGATGACTATCAAGAATGAGTTGGCCAATGCCGGTTTTAACAGCGGCAGAAACACTTGCCGAAAAGTCTGCCAGCGGCTGGCGCGCAAGGTATAGGAGGCTTCTTCCAGTGACGGGTGAATCGTTTTAATTGCGCCGTCGAGGATCATAAATGACATCGGCGTAAAGGCTAAAACTTGCGCCAACCAAATACCGGTAAAACCATAGAGCCAGTTAGTATTGGTCAGCCCGAACCAAGTGACCATTAACTCGGTCACGTAACCGGAACGGCCCATCATCAAGGTGACACCCAACCCAACCACGAATGGCGGAGTGACAATTGGCAGAATTGAGAAGATTCGCCCCAGCAATGCTGAGCGTTTAGCAATTCTCGTGGTGTATATGGCTAACACCATGCCAAAGAAGGTGCAGCCAATCCCCACCGCCACCGACAACACAAATGAGTTCCAGATTACTTGCAGGATATGCGCTTGCCCGAGGATGGCCATAAATTGCCATGGCGCAAAAGCCCCGCTTTCATCGGTAAACACCGGAATGAAGATAGCGATACTAGGAAACAGAATAAAGACGCTGATTAGCGCGATAATGGTGACCAGCGATCCGAGGACAAAACGATCGCCTCCCAGCCATTCAAGGCGAGCTAGCGCTAACGTAATGACAGCGCCCAAGGCGATGAACAACCCGATAGTCGCGAAACCCAGCCCGCGCTCGACCCAGGCTGAGGTGATCACCACGAATAAGGCGCAAAATAGGGCGTAGCCGGCATCAAATAGGTGGCGAGCACGATGTTCGCGCCCTTGGGGCGAAAGCGGCCGGAAAAGCAGCACTAATGGCAAGGCAAACCATACAGTACTGATATTTAAGCTTGACCAGCCATAGGCGGCCAGTAGCTCAGAACGGCTGGCATCAAGTAGGCCATAATCCAAACTGAACGCAGGTAGTAAGGCAAAAGCAGCCACGGAGAAAGCCAACCAATAGAAAATGGTATCCCGTGTCTGCGGGAGCCGCAGAACATGTGAGTGAGTCATGGTGTTCCCCAGATCTAACCTTCATCCTTGGCGCTACAGCAGTGTTCACTGCAACGCCAAGGACTTGGTTATAGAAAAAGCGCTAAGTTATTTTATGGTTCGCTTATTTTGTCGGCTGCTATTTGCCCATCTTGACGTCATTGACCCACTTGGTGATCAACTTCTTACGCATTTCGGTGGCACCGTAAGTGTCCATGTCGTAATTAATCAATTTCAAGTCATCGAGCTTGAGTGAGTTAGGGGAGGTCGCTGCGGTGGTGTTGGTCAGAATTTGGTAAGACTGGCCTTTCTGCCATGCCAACTCTTGCGCGTCTTTTGACAATACCCAGTCAACGAATAACTTGGCGTTATCCAGGTTCCGTGCGCCTTTCAGAATACTGACGCCGCCAATTTCATAGCCAGAACCTTCGCAAGGTGAAATCAGTTTCAGCGGTGCGCCTTTTTCTTTTTCCAGTGAGTAATCATGTAAGAAGCCAATGCCGATGGTGGTTTCACCACGTGCGGCATTACGGGCGGGGGCGATGCCAGATTTAGTGTATTGCGACACGTTGGCATTGAGTTTTTTCAGGTAATCGAATGCGGCATCTTCACCCCACAATTGTGAGAAAGTGGCCAGTGCGGTGTAGGCGGTGCCAGAGCTTTGCGGATCGGCAATCTGGATTTCACCTTTGTAAATTGGGTTGGTCAGGTCTTTCCAGCACTTCGGCTCTGGCAGGCCTTTTTCTTTCAGGCGGTCGGTATTCACCCCCAATCCTAAGATGCCGATATATACCGCAGAGGAATAGTTACCTTTGCGTTTGGCCGGATCGCGGAATTGCGGCATGATTTGCGCCAGATTAGGAGAGGCGTAGGGATAGAGTAAATCCATTTCACCGGCCTGAGACTGCGGATCCAGAGTACCGCCATACCAGACATCAGCCTGTGGGTTCTTTTTCTCTGCATCGACTTTAGCCAGTGTGCTGCCGGAGCCATTGCGAATAAAGCTGGTTTTGACATCGTATTTTTCGCCGAACGCTTTGGCTTCTTCTTCACACATCGCATTGGTGGCACTGCAATAAATCACCAAACGGCCTTCCGCTTTGGCGACAGTGGTAAAGGCGCTCAGTGCGAGGCCCGCGGCGACGAATGCTGAGAGAGGTAAGAGTTTCATAACATTATCCTTTTTATATTCTTATGCGCCCGTTGCCGGGGGCAATCAGAGTTGTAGTTATAAAGATGACCGTTGTAGGGTATAACTCACTTTGTTTAACGTACTTTTATTGACTTAATCTATGGTTTTAACTTGCTTAACGGACTGTTTTTAATCGATTAATGCCGGTCATCAGCAGCGGCATCAATAACAACCCAACGCCAGCCGATGCCAGTGTTAACAGGGCAAAAAAGCCTTGCCAGCCATAATGTTGTAATACTTGTGCCAGCGGCCACCCCGCCAGAGCTGCCCCGAGATAAGCAAATAACCCGAGAAACCCAGTGACCGTACCGGCAGCATCTTTATGGGTATATTCGGTGGCCGCCAGGCCAATGAGCATCTGTGGCCCAAAAACAAAAAAACCAATACTGAAAAAGGTCACGGACAGCAGTGGATAGTTATCTACCGGTGCCAGCCACAGGGCGGTCATGGTCAGAAACAGCCCCAGTGCGAATAACAAAATCATTGGTGCGCGCTGACCACGAAATAACAAATCCGACCCCCAGCCAGCGAACCACGCGCCAAATAACCCACCTAACTCAAATAGCGATAAAGTGGCGTTGGCACTGAGCAAATTGACGCCATGGCTCTCCGCCAACCAAATATTGCCCCAGTCATTGAGGGCGATGCGGATCAGATAGACCAGCACATAAGAAACGCCTAATAGCCAGATGGTGCGATTGCGCAAAATAGCATCGCGAAAAATACGCCCCATCGGCATTGGTGGGCTTTGCTGCTCTTGCCACTGATCCTGCGGGTCACGCCGCCATTGGCCGATGGTCGGCAAACCTTGCTGTTGTGGCTTGTCGCACAATTGCCAACATAGCCAAATACCTAATACGATGCCGATGGCCCCTGGTACTAACAGTGCGGACTGCCAGCCATAGTGCGAGGCCAGAAAGGCTGATAACAATGGCACGGCAGCCCCGCCAATACTGATGGAGGTATTCCAACACCCCCACCAGGTTCCGCGCTCATTGCGCGAATACCATGTGCTGAGTAATTTGGCACAAGGCGGCCATCCCCAACCCTGAAAGAAACCATTTAAAGTCCAGACCACCAACAAGGCGGGCAGAGAGTGGCACAGGGTAAACACCACATTCAGTATCCCGGTCATCATCAAACCGATGCCCATAATCCAGCGCGCTTGGGTGCGGTCACTCACGATGCCGGACACAAATTTTGAGCCGCCGTAGGCCAAATAAAACAGGGTGCCCAGTAAGCCGATATCCCCTTTATCCAACCCCAACTCCAGTTGCATCACTGGCATGGCATAGTTGACACTTTTGCGTGTGAGATAAAAGGCGGCATAGCCCATCACCATGGCGGCCATCAGGCGTGGACGCCAGTAGCGATAGCGCGCATTCACCTGTTCCGGCGTCAAAGGCTCAGGGGGTAAAGTCTTTGACGACAATGGCGGTGCTGACATGGACTCCTCCGGTAATTGTGTTGAGTGTAAGGAAGGAAAAAGTAAAAGAGATGAGACAAGGTTGTAGACGGTTAGGAATAATGCTTAGTTATGAGGAGGTTTGATTCAGTTCTGTGGGCAGGCTCACAGAGTCGCTGGTGCGGACATGGGTGGGCAGATTGACCACCACCCGGGTTCCTAAACGGCGTTGCAATAACCAGTCGCCGCCCAGAGCGCGCACGCGCTCTTCAATACCGCGCAAACCCAATCCGCCGCCTTGCGGTTGCACGGGAATTCCCGTGCCGTCATCACGGACTTCCAATGTGATGATATTGTCGGACAGGCGCAGGCTAACCTGAATATTGCTGGCATTAGCGTGCTTATTAATGTTGTTGAGCAGTTCCTGCACCAATCGGTAAAGTGTAAACACCACTACATCTTCGCCGGGTGTCGCGGGCAGTGCATAATCCAATTGGAAATGAATACCTTGCTCGGCGAAAGCAAACTCTTCTGCCAGATGGTGTAGGGCTTGATCCAATGGCATTTCATCCAGCACCGGTGGGCGCAATTGGCGTAGCAGTTGGCGGGTGGTTTGGTGAATACGTTGTGATAAGCTACTGATTTGATTAGCTGCAGATTGTGCCGCTGGGGAGGGCGCACTGCGGTTGACCAGCATCGCCTGAATTTGAATCGCGGTGATGTTTTGGCCGATTTCGTCGTGCAGCTCGCGAGCAATTTCTTTGCGCACATCTTCCTCGGTACGCACTAAGCGTTTCATCAGTTTGCGGCGGGTTTGCAGTTCTTGCTCCAACTGATTGCGGTAACGGTGCAGATGTTGTGCTAATTGCTGTTGGCGGCTGATAGCGATCCCCAATGTCAGCCCTAACAGCGCTTGAGTGGAGAGAAATAATTCCAGTTCAGCCAAATCATGAAATGCCCCGCTGGCCTGGCGGGTCACGGTTATCATCAGGCTGCCTAACACTGCCGCCAACACCCCACCTTGCCAGCCGAATTTGTAAGCCATAAACACATTGGGCAGAAAGACAAAAATCAGCAGCAATCGCTCCATATTGGGGGCAATAGCGATTTGCACGCAAACCCCAATGGCAAAAATAAGTGAGCACCAAATCAGCAGCGAGGTGCGCAGCGGTGGATCGGGCATCTGTTGAGAGAACAAGTTGCGGATATGCTGTTGCTTTAAATATTCATAGATGAGATAGGTGAACGGCACTAACAGAATGCCGCCGGTAAAGGTGGCGAGCAGTATCTGGGTTAACGGTAACGGCAACCAGAAGCCCAGCACCAATCCATGTAGCAGGCTGTTACCGGTGACGGCGGCGAGCAATATCAACAGCCGTTGCCAATAAAGGGTGTAATGGTGCCAAAAACGTTGGGTCAGCACGGCGGGCAGCAAACTGAGGAAAGGTGACAGCATAATCAATACGGTAGGCTGTAATTGTTCACTGTGCAGCCACCACAATGCGGCGCATTCCGTCAGTAACAAGACTGACCAATAGCGGCGCGGCAGCAATATCATCAATGCCAGCCGCAGACCTTGCGGCAGTAATAAAACGGCGTGTAAACCATCGTCACTCAGATAAAAACTAATGGTCCACAGCGCCAGCCAACTCAGTGAGAAGAAAATAGCCAGAAACAGCGATAGCCCCACTGAGCGCAATTGCCACATGTCAGTTCCCTGCCAGTAATTGATGTTGCAGCGCAAAGTGCACCAGCTCGACCGTCGTTTCGCAATTCAGTTTGCCCAGAATATTGGCGCGATGAACATGGACAGTTTTGTGGCTGAGTGATAATTGATCAGCAATAGATTTGACACTAATTCCATTGATTAATAACTGGAAAATTTCTTTCTCGCGCGGTGTCAATACTGCCAGTTGTTGCGGCTGCTGCGGCATATGGCGCAAGGCGCGCAGGGCATCGGCACACAAATAGAGGCCACCGCCATTGACAGTGCGTAGCGCCTGAACCAACTCATCCGGGCCACAGCGCTTAGTCAGATAGCCGCTGGCACCAGCATCCATAGCACTTTGCACAAATGCGGTAGTGTCATAAATACTCAAAATAATGGCACGAAAATGTGGCATTTTCTGGCGCAGGCGCTTGAGCAGGCTTAACCCGCTTTCGTCTGGCATTGAAATATCCATTACGGCGACGTGTACATCTATCGCGGGCAGATTACTCCAGGCCTCTGCCGCTGATCCATATTCGCCAATAATTCGTATATCTTTCTCCAGCGATAATAACTGGGCAAAACCAGAGCGGACAACAATATGGTCATCTATCAACGCGACATTAATCATGATTTTTCATTATTGCGGAACATAGACTTGCATGATGCTCATCAATCATTAGGGTGGCAATAATTGTTATCAAAAATGTAAGAGGCTTAACATATGCGGGAAAAATCTGCTGGAGAAATAAGCTATTCGTCATGAAAAGCCCAGCGCTCCACAGAAGGATAGGGAGCGCGAGAGGGCGTTCAGGAATGGTCACACTGATTTTTTACTGTGGTAGATACGCTGTGGTCGGCCCACTTTGCCATAAATAATCTCGGCTTGTAGGGCATGATTAGCGGCGCAGAACTCCAGATGCCGGCGGGCGGTAGTGCGGCTTAATCCAAGGATTTTCGCGACATTTTCAGCGGTGTATTCGTCGGCATTATCACTAAATAGCGTCTGAATTTTATCCAATGTCATTTGGTCGATACCCAATGGCAAGGTCACTTTTTGCTCGCCACGCGCATAGGTATTGTACATTTCATCAATCTGACGCTGATTGACTTTGGTACCATCTTGCAAAACTTGATGGCGATGGCTGTAGCGAGCCAGAGATTGTTCGAGTCGCTCGTAGGCCACCGGTTTTATCAGGTAATCGAAAACCCCGTAGCGGATAGCTTCAGAGACCGTCTCGCTGTCACTGGCCGCAGTGACAAAAATAATCCCGCCAGAGAACCCCTGCAAGGTCAGTTCGCGCAATAATGCCAAGCCGCTACCATCGGGCAAATAGTTATCCAATAGAATTAAATCAGGATGAAAGCGAGCCACCATACTGCGGGCTTGCTGCAAATTGCCTGCCAGCCAAACTTCATGGCAATGGCTGCTTTGCTTGATAAATTCTGCATGCATTTCTGCCAGTGGTGTTTCGTCTTCTACCACTAAAATATTAAGACATTCCATGGGGTCTCCCCGTCTTTGAAATTAATGTGTCTTCGGAATAAAGACGGTAAATAAGGTGCCGCGTGGCGGATTCTCTTCTATCGTAATGGTGCCGCCACTTTGCTGCACATAGGTGGCGACCAGATACAGGCCGATGCCGTGTTCATCTGAATTTTTAGAACTGGCACCCCGTTCAAACAGGCTATCTTGCAATTGTGGGTCGATACCGCAGCCGTGATCGGCGACTTCTAAAATCACATCATCACCTTCATCGGACAGATAAATTTCAACTTGCTTATCACCTTCAGGGTTTTTTAGGCTGGCCTCAAACGCATTATCCAGCAGATTCCCCACGATGGCAGCCAGTTCATTTTCGCCGATAGTGGTGGGTAAATGACTTAACTGGCAGCCGGGGACAAAGTTCAAATTCAGCCCTAACTCCTTGGCCCGGTGGTATTTACCAAATAATAACGCAGCAATTTGCCGGTTATTAAATGCGGTGCGCAACATATCAATCAGTGCTTGATGAGAAGAGGATTCGGTTTTGACCATTTCCAGTGCCCGATCAAACTCTTTCATCTGCAACAGCCCACTCATGGTCGACATCCAATTGAGATGCTCATGGCGCACCGTGCGCAGATTTTCGACATATTGCTTAATCTGGCTGAGTTGGGCACTGAGAGTATGAATATCATCCTGACTACGAAAACTCACCACCCAGCCTTGAAATACGCCCTCTTCCGACCAGATACCCGCCCGGTTGGCAATGGCGTTTAAGCCATTTAAGGTACACAGCTCATCCTGGCGGTTATCGCCACTTTGATCGAGGAAGAAGTGGTCAGGAGAGACCACCTCACTGACTTTTCGGCCAATCAATTGCTGTGGCGTGGCGGAGATGTGCAGCATTTTACGCGCATTTTGATTGATTGCAGTGATCCTTCCCTCAGGATCAACCGCTAATAGCCCTTCAAATACGGCCCCGAACAAAGCTTCTTGCTGGCGCAATACGCGTGCGATCTCTTTCGGTTCCATCCCCATCATCTGGCGGCGGATATGATGGGCAAACAGCCATGACAGCAGTAGCAATACACCCAGCACGAGGATAAAAGAGTGGGTGAGTGGCAGCAGATAAATCAGCCGCCAGTGGTCTATTTTGCTGATCAGATAACCCAGAGAAACCACGCCAATGATCTTCCCCTGTTCATCGCGGATGGGGGTTTTAGCCCGCATGGCTTCGCCGATAGAGCCTTTACCAAAAATAATGTAGCTCTCGCCCCTTTCCAGTGCGCCGGGTTTGGTCCATTGCATCGGGTAGCCAATCATCTCAGGATTGGGGTGATACAGGCGAATTGACTGAGTATCCCCAATGACGAGGTAATCAAGGTCTGATGTATTTCCAAGTCGCCCGACAATGTGGGCCAATTGCGCTTTATCGCGATGTTTAACGGCATTCACTACCGAATCCATTGAGGCAATTATTTTGGCCTGATTCATTGCGGTTTTACTGACTTGATCCAGCAAGTATTGCTCAAAGTTATGGCTGAGAAAGCGATCCAGCGCCCCGACTAACAGAATAGAGACGGTTAATAGCAGAAGAAATATGCGCAGTGGGAAAGCCATATTTTGCAACCGGCTCCATATCCGGCTGCGCCATTTTAATTTGCCTGATGTAAAGCGATCGGCAGAGGGGGTCGACACATTACTCACCTTAATTAACATATGGGCTATTACATTGGCATTAACATAAGTTAATTTAAGAAATAATTAAATAGCTAAGAGAAATAAAAATAGTTATTAATAATTAAGAAAATTAAAACCATTAAATAACTTATATTTACTCTCTTATATGTGAAATAGGTCAATTAACCACGCTGTTTTTATGTTTAGCATGTGCTCACGAATTAATTAAAATTAAAAATAAACCCAAGTAAAATTATTTTATCTTGTTGTTTTTGTGTGAATTTTTTATTTAAAATTTAATTTTTATTTATTTTATTGCAAATGAATAAACTTGTTTTTTATTTGTTATGTAAACGTTATGGTAGAGAGTGAATTATGGATACGGTATTTAGTCGAGTTAATCGTTCAGACCATCAGCAGATTGCAGAAATAACACGCTTCTTACGTGCGAATGATCTGAATATAGACACCACCGTTGAGGTGTTTATTACCGTAAGCCGTAATGAAAAGCTGGTGGCCTGTGGTGGTATTGCCGGCAATATTATCAAATGTGTGGCCATCAGCGAGCAGGTGAGGGGCGAAGGGTTGGCGCTGACACTGGCAACAGAGCTGGTAAATCTGGCCTATGAGCGCCATCACAGCCATTTGTTTATTTATACCAAAACTAAAAACGAGAGCTTATTTAAAGCTTGTGGTTTTTATCCTATTGCCAGTGTCCCCGGTATTGTGGTGCTGATGGAGAATAGCGACTGCCGTTTGTCGCGCTACGCTAAACAATTAAGTCAATTACGCCAGCCAGGGCAGAAAATCGGCAGCATCGTCATGAATGCCAACCCCTTTACTCGTGGGCATCAATATTTGGTGCGACAGGCTGCCGCTCAGTGTGATTGGCTACATCTGTTTTTGGTGAAAGAAGATAATTCGCGTTTTCCGTATGAAGACCGGCTGCAATTAGTGCTCGAAGGCACACAAGATATTGCCAATCTTACTGTACACCCCGGCTCGGAATATATGATTTCCCGCGCGACTTTTCCTTGTTATTTCATTAAAGACCAAGGTGTCGCGGATGACTGTTATACCGAAATCGATCTGAAAATATTCCGCCAATACCTGGCCCCGGCACTGGGTGTTACTCACCGCTTTGTCGGTACGGAACCGTTTTGTACTGTCACCGCCAAATATAACCACGACATGGGCTTGTGGCTGGAAACGCCATCATTGCCATTCCCCCCGATTTCGCTGGTGGAAATTGAGCGCCTTAAATATCACAACACCGCTATTTCCGCCTCATGGGTGCGCAAATTACTGGCACAGGGAGACGGCGAAACTATTCGCAAATTAGTCCCCACCGCCACCTGCCATTACTTACAACGTTTGCTGGCTCAGCGCGCGAAAAAGGCAACTAGCCCAGAGAAAAGTGCCACGTTAGTAAAGAGTTAAGCCCCGCTTTAACGGATTAACGATAGCTGATTATAAAGCAGCCGATTAAAGCAGGGCACAAAGATAGGGACTGGCAGATAAGTCAGATACCACGAATTTGAAGACAAGTTAATCAGGTGAAACATGAAAATTATGAGAGAGGCCGTCGCCGGAACATTGGAGTCGAGCGACGTTATGGTGCGCATCGCGCCATTAACCCCCCCCGAAATAGATCTGCAAATACATAGCAGTGTAGACAAACAGTTCGGTGACGCCATTCGCTACAGCGTATTGGCGTTGCTGGAACAGTATCGGGTGACCGGGGTGCAACTGATTATTGATGACAAAGGCGCACTGGATTGCGTTTTGCAGGCACGGCTGGAAACCGCATTGCTGAGAGCCTGCGATGAAAAAATTCTGCCATGGAGAGCGCATTGATGAAACCTGAAATGAGAAACAGAATGCGCCGCAGCATGTTATTTGTGCCCGGTGCCAATGCCGCCATGGTCAGTAATGCCTTTATTTATCAGGCAGATGCACTGATGTTTGACCTCGAAGACTCGGTTATTCTGCGCGAAAAAGATGCCGCTCGTCGTTTGGTCTATCACGCCTTGCAACATCCGCTTTATCAAGATGTAGAAACCATTGTGCGGGTCAATGCATTGGACTCAGCTTATGGCCTGGCTGATTTAGACGCCGTGGTGCGCGGGGGCGCGGATATTGTGCGCTTGCCGAAAACTGATAATGCAAAAGATGTCGAAGATATGGCGCGCGAAATCAGCCGTATTGAGTCGGAATGTGGCCGCGAAGTGGGCAGCACCGGCCTATTGGCGGCGATTGAATCGGCGCAGGGTATCACTCAGGCGCTGGCTATTGCACAGGCGTCACCGCGCTTAATGGGCATTGCGCTGGGGGCTGAGGATTATGTCCGCAACTTGCGCACCGAGCGCTCTCCCGAAGGTATTGAGCTGCTGTTTGCCCGCTGTTCAATTTTGCAGGCCGCCCGTGCCGTCGGGATTCAGGCTTTTGACACCGTGTATTCCGATGCCAATAACGAAGCTGGTTTCTTGCAGGAAGCGGCGCTTATCAAACAATTGGGTTTTGATGGCAAGTCATTGATAAACCCCCGCCAAATCGAGCTATTGCACAACCTTTATGCCCCAACCGAGAAAGAAGTCCGCCATGCGCAGGCGGTGGTCGATGCCGCGGCTGCGGCCGAAGCGGAAGGGCGCGGTGTAGTTTCTCTGAACGGCAAGATGGTGGACAGCCCGGTGATTGAACGGGCGCGGTTGGTTTTGCAACGTGCGGTCAGCGGCCTGCGTGAGGAATAACAAATGAATAGGCAACAACGAGTTGAAAGCTTAAGTCACTGCCAGGATAACAGCCCGACATATCACTTGTATCAAAACACCTCTAAAGCGAATTTACAGGCGCAGAAACCGCGCAATGTCAAGATGTGTGATTCATTGGAAAATGTCATCCGCCGCAGCGGGTTGCAAGACGGCATGACCATTTCTTTCCACCATGCTTTCCGCGCGGGTGATTTGACCTTAAATCTGGTGATGAATGCCATTGCCGGCATGGGGTTCAAAAACTTGCGTTTGGCTTCCAGTTCCCTGAGTGAGTGCCATTCGCCGCTGGTTGAGCATATCCGTAATGGTGTGGTCAGCGAAATCTATACCTCGGGCCTGCGCGGGCCACTGGCGGAGGAGATATCCCGTGGGTTATTAGCTAAACCGGTGCAAGTTCACTCCCACGGTGGCCGCGTGAGTTTGATTGAGTCCGGCGAGCTGAGCATTGATGTCGCCTTTATTGGGGTACCGGCCTGTGATGAATTCGGTAATACCAATGGTTTCAGTGGCAATGCCTGTTGTGGCTCCTTGGGTTACGCCCGTGTTGATGCCGAATATGCTGATTGTGTGGTGCTGCTGACCGAAGCGCTGGTGGCCTATCCGCATCATCCGGCCAGCATTACCCAGGATCAAGTGGATTTAATTGTTCAGGTTGAGCAAGTGGGAGATGCCGACAAAATTGGTGCTGATAGCACCCGAATGACCTCTAATCCCCGCGAATTACTGATTGCTCGCCGTGCCGCCGAGGTGATTGCTGGCTCGGGCTATTTTGTCGAAGGTTTCTCTTTGCAGACCGGTACCGGCGGGGCATCACTGGCGGTCACTCGCTTCCTTGAGGACAAAATGCTACGCCGCAATATCACTGCCGGCTTTGCACTCGGTGGCATCACCTCAACCATGGTGGATTTGCACGAAAAAGGGCTGATTACCAAACTGCTGGATGTGCAAAGTTTTGATAAACAAGCGGCTTCTTCGTTGGCGCGTAACCCGCGTCATATCGAAATCAGTGCTAACCAATATGCGAATTTCAGCTCGAAAGGCGCGTCAGTCGATCGGCTGGATGTGGTGGTGCTCAGTGCGCTGGAAATTGACACCGGTTTTAACGTCAATGTGCTGACCGGTTCCGATGGTGTGTTGCGTGGGGCATCTGGTGGCCATTGTGATACGGCGGTGGCTGCCCGGCTGTCAATCATTGTCGCGCCATTGGTGCGCGGGCGTATTCCTACTTTGGTCAAGGCAGTGACCACCTGCGTAACGCCAGGCTCCAGTGTGGACATTTTAGTGACCGATCACGGTATTGCGGTGAATCCGGCACGACCAGAACTGGCGGAACGTTTGCAGCAAGCGGGGTTACCGGTAGTGGCCATCGACTGGCTCTATCAGCGCGCGCTGATTTTGACCGGCGAACCGCAACCGATCAAATTCACTGACCGGGTGGTAGCGGTGGTGCGCTATCGCGACGGTTCGGTGATTGATGTTGTTCATCAGATACAGGAGTAGACGATGAATACACTTTCTCCCGCTTTAGCGGCTAACCGGCCCATTAGTTTACCTGAATTGCTGACCAGTCGTGAGTCCCGCCAGAGCCGACAACAAGCCTGGCAGACCCGCTACCCCGTCACATTAATTTCACTGACATTGGTGGCACCGGGAGCGGTCAAAGATAACCCATTGACGCGAAAGCTATTTTCACTAGCGTGGCAGGCGATCACGGCACTCGGCCAACAACAATGTTGGCCGATATTGCAGCAAGAGGTTTTCCCCCTGCCGACCGGTTGTGAGGGCTTGATCGCGGTTGATTTACCCGCCGAGCAAGTCAAAGACGCCGCGCTATTACTCGAGTTAAAGCATCCGCAGGGCCGGTTATGGGATATCGATGTGCTGGATGTTTCGGGGCGAATTTTGTCGCGCCGTGATGTGGGCTTAGCTCCACGCCGCTGCTTGCTATGCCATCGCCCAGCCAATGTTTGCGCCCGAGCGCAGACACATACGCTTGACGAATTATTGGCCCAGATGGAGTTGATGCTCAATGCCACAACTGCAACGCACTGACAACATGGCGGTTTCGTCGCCGGTTGTTTGGGCTGACGGTGACTTTAGCGAAAAGTATGGCGCTTTGGCTTATCAGGCGATGTTAGCTGAAGTCAATCTGACACCTAAGCCCGGTTTAGTCGATCGTGTTAATTGTGGTGCCCATCAGGACATGACGCTGCAAGATTTTTATCACAGCGCTGATGCTATTGCGCCGTGGCTACCGCGTTTTATTGAGCACGGCATCCGCCACAGCCACTTGCACGGGCAGACGGCCCTGACCAACCTGCGGCCCTTAGGGTTGGCGTGTGAAAACAGCATGTTTTTAGCCACCGGAGGGGTCAATACCCATAAAGGCAGCGTTTTCTCTCTGGGGCTCATTTGCTGTGCGCTGGGGCGGTTGAAAGCGCGTGCGGCCCTGATAAGTGCGGAAACGCTATGTCAGGAGGTCGCCAGCTTATGCTGTGGGCTGACTGAGCGCGAACTGCGCCAATCAAATCCACAACAAACCGCCGGGCAGCGCCTGTTTTATCAACAGGGTTTGACGGGTGCGCGTGGTGAAGCGGAATCCGGCTTTGCAACCGTATTAACCCATGCTTTACCCGCGTACCGGCGCTTACTTGCGGACGGGGCGCAACCTGACCATGCCTTATTGCACACCTTGCTGATTTTGATGTCCGTTAATCGCGATACCAATGTGGTCTCTCGTGGCGGTATGGCGGGGCTGCAATGGCTGCAACAACAGGCGGAAGAGCTACTGGCCTCACTCTCAGCGGCAGGAGTGGGCGACCCGGTTAGCCAATTGAGGCTGCGAACGTTTGACGCCCAATGTATCGCCCGCAACCTTAGCCCTGGCGGCAGTGCTGACCTGCTGATCCTGACCTGGTTTCTGGCGCAATTCCCCCATCATCTCCCTCACAAAAATAATAACGTTGTTATTGAACCACTCACCGCTATTGGATCAGTAACCGCTACAGGAGTCTCTCTATGTTGAAGTCGCAAGAGAAATTATGGAAAGCGCTCGCGCCTTTTGTGGTGTTAGCCGTTCTGCTGTTGATACCTACCCCAGAAGGTATGCCACCTCAAGCCTGGCGCTATTTTGCGATTTTTGTCGCCATGATTGTCGGGATGATTTTAGAGCCGATTCCGGCCACCGCCATCAGCTTTATTGCGGTGACCATTTGCGTGCTGAGTGCTGACTGGGTGCTATTTAGTCCCGCTGAAGTGGCGGATGCCAGCTTTAATGGCGGTAAAGAATCATTGAAGTGGGGGCTGGCAGGGTTCTCCAGTACCACCGTCTGGTTGGTATTCGGGGCATTTATCTTTGCACTGGGCTATGAAGCCACCGGGTTGGGGCGGCGGATTGCCTTGTTCATGGTGAAGTTCATGGGCAAGCGCACACTGACACTAGGTTATGCCATTGTTATCATTGATATTCTATTAGCACCTTTTACCCCTTCGAATACGGCCCGAACCGGCGGTACGGTGTTCCCGGTGGTGAAAAACTTGCCGCCATTGTTTGACTCCTATCCGCATGACCCTTCGTCACGGCGGATCGGCGGCTATCTGATGTGGATGATGGTCATTGGTACCAGCATCAGCTCCTCCATGTTTGTCACTGGCGCAGCACCTAATGTGCTGGGTATTGAGTTTGTGAATAAAATTGCCGGTGTTCATATCGGCTGGATGCAGTGGTTCCTGGCATTCCTGCCCGTCGGGTTAATTTTACTGATCGTCGCACCGTGGCTCTCTTACGTGCTGTATAAGCCCGGCGTGACCAAAAGTGATGAAGTGGCGGCTTGGGCACAAACAGCGCTAAGTGAAATGGGGGCGCTGACCCGCAAAGAGATGACTCTGATTGGTTTGGTGCTGTTGAGTCTGTGTTTGTGGGTATTTGGCGGTAAATTTATTGATGCCACCGCCGTGGGTCTGCTGGCGGTATCTTTGATGCTGGCACTGCATGTGGTGTCGTGGAAGGACATCACCAAATACTCCAGCGCCTGGAATACCTTGGTCAATCTGGCGACATTGGTGGTGATGGCCAACGGCCTGACCCGCTCCGGCTTTATTGATTGGTTCGCCAACACCATGAGCACCCATCTTGATGGCTTCTCACCGAATATGACGGTAGTGGCATTGGTGCTGGTGTTCTATTTCTCTCATTACCTGTTCGCGAGTTTGTCTGCTCATACCGCCACCATGTTGCCGGTGATTCTGGCTGTTGGTAAAGGGTTGAGTGGGGTACCCATGGAGCATTTATCCATGCTGCTGGTGTTGTCTATCGGGATCATGGGGGTTCTGACCCCGTATGCTACTGGCCCTGGAGTCATTATCTACGGCTGCGGCTATGTGAAATCCAAAGATTACTGGCGACTGGGCGGGATCATGGGGGTGTTCTACATTACCATGTTGCTGCTGGTGGGCTGGCCAATTATGAGCTTATGGTATTGATTTAGAAGTATTTCTGTATGTCGGGCCAGTCAGCGGCCCGACATATTTATGATAGATAGCGAGTTGATGTGTTAGCCGGTGTAAACACCAAAGACTCTTGGCAACCACAGCGATATTGCCGGAATATAAGTCACTAGCATCAGCACCAACAGCAGTGCGCCATAGAACGGCAACATCGCTTTTACCACCTGCTCAATTTTCTGTTTACTCACTGCACTGGCAACAAACAGCACCGACCCCACCGGCGGTGTAATCAGGCCAATTCCCAAATTTATCAGCATGATCATCCCGAAGTGCACCGGGTCAATGCCCAATGAATTGGTCACCGGCATCAGCACGGGCGTCAGTATCAAAATCAGCGGGGCCATGTCCATCAAAGTGCCAATCAACAGCAACATGATATTGATACACATTAAAATGACGTATTTATTATCTGAAACCGAGGTAAAGAACTCAGTGATACGTTCGGGTAATTGCATATAGGTCATGATAGCGCCAAAGCTGGCGGCAAAGCCTATCAAAATCATCACGATAGTGACGGTTTTTACTGTGCGATACATCAGCTTGGGTAACTCTGACCATTTGTAATCACGATAGATAAACATGGTGACGAAAAACGACCACAAACAGGCAATAGCGGCGGATTCAGTGGCAGTAAACACGCCAGAAAGAATCCCGCCCATGATGATGACCACCGTCATCAGCCCCCATAATGTATCGACAAAAATTTTAAGCGCCTGACGGAACGGCACCCGCTCACCTTTGGGGTAACCCCGCTTATAAGCAAAGCCGACACACATCAACATTAGGGTGAAACTGAGCAGCAGGCCCGGCAAGATCCCAGCAATAAACAGTGCCGCAATAGAGACAGTACCGCCGGTGGCTAATGAATAAATCACTGAATTATGGCTAGGCGGTGTCAATATTGCCTGAACCGAACCACTGGCGGTAACCGCTGCCGCAAAGTCTCGTGGGTAACCTTTTTTGTCCATTTCCGGGATCATCACCGAGCCAATAGAGGCGGTATCCGCCACGGACGACCCTGAAATAGCACCGAAAAAAGTCGAGGCGACGATATTCACCAGCGACAGGCCGCCACGAATAAACCCGACGAAAATATAGGCGAAACTCACCAGTCGCCGCGCAATTCCTCCCTCAGCCATAATGGCACCGGCCAGAATAAAGAAGGGAATAGCCAATAATGAGAATTTGTTTACGCCGCTGGTTATTTGAATCATTACCGCCTCCAGCGGTAAATCAATCCAAAATGCGCCAGCAATCGCACTCAAACCGACGGCATAAGCCACCGGCACGCCAATAGCCAACAAAATTGCCAGGGTAAAAACTAAAATAAATGCGTCCATAAGGCAAAGTTCCCCAAATTATGAATTGCCAATCATGACTATCGGGCGGTGGGTCTGCGAGCCGAAGAACAAGCGCTCGATAATAAACAACAGGGTAATTGTGGAACCTATCGGCAGAGGAATATAAGTTTGTCCGGCAGTCAGTAATGGGAACTCCGCCACTGGCTGTGACCACAGTTCGCTACACAGAATAAAGCTGTAAACCAGAATAAACAGGCTGATTAATATCATTAGCAAATCCACTAATATTAGGCAGACTTTTTTACCCGTTTCAGAGAGCCGGTCGGTGACCATACTGACGGCAATATGCGAACCCGAACGATAACTGGCCGCAGCACCCACAAAGGTAAATGTCACCATGCATAAAATAGCCACGGGTTCGGGCCAGGATAAACCATCGTTTAGGACATAACGGGTGAATATCCCAACAGGAATAACTGCAACCATAATAATTAATGCAATACCCGCCACCCAGATTGACAGGCGATATAAAGCATCCATCGTTGATAGATAAGAGCGAGCCATAGTGGAGACCTCAGATTACCCTTCGACCTTGGTGTTGCCGCGGTGTTAGTCGCCTTGCGGCAACACCAAGGATTTTGGGTATATATCGATGGCATTAAAAAATTAACACCGCCAAAATGAATGTTATTTGACCGCGCTGATTTGCTGAATAAGATCCTGATAATCTTTACCAAATTCATCACGTACTGGCTGAGTGGCTTGATAATAATAGTCATGATCGATTTCATGATATTGCACGCCGCCAGCTTTCATTTTGTCATGAGATTGCTGCACATAGGCTTGCCATAATACCCGCTGTTCCGCCTGTGCTTCTTTTGCCAATTTCAGAATGGTTTGTTGATCTTCTGGAGATAATTTATCCCACTTGGTTTTAGAATAAAGGAACAATTCGGGAATAATAAAATGGCCGCTTAAAGTATAGTTTTTAACCACTGGCAGATAGTTATGTGCGACAAAAGTTGGCTCGTTATTTTCGGTGCCATCAATAACCCCAGTTTGCATCCCGCTGAACACTTCACTGACGCCCATACTGAGTGAATTGGCCCCCATCGCTTTTAGTGTTGCCAGTGCAATCGGGCTGCCCTGTACTCGGATTTTCATGCCTTTTAGATCTTCCGATTTAATGACGGGCTGTTTGGTTATCAGATTACGGGTGCCTGCATCCATCCAACCGAGGAAGACTAATTTTGAGTTTTTATTATTAGTGATTTTATCGCCAATTTCCTGACCAATTTTCCCATCAATCACTTTATGCAAGTGATCTTCATCACGGAACATATAGGGCAGAGTAAAGACACTGATCTCCGGTAAAATTGATGCCACCGGGGTCATGGAAACACGAATAATATCAATAGCCCCCATTTGGGCTTGTTCTATCATTTGTTTTTCATCACCCAATACCCCGCCAGGGAAAGTTTTAATTTCCAATCGCCCGTCAGTCGCAGTCTTTAGTTTGTCACCCATATTTTTAACCGCGACAACATTGGGATAATCTTTAGGATGAACATCGGCAGCTTTAATTTGTTGAGCAGCCGCTATTTGGCTAAATAAAATAGCTGAAATAGCCAGACAGAGTGTTGGCAGCGGCTTAGGAAATTTCATAGAGAATTTCATTCAGTGGTCTCCAGAAGTCATTAAATTAACAGAGAAAAATAGGTCATTTCTAATAATGGAATAGTGATATAAAAGGGCCATTCCTTTATCCCCAAGGTGATAAAGCTAGCTGTTTACATTTGCTTTTAAATTGACCAGTGTCACAGAAAAAGAAATGACAGGAACTGCGTTCCAATAATTGTGAAGTATCATTTCATATTGACTTTTAATCAATCGAACGCGTGGTGAGAGATATGATTTATCGGGTTATAAATGAGGTGCAACTTGAAGTGGATAACGTTTTAGTTCAAATGGCGGGTTCTGATGTTGTGGCAAGGGAGGTTAACTACTACTATAAAACGCCATTAATTAAGATGATTAGGATAACGTGTGACGCCGGTATTTATCCGTAATTTTACTTTTGCTGCATTACCTGCCGCCGGTCTGAATGACCAACCCTTGTTTCACGGGCTTTTGGCTAAATGTGATTTTGATGTGAATGAATATCGGGATGAGCTGTTTGCCGTATATGGCATCGCGTTTCCAGGCAGTTTACAGAAAGCGGTTGCTAAACGGCGTGCCGAATATCTGGCCGGGCGTTTTGTTGCCAGACAAGTTCTGAATATGTTGGAAGTACGCGATTATCCGCTGGCGAATGGTATCGATCGCGCGCCACTGTGGCCAACCGGTTTGATTGGCAGCATCAGTCATAATAATCAACGCGCTTTGTGCACCGCACAAATAATAACATCCGCTGCTGAGCCTTTAGAATCCTCCCGCCGCTTGCATGGTATTGGTGTGGATATCGAAAGCTTAATTCCTGTTGAAAGAGCCGCCAATGTGTGGCCGGGTATTCTCAATGAAGAGGAATATCAGCATTTTCAAGATGGCCCATTACCTTTTAACCACGTGCTAACATTGGCTTTTTCCGCGAAAGAAAGCTTATTTAAAGCGATATACCCACAGCTTGGACGGTATTTTGATTTTCTTGAAGCAAAGTTGCTGAGTTACTCGCTGGACACGGGGCGTTTTGAATTACAATTATTACGGGAGTTAAGTGGAGATTTTCCCGCAGGGCGCTGTTTTACTGGCTGTTTCACATTAAATGATAGCGATATACAAACACTTATTGCTTACTGATTTTTATACCATCGGCCCTTGTCATTATTTTAAATAATTTTTAATTGGAAAGTTTAATAGGAATAGACTAAATATTTAGCTACCAAAAAATATTTATTGATAGGACATCATGAAATATATAGTGCTATTGGCCTTCATCTTGTGTGTAGCCTATGTGCATTTTCGTGGGAAAGTGCGTTATAGATTCTGGCGTCAGCTCTCAGACCATTCGACATTCGTTTCGCCAATCAATGTCTTCATGTATTTATTCTCCCGCGTCCCCACCACGCCCTATTTAAAGCAGGATCTTTTCCCCGAACTGACTGTGTTGCGAGATAACTGGTTAAAAATTAGGGAAGAAGGTCAGGCGTTAATGGAAATCCAGCAAATCAAAGCATCGGACAAATATAATGATGCCGGTTTTAATTCTTTTTTTAAAACGGGTTGGAAGCGCTTTTACTTAAAATGGTATGAAGACAGCCACCCATCAGCCATGACATTGTGCCCATACACCACCACCTTATTACAAGGATTGCCGTCGGTGAAAGCGGCGATGTTTGCTGAGTTGCCCGACGGCAGCCGTTTACCTCGCCACCGCGATCCTTATGCGGGCTCTTTGCGTTATCACCTTGGCCTAATAACGCCGAATGATGACCGCTGCTTTATTGATGTCGATGGCACCACTTATAGCTGGCGTGATGGTGAAGGAATATTATTTGATGAAACCTATATTCACTATGCCGAAAATCAGAGTGGACAAAACCGGCTCATTTTATTTTGCGATATTGAACGCCCGATGCGCTATCGCTGGGCACAATGGATTAACCATTGGTTGGGCCGTAACTTAATGAGTGCCGCCACGGCTCCCAATGAAGAAGGGGATAGAACCGGTGGTGTCAACCGCGCGTTCAAATATATCTATGCGGTACGGAAGGTGGGTAAACGTTTAAAAGCCTGGAACCGCACAATTTATTATCTTATCAAATGGATTTTATTTGGTGGCATTGCTGCATTGATTTTTTATGCGCTGTAATACTCCCCAATAAAATAACAAAGTCATCAATTAGATGGAGGCAAAAGGCCGCTTGTGGGATTGAGTTTTCCGCTGCAAATGAGTCATAAACAGCCGATATTATTGGCGGTAATGATATCCCGCAAGCCGCCTGGCAGGGAGAACCAGATATTCAGCCAGTCACTCCATTAGCACCTCAGCTAAAGGTGCGCCGCAGCGGATAATGGGCACCGAAAGCAAAAAGCCTGCTTAAGTTTTCTTAAAGATGGGTTTCTCTAAAGAAAATTATGGCAATACTCAAGGCCTCTTCATGGCGGCATAGTGATAGAGATTTTTGCTTTAGAACGGGCAGGTATTACGGGCTTTGATCCACTCATTGCTGATGGGATGAACAAAATGTAGCTCACTGGCATGCAGCATCAGCCGGGGTGTCTGTTCGGTGCCGGGTAGCAGGCGGCCGCCATACAAGTCGCAGCCCCAAATAGGGTGGCCCAACTGCTGGCAGTGGATGCGCAGTTGATGGGTACGCCCGGTCTCCGGGGTGAGCTGTACCCGCGTCAATGGCAGTAGCTTCTGGTCTGCCAACTTGTGATAAAAGCGCTCAATGACCTGATAGTGGGAACGGGCGGGCTTGCCGTTGATTGGGCAAATCGACATCAGCGGGAACAGCGCAGGGTCTTTGGCTATCGCCGCGTCTATCACTCCTTCATTGTTGCCCAGATGTCCACAGAGCAGTGCGCTGTACACTTTGGTCACGGTGCGCTGACTGAACTGTTGGCAGAGGGCAGCATTAATAGTCTTATTCCGAGCAATCACCATCAGCCCGGAAGTCCCGAAATCAAGGCGGTGAACTAGGGTGCAGCCGGGGAATATTTGTACCAGTCGATGATGCACCGAGTCGAGATTTTGCGGGTTTTTCCCCGAGAGACTGAGCAGCCCAGCAGGTTTATTGATAAGCACCAGATGATCGTCCTGATAGAGAGTCTCTATCTTGTCATGGCACGGCGGGGCAATAAAGGTATCGTAAATGGTAGACATCAGGCTGCCCGAAGGGAGAATAGGTGGGGGATAATAACGAACTTTCAGCCGACTGGCGAATCTGGCCGCCAATCATGGTCACTGCCCACCAGCAAGCATAGAGCAAAAAGCCCGCTTAGTTTCCTAAGCGGGCTTCTCTAATTTGGCTCCTCTGACTGGACTCGAACCAGTGACATACGGATTAACAGTCCGCCGTTCTACCGACTGAACTACAGAGGAATCGTGTGAACGGGGCGCATGATATCTAGCATACCCGATACTGTCAACGCTAAATTAGTACATTTGGCTCGACTGCTCAGCATATGAGCAAGACAGAGAGCGATAACGACTAAATAAGACGATTTCACCGTTTTTATGCCTTTATGGTTTAAGGCATTGAGCCAATCACTAATTCAGTGGATGCAAAATCTCAGCGTTTTGATTCTCGTTTTCCCAGCGTTTTAGTCTGGCCAGCGGATCTTGACGATAAAAAGTACAGAAATGCTGATAAACCGCTGGGAAACGGTTTTCCAATAGCTCGGGCGCACTGAAAAAATATTCGGATAACACCGCAAAACATTCAGCAGGATCACTGGCGGCGTATGCATCCATACTGGCTGCGTCGACACCCACCATATCTATCTCATCTTGAATGTTGTCCATTGCCTGATGCAGGTCATACTCCCATGCCGCAACGTCACGCATGGCAATCGGCGGCACGCCATTTGAATGACCGCCATTGCGCATATCCAGTTTATGGGCAGCCTCATGAATAACCAGATTAAAACCTGATAAATCAAAAGAATCCTGAATATCTTGCCAATTCAGGACGATAGGCCCCTGTTCCCAACTCTGACCGGACTGCACTGTTTGCCCGGTGTGAACCAAGCCCGCATCATCTTGCCAGTCGTCATCAACCACAAAAGGGGACGGATAAATAAGCACTTCATGGAAGCCATCCAGCCATTTAGCCCCTAACTCCATCACTGGCAGAGCGAATAATAGTGTTAGGCGAGCCTGCATCAACGGCGTTAATACCAACCCTTGCAGCGGTAGCAGGCGTTTTTGTTGCAACAAATGGCTGGCGACAGAAACCAGCCGCTGTTGCTCCTCTTCATTCAAAGGGGCTAATAGAGGAATATTCAGCGCTTCACGCCACTGTGCAAGCAGCTCCGCTTGCGGTTGATTTGCTTTCCACAGCCACTTAATCATCAGGTTGCTCACAAAGTGATAATTCGAACGTCTAAAGCAGGGAAGTGTTGTTGTAAACATGCCGTAAAAAGTGGCATGAACGCAACCGTTTCATGAAGAGATACCCGAGCACTTGAAAGGGCTAGCTCACAAACGGGTGAGAAAATCCGCTTTCTGATAGGGCAAAACCCCTTATGCTCTTTCATTATTCAAGCACTTATAGAAAAAAAATTCAGCGATCTTTATCACAGTAAGTTGGCAAAGCAAGACGATAAATAATACATCCGTCTTGCTCATTGCTTGCTGATAATTACTTACTGATATTTAGGCCTATAGTTAATCATGGGCTTGAATGACTTGCCCCAAGGAGAAGACTATTTGCAGCTTAACCGGTTCACTCACTCTACTGGCGGCAGTCTTTATGTCGCCGAGTGTTGTCTATGCAACGACGGCCACACATCAAATTTATAATGCCTCCATGATATCCACCCCACTAATCAATACTGGCGGAAATGACCCCATTAGCGCGGCTCTGCACCATTTTGAGCAAATTGAATCCTATCAGGTTAGCGTGCATTCCCGGTCGGTACAGGGCGATTTAACCGTGATTCGTTACAGTTACCGTAAGCCGGGATATGTGCGCATGGACTTCACCGAACCCCATAATGGCGCGGCGCTGGTCTATGACCCAAGCAGTGGCAAAGTGCGATTATGGCCATTTGGAGTAAATAGTTTACCGGTGCTGAGTCTGTCGCCGACCAATAGTTTGATACGTGATAAGAATGGGCACCGCGTGGATCAATCAGATATGGGGACATTGCTCAGCCATATCCGCAGCCTACAACAAAGCGGTGAGACGGCTATTCTCGGTGACGAAGTGTTAGCACAGCAGCCGGTATTGCATCTTTCTGTAACCGGCCCGGTGGGTGTCACGGTGGATAATGTGCATCGCTATGATGTTTGGTTGGAAAAGAGTCAAAATTTCCCTGTCAAAGTCGTGAGTTATGGCGCTGATGGGCATCAACTGGAAACCGTAGTAATGGATGCCATGATAATCAACCTGCACTTTCCTGAGCATTTCTTTACCCCTTAATACGGAGTCTGACAGCATGGCTGAGTACCGGTTTTCGACCCTCTGGCGTGTTAAGGCCCCGCTACAGGCCGTATGGGATATTCTTTGTCATCCTGATTTGTGGCCGAGTTGGTGGAAAAGTCTGGAGCAGGTTGTCGAGATTGAAAAGGGCGATCTTAATGGTATCGGCGCATTGCATCGTTATACCTGGAAAGGTGTACTTCCATACCGAATAACCTTTGATATTCATGTGATAACAATTAACCCCTTGCACTTGTTGGAGGGGCAAGCCAGTGGCGAGGTCGAGGGCATCGGGTTGTGGTCATTATTTTATGATGGTACTGACACAATTGTTCGTTACGACTGGCACATCCGCACCAATACGCGCTGGATGAATCACTTGGCCCCGATAGCGGCACCGCTTTTTCGCTGGAACCATAACAGTGTTATGCGCGAAGGCGCGAAAGGGCTGGCACGGCGATTGGGTACGCGAGTGGATGTCGGGTGATTGCTGTGGGCTAATTCACCCAAGTCTGGTTAATTGATTGTAAAATACAATCCCATTTTTTAACTTTCTTTTATCACTTTTGTTATTTCGTTTTACCTGAGGGCGTTGTTAATTTCTAGAGGCTTTATCAGGGGATTGAGTGGCAAATAACAAGCAGTGAATAAAAGGATAATAACAAAATGGCAAAGAAGAAAACGCTTAATACCGCGATAGCGGCGGGTTTTTCAGGGTTAATTTTATTAACGGGCAGTGTTCAGGCACAAACTGAAGCACTCTCCCTTCAAGGGAAAACCATTGGCGTCGCGGTGGTTGGCACGCAGCATTTCTGGGATCGCGAAGCCTTTAAAGGGGCATCCAGTGAGGTCGAAAAGCTGGGGGGGAAATTGGTTGCGGTGGACGGCGGGCGGGATAATCAAGTGCATGCCGATAATCATGATATTTTGCTGGCACGCAAAGTCGATGCCGTTATCAGTATTTTGGGTGACAGTGCGGTTGAGCCTAAATTTAAAGCGTTACAGGCGGCAGGTATTCCGGTATTTACTGTCGACCATGTGTCACCTTATTCAATCAATAACACCACCTCTGATAATTACACCATCGGTAGCACCATTGGCCGTTATACCGCCGATGCTTTAGGGGGGAAAGGCAATATAGCGGTATTTAATGCTTTCTCTAATTCATTGCGTATTTGCGGTATTCGCTACGATCTGTGGAAATATGTATTACAGGATTATCCTGGCATCAAAATTATTCAGCCGGAACTGGCGGAACAATATGCTAACTCACCGGAAGATGCCCGGAAAAAGACACTGGAATTATTGAGTCAACATCCGAAAGGCACTTTGGATGCTATACATGTCGCCTGTTGGGATCAGCCCGCCATTGGTATTGTGCAGGCTTTGGAAGAGAGCGGACGTGCTGGTGATGTCAAAGTGACCGCGATTGATGCCGGGCCAGAAACACTGGAAATCATGGCAGAGAAAGACAGCCCACTGGTTGCCAATGTCGCGCAACAACCTAATCTGATTGGTAAAACTTCTGCCGATAACGTAGCCCGCTACTTTGCCGGTGAAAAATTGTTGCCACAAACCTTCGTCCCAGTGCTGCCGGTCAACGGGCCAGAAGAGGCGAAAGCAGTCTACAAGCAGCTTGGTTACGGTGATTTGAAATAACACCATGACATATTCTGCTTATTCAGGCACCCACGCGGTGGGTGGCCTTGAAATGAACCATATTAGAAAGTCATTTCCGGGAACTGTCGCGCTGGATGGAGCCACATTTCGCATTCAGCCGGGAGAAGCTCACGGCCTTATTGGCGAAAATGGCGCGGGAAAATCCACCTTAATCAAGATCCTGGCGGGAGTTTATCACGCGGATAGCGGCGAAATAATCGTTGATAATAAACGTCTTAATCCCGTCACCGCCACAACTGTTCATGCCAGTGGCATTCGCTTTATTCATCAAGAATTGCACCTCATTCCGCACTTTACTGTGACTGAGTCGGTCTTTATGGGGCAAGAGTTACGTCACCGTTGGCTGGGTTTAGACAAACACGCGATGCGGCAAAAAACGGAGCAATTCTTCAGACAAATTCTGAATACCGAGATAGATGGCAATACTTTAATTAGTGCGCTGAGTATTGCCGAACGCAAGTTGGTGCAAATTGCCCGGGCGTTGATTGATGGGCAGGCGCGGTTGGTGGTATTTGATGAGCCGACAGCCCCGCTGGAAGCCAGTGAGGCGCAGCGGGTGTTTGCCGCCATTAGCGAATTAAAATCCCGTGGCATCGCCATTATTTATATCTCTCACTATCTGTCAGAAATAACGGTGTTATGCGACCGCGTCACCGTATTTCGCAATGGCAAAGAAGTTGACACTTTATCTGCCGTAACCCAACAGGATATTCCACAATTAATTCGTTTGATGATTGGCCGGGATCTCGAGGCGCTGTTTGCACCGCGACAGCCTAAAACGGCATTAAAACCGCGGCTTGAAGTTAATCAACTGCGGCTTAACCGCGCATTTTCCCCACTCAGCTTTCAGATTGCTGAAGGCGAAATTGTTGGTATTGCCGGTTTATTGGGGTCAGGGCGAGACGCGCTGATTGACACTCTCTATGGCCTGCAACGGCCCAGCGGCGGCAGTATCACCATCAATGGCCAGTCGGCCTCGATCCTCTCTCCAGCACAGGCCATTGCGCAGGGTATCGTGCTGGTGCCGCGAGATAGACGCCATCAGGGATTGGTGCTGGAAATGCCCGTAACCGATAACATTAATTTGGCGTCATTATCCAAAGTGGCATGGGCGGGCTGGGAACAACGCGGTAAAGCCTTGGCGCGCGCCAAGGCGTTGGCAAATCGCCTGCGTATTCGGCCCAATAATCTTCGTCAACCCGTTCGTTTCCTCAGCGGCGGCAATCAACAGAAAGTGATTTTGGCCCGCTGGCTAGCGACGGACGCCAACCTGTTTATTTTGGATGAACCCACACTGGGGGTGGATATGGGGGCGAGAGCGGAGATTTATCAATTGGTGGAGTCATTGGTGAGCAGCGGTAAAAGTGCGTTGGTTTCCTCCAGTGATGCCAGTGAGCTTATCGGGTTATGTGACCGCATTTTAGTGATGTTACGGGGTGAGTTGGTGGCGGAAGTTTCCACACAAAATCTGACGTTGGAAGTGTTGCTGGCACTAACCACCGGTAGCACACAATTACCGCCACAACCGGCAGAATGGGAGGCACGGATATGAGCCAACTCAGTCACAGCCAATTGAAAAAAAAGCCGCATGGCGGCAAAAGTTTCCTGCCGAACCAACGGCAATTAGTTGATAACATCCCGATATTGTTATTCGCCGCCTTATTACTTTTCCTTTGTGTGCAAGCGCCTTATTTTCTCGGCTGGCAAAATATTACCACCATTCTGCGACAAACCGTGCCGTTGGCTATTCTCTGTTTGGGGTTGGTTTGCGTGGTTACCGGCGGTGGTGATGATGTCGTTTCGGGAGGCATTGATATTTCGCTACCCGCGATTGCTGTTTTGGGCGCAGCCATCATCAGTGAGGGGCTGACCCACCAAGGTGCGGGATATTTGACTATCGCGATATGGGCGATTGGCGCGTCATTGTTGGCCGGCGCGGTCAATGCTGTGTTGGTGGTTTGGGTGAAGTTACCCCCATTATTGGCGACATTGGCGACATCAGTTGCTTTTATCGGCATCACTAACTTGATAACTCAGCAGCGACGCATCAGTGTGGCGGATAGTGCGATTGTGGCTTTTCGTGATAATCGCTATTGGGGATTGCCCGCTGCAGTTTGGTTTATGCTGATTATTTTTGCGGTATTGCTTTTTGTGCTGTACCGCACCCGCTGGGGGTTACATTTACAGGCGAGTGGCGGAAATCGCGAAGCGGCAGAGATGTCGGGCTTGTCAGTCAAACGGCTGGTGGCGCAATCCTATTTACTGGCTGCGCTGACGGCGGTGTTAGCGGCATTAGCGCTGGTGGCTCGGGGTTCCGGAAGTTCACCAGGGACGGAAGAGTCATTATTGCTGGAAATGGTTCTCGCGACATTCATCGGCTCTGCATTTTCACGCCGCCGGGTCGTCACCATTGGCGGTGCATTGCTCGGCGCGTTATTGGTCAATGCATTATCAAATGGATTGGCATTATTGCGTGTTGATATTTTTTGGGTTGGCGCAATAAAAGGCGCGCTGATATTGCTGGTACTGGCGACCTCTGCATTGAAGTCCCGGGGGCGTTACTGATGAAAAATGTCAATATTCACTATCGTGAGCGAGTTTTACCGGCCCTGAAGTATTTACTGATTCAATATGGGTTTGTTTTAATATTAGCGGCATTTTTTGTTTTTTTCTCTTTGAAAACCAATGCTTTTTTCTCACTGGCTAATCTACAAAACTTACTGCAAGGCAATGCCATTTTACTGATTGTGGCGCTGGCGATGACCCTGGTAGTCACCACTGGCGGGATAGATCTTTCCGTCGGGGTAGCACTGGATTTTGGTGCCGCTTTTGCACTTATTGCCCTCAAACAATACCAATTGCCTTGGCAAGTGGCGATATTGGCGGCATTGGCAGGTGGCGCATTAATCGGCTTATTGAATGCTTTCTTGATTGTCTGGTGCAATGTCCGGCCTTTTCTCGCCACCTTGGGCACTTATTTTATTGGCAGTAGTGTGGAACGGATTTATACCGATGGCGGTGGCCCCATTGCTTTCCGGCGTATGGCGCAGGAATATCACTATCTGGCGGTGGGGTCATGGGCGAATATTCCTTTGCCCGTGATTTTTGCCGGCGGGCTATTTCTGCTCTATTTTATCTTTTTTGAACGCACTATATTGGGTAAGCGGATTCATGCTCTGGGCTTGAATAGTCAGGCGGCTAATGCGGCCGGTATTCGTGTTAAGCGCTATCTGTTCTGGACATTAATGATTACCTCGGTGACTTGTGCATTGGGCGGCGTCATTTTGTCGGCAAACTTGCGTCAGTTCACGCCATTGGCGGGGCAGGCTTATTTGCTGGATGCTATCGCGGCGGTCTTTATTGGCACCGCTTTTCATGCTCAGGGGCGGCCGAATGTACCGGGCACGTTGGTCGGAGTGTTATTTTTGGGAATGGTCGCGAATGGTTTGAATCTGTTAGGGCTTGATTTTATTGTTAAAGATGCTTTGACGGGCATTATTTTGGTGGCAGCTTTGGCGCTATCATTTATCCAGCGCAACCTTAAGCGCTCCCAGCGTGCGCTAGCATATGAATAAGGAAATGCAGTGAGTCAGTTTGATGCCGTGTTTGTGGGTCTGACCATTTTAGATATTGCCGGGCGTCCGGTGAGCGGTATTCCGGAAAAGGGTGGGGTGCATTTTATCGACCAAATCCGCCTTAATCCAGCGGGAACCGCCAGTGGCGCGGCGATGAATGCCGCCAAACTGGGGATTCATACCGCCACTTCCGCGTGTTTGGGCGAGGATGAGAAAGCCGATTTCATTCTGAGTGTTTATCATAAGCTGGGGATTGATAGTTCGCTTATCCAGCGCACCGCGCAAGCAGAAACCTCAGCCACTATCTTGACCATTCGGCCTGATGGCGAGCGGCCTGCATTGCATTGCCGCGGGGCTTCTGATCATTGGTATGTTGAAGACGCTGATTTTGATGCGGTGTGCAACACCCGGTTTTTGCATCATGGTGGTAGTGGGTTACTGGCAGCCATGGATCAGGGGCAAAGTGCGCGGCTCTTGCAGCATGCTAAAAGCCAAGGAGTCATCACCAGTTTTGATCTCATTGCCCCCAACTCACAAACGCTCACATTGTTAAAACCGATGCTGGCTAACATTGATTATTTTATGCCGACATTAGAGGAGGCCGCTTTTCTTTCTGGTCTGGATAATCCGCAGGATATTGCCCAGTTTTTCCTCGATCTGGGCGTGGGAACCTGTATTTTTAAAGCGGGGGCGCACGGGTCTTATGTGATAAGTCCGCAGCATAACTTCCGTGTGCCAGCCTATCAGGTGGCAGTGTCGGACACGACCGGCTGTGGCGACAGTTATTGCGGCGGGTTTATTGCTGGACTCGCCAAAGGGAGGTCACTGGAACAGTCTTGTGAGCTTGGCTCGGCAGTGGCGGGATTAGTGGCGACCGGCTTGGGGTCGGATGCCGGTGTGGTGGATTGGGCGCATACGCTTGATTTTATGGCGCGGACGCCCAGATTGGGCTAATTAACTCACTCAGTTATTTAACCGGCTTAGTTGTAGCGATATAACAAAGGTTCATTGCGCAGAAAACGTTCAATATCCTGCGCAATCATCGCCGTATGTTTCACCAGAGTTTCACGTGTTGCACCCGCAATATGCGGGGTGATAACCACATTATCAAACTCATGAATAAATGGGTGGCTGGCATGGATGGGCTCATGGGCATAGACATCTAATGCTGCCCCTGCCAATTGTTTGTGCCGCAAAGCATCAATTAAATGTTGTTCAACCACCACTGCCGCGCGTGAGGTATTGATAAAATAGGCCTCCGGTTTCATCAGTGAAAACAGGTGGGCATCAATTAAACCCTCAGTTTGTGGGGTGACTTTCAAGTGTAAACTGACAAAATCGGCTTGGCTGAACAGTTGTTCCAATGTGCTTTTGTGGATGCCGGGCTCATCCAGTTCCACCTCAGAAACATAAGGGTCGGCAACCAATAATTGCATACCAAAAGCCCGCGCAATGCGCCCAACGCGCTGTCCAATACTGCCGTAACCGACAATTCCCAAGGTCTTATTGCGTAATTCAATACCTTTGAACACTTCATAGGGGCTGTCTTTGGTCACATCCCACACCACATCGGTTTTAAGCCCAAAATGACTTTGCTCCGTGGCAGTGAATTGGCCCTGTTTTAGGGCGCTATGGGCCTGTGGGATATGGCGAGCCACATTGAGCATCAGCGCAATCGTCAACTCTGCCGCCGCATCGGAGTTGCGCCCAGGGGTATAAATGACTGGAATACCCCGTTCCGTTGCCGCTTTTACATCAATATTGACCGGGCTGGCCCGGGTACAAGCAATCAGCTTTAGTTGCGGGCAAGCTTTAATCACTCGCGCAGTAATATCATCATAACTGGTGACCAGAAAGTCAGCATCTTGCCCGAGCGCGATCAACTGATCTTCGCTCAGTTTGGGTTCCCCTGCCGCCCAACCACTGATAACCAATTCACCTAACTGATGGAAATGGTCGAGGCTGCCAGAATATTCTGCGGTAAAGAGCGTTTTCATAGGGGGGCCTGAGAGTGAAGAGACAATGTAAGGGTATTTAGCTGACTCAGGGCCTGCTCTCTGGCTTGCCAAACGGGTTGTAGCGCGTCGCGCAGTTGGCGGAAAACAGGATAGAGCGCGTTATACACTTGCACTTGTTGCGGTTCGGGTGTGTAGGTCGTGATGTCATCAAGTGAGTCGATGGGATAAACCGTCTGTCCGATGGATTGCGCTGCCAATATGGCAGCTCCGCGGGCACCTAATTCTTTAGCTCGGCGGGTGATAACCTCGCGGCCAGTGCAATTAGCAATAATCTGTAACCACAGACTCGAGGCTGCTCCGCCACCAGCCAAATACAACCGACCTCCAGCAGGATAATCAGCCAGAGAATCTTTGATGGCGTAAGCCAGACCTTCAAAAACTGCCCGTAATAAGTGGTTATCTGTGGTGTGTTGGCTGATACCGAAAAAACCGGCGCGTGCAGATGGGCTATAAAATGGCGCACGTTCACCATTAATATAAGGTTGATAAAATACCCCAGCACAACCTGCGGGAATGGCTTTCAACTGGGTGCTAATGTGCGAAAAATCTCTATTTTCGGCCAGCTGCGACAGCGCCCAATCAATATTCGGGGTGCCGGATTGCATGGCAAATAAATTGATATAATTGCCGCTTAACACATGGGGGACAAATCGCGTTTTCCGGTTAATCCGCTTAATGTCATGACAAACAATACCGGTACAGCAAGTGGTGCCGAGGATGGTATAGACATCCCCATGATTCACCGCCCCCATCCCCAATGCGGTGGCTGAAACATCCAATGCACCCGCACAGACCGGGATACCGGCTTCCAGCCCGATAATCTGTGCGGCTTCCGCGGTGATGTGGCCTGCAACAGCGGCTGATGATAATAGCGGGGGAAATAGTCGCGCGGTATTTGTTATCCCTAATTGTGTCAGAACCTCATGTGATAATTCGCCGCGTTGCAAATCTAACAATGAAGTGCCGGTATCACTGATTTCCAGCCAGGATTCTCCAGTCAGTTGGTAGCGAATCCAGTCTTTAGCGAAAAAAAAGCGATCTGCTTGCGCCAATGTTTCAGGTTCATATTGCTGTAACCAACTGAGAATCAAGCTGCTATTGCACGGTAATAAAGGGGTGCCGTTGATAGCAAACAGTTGTTCTTCCAGGCCCGGCTGCTGCTTAAATTGCTCAACTAGCGCGGCACTCCGGGTGTCACTCCATAAGATGGCATTACGGATCGGGTGCCCCTGCTTATCCACTAACCAGACGCCTTCGCCTTGCCCAGTAATACCAATTGAGCGAATCGCATTTTGCCTCAATAAAGGCGAAGCCATCACCGTTTTTAGGGTGGAAACCACGCCTAACCAGAGGCTGTGCATATCTTGTTCTGCATAGCCGGGGCGGGGGGATAAAGTGAGGTTATCGACGGATGCCACCAGACACTCATTGAAATGGGTATCAAATAGCACTGATTTAACTTTTGAAGTCCCTACATCGATTCCCAGATAATAATCCATCGGGTATTACCATCATTAAAAGTCATAATATTCCGAGTATAAAGGGGAGGGCGGCCAGTAAGATACTGATTGCATATGATTTTTATTGGATTGCAAAGTTAAAAATTAGCTTTAGAGGGGGTGAGGTAAGCCGCTGAAGTAATACATTTTGCGAAATGGTATTCGCGATAAAAAGAGAGATAACCATGCTAAATGGGTAATAGAGTCTGTAAAGAGAAAATGTTATTTAATATTATTGAGCATTAATATGTTGATTAATATATTTTCCCTGCAAAAAATTCAGAGGAAATATAAATCTGAGGCAGAGTCGTAAAAATAGATTCTTATTTATTTATTTATTTATTTATTTATTTATTTATTTATTTGTTTGTTTGATTTTTATTGTTTTTTAATGTTTATTTGGAGTCATTTCTTCGAGATATTCTCTCGTTTTTTCGCGATTAAACGTAGATTAAGAGAATTTAACCGGCAGAATCACGCCATGATTAACTGTGGCGTAAGACCTTTCCTACACCAAGTCAGCCTACAGTCTTATATACAAGGAATGTCTTAAAACGTCTAATAGACACATAAATTTTGAATTCATATTTTGATTTGGGTCAACCAAATAAAAATGAATTTAACTCCCAGGCACCAGGCCTATTAACGTTTGGGTATCGCAACGCGATAAACATAATATCAGGATTATTTAAATGAAAAAGCAACTGGCTAAAATTACTGTACTGTCTTCTTTGATTTTTGGTATTAATGCTGCCAATGCAGAAGCACCGACTGCAGAATTAAAAGTAATAGGCACGTTGACTGTGCCAAGCTGTACCATTACTCCTCCGGATGAGGGTGTTTACGATTTTGGTAACCTGTCTTCATCTTTAGTTAAATCAGGTACTGCGACTACGCCTCTGACGCCGATGACTAAAACCTGGACAATAAGCTGTGATGCAGAAACTTACCTGAACTTTACACCTGTAGATAACCGCACTGCATCTGCCAGTGTTGCGGGAACAACTAACTTCGGTATGGGTAACGTGAATAACACCGGCAAAATCGGTTATTATACTGCACAAATGAAGAGTGCCACTGTCGATGGTAAAGTATCTAACGTCTTCTCATCCGCGACTTCAACCTTTGCTGTAGCAACAACTGCTCCGTTGACAACAGGTCTGCGTACCGGTTGGTCATCTGCTGCTAATACCCAGAGCACCGGTAAAATATTTACTGCTGATATTACTGTTAGCCCTATTTTGGCTGGTACCACGACGATGGGTGGCCCGATCACTGAAGATGCAGAAATCGACGGTTCATTGACGATGAACTTTGCATTCGGTATCTAAATAACCTGTTCGGCACGGTATAAATTGAGGGCAGATCTTTATTTCTGCCCTTAATTTTGCCTTAAAACACAGTCATGGATAAGTGTTGAGAATATATATATTGGAAGGACTCATCATTTTATGAGAATGCATACTTTCAAATTAGCTCTTTTCACCTCATTAATTTTCTCTGTCACCGTGCAGGCGGCACCGCCTTCTGCAGAATTAAAAGTGAAAGGGAAAATTGGGGTGCCAAATTGCACAGTAACAGCCCCAAATGGTGGCATTTACGATCTAGGTAAGATTTCAGCCACGAATGTGAAATCAGGTACCGCCATCACGGCATTACCTACAATGACAAAAACCTGGACTATCAGCTGTGATGCTACAACGTATTTAAGTTATACCAGTATCGATAATCGTCTTACATCTGTGAGTGATACATCAACCACCCGAAATCACGGGTTGGGCAATATTAATGGCACCGGTAAAATCGGTTTTTATACGGCGACATTAAGTAACCCACGGGTTGATGGTAACAGCACTTCAATGTATTACAGGCTAAGTACCGGGGCGGCGACAGCAGGAACCAGCCTGTATTTGGTCGATAGTTATTATTATGGCTTCTCTAACGCCTCTGCCGTCGCCATTGCCGGAAAATCGTTTAGTACTGATATTACTATTGCACCAACATTGGCGGGAACCACGACCATGAACGGCCCGATCACTGAAGATGCGAATATCGATGGCTCAATGACAATGAACTTCTCATTTGGTATTTAATGGTTATGAAAAGCCTGATAATGAAATCTGCCATTTTATCTTCTTTGTTATTAGGCGTTGCCGCCCATGCAGCAGCACCTACTGCTGAATTGAAGGTTAAAGGGAATATTGGTATCCCAACCTGTACTATCAATGCCCCTGATGGCGGTATTTATAATGTTGGTGAGATTTCATCAAGCCAGATAAAAAGTGGTACAGCAGTAACAGTATTGCCATCGATCACCAAAACTTGGACAGTCACTTGTGATAGCGTGACGTACCTGAGTTTAAACGCGATTGATAACCGCAAAGCTTCTGTTAGTGATAACACCGGCATTCACAATTTCGGTTTGGGCTTTGTGAATGGCAGCGGAAAACTGGGTTTTTATAAAACCACGATGAGTAACGCCACTGTCGATGGCGTGAGCAGTTTGCTCTATTTTATTGACGCTAATAACATACTGCAGGGCGGACATACTTTGGAGACGCTAACCAATAATTTCCGCTTTGGTTGGTCTGAAAATGCGACGACAGCAAAAGCAGGTAAAGTATTCAGTGCCGATTTTACGGTAATACCGACATTGGCAGGATCAACTACCATGGGCGGGGCCATCACTGAAAATATCAATATCGATGGTTCTGCGACTATGAATTTTTCTTTTGGTATTTAATTCATAAAAATCCTATACATCAGGTTGTTTTCAATTTTTAATAGCCTGGTGTACTTTTTATTGCATAAAGCAATATTGTCTATTAATTCACTCATTTTCCTTGTTTTAGGACACCATTGTGTTTGCGCGTTGTGTTGCGTTTTCATTTACAGCATTCCTCTTATCTCTCTTCCCTGTAGCGGTTTTCTCCGCAACAAAAGAGGGCGCGGTAGCATTTGACATAAAAACACTGGAAGGTTTGGGATATTCGGCGGAATTAGCGGATTTTTTCAGCAATAAAGATAGATTTTTACCCGGTCAACATGATGTCACTATCATTGTGAATGCCAATAAAACCTATCATATTGAAGCTACCTTCGACAGTGAGGGTAATTTATGTGTAGACCGAAAGTTATTGATTGCATTGAAGTTACGTCACAAAGATAGCGGCGACAGTTGTGAAGACATTGAAGCCTTGTGGCCTGGTGTGGCTATAAAACTATTTCCCGGCCAATTCCGGGTTGAAATGACGTTGCCCCAAGAGGCATTTGATCCTGAGATGGAAGGCAGTGATTACCAAAGTGGCGGTCATGCATTATTATTGAACTATAATCTGTTCGGCCAGCGAATTGAGAGCAAGGGCGATAATCTTAATTTATTCCAAGGACAGTTTCAGCCGGGGATTAACTTTAATAACTGGGTACTGCGTAACCGGGGATCCTATACCTATAATCAAGGGGTAGGCCATTATGATAATCAGGAAACCTACGCATTACGCGCAGTGGAATCATTGAAATCAGTGGTGCAGTTAGGTGAGTTTGGTTTAGTCGGTGACACCTATTCTGGCTTGCCGATCGCCGGTGCCCAGATATATTCCGATAATGCTCAACTAAATAATACACAGTTGGTGGTGCCCATTGAAGGCATTGCCAATACCAACGCAACTATTGAGATTCGCCAGCGCGGACGAGTTATTTACCGCACCGTTGTACCTCCTGGCCCATTTTCATTATCCAATATCAGTAACTTTTCCAGTGGCGTGGTTACGGATGTTGATGTTATTGAAGAAGATGGCACCCAGCAGCATTTTACCGTATCGAATGCGCTGGATCCTAACTTTGAACAGCAGGCGACGACCTACCAATTGGGGTTGGGCCGTTATCGCGATAGTCTGAATGACAGTGAGAGCAAGTCACCACTATTGGCATCGGGTGAGATGTCTTTTAACCCGATGAGCGCATTGCGTATGACTTCTGCCGGGTTGCTTTCCCCTGATTATCAAAATATCAATGTACAAAATCTTTATAGTGGGTTGGAGAATGCCTGGTTTTCGGCAGCGGCAAGTTACTCTAATACTAAAAATGTCGGGCAGGGTTACCAGCTCACCTTACAAAATCAGGTCGCAATTAACGGAAATCTGAGTGCTTCATTGTCGACAGTATATGACTCATCAAGTTATTGGTCGCCGGATAATGCTCTGAGTAGTGGCAATAATCTGAATGATTTAAAGTACGGTAAACTGAAGAATTCGACGTCGGCAGCGATGACGTGGGCGCATCCTCGTTGGGGCGCTTTTTCCTATGTTTTGTCTAATAATATGTATTATCAGGCGGCTGATAGTGTTTCTCACACATTCTCAGCAAGCGAACAATTTGGCCGGGTGACCACGACGCTAAGTTTTCAATCCACTTCGCAGGGACAAAATGCGTTATATGTGGGTATCACTTTGCCATTGGGTAACGGCTCACTCAGTGGTCGGATGCAGCGTAATAATGGCAATATGACCTTAGGCAGCACCTATCAAGGTCGCTGGGGAGACAACAAAGGTTACCAGGTAGGCATAACAGGCAGTGATAGCCAGCGGCGTATTAATGGGGCGGTGAATATGAACTCGGCGTATACACAACTGGCGGGTGGGGTTTCTCAGGCAACCAACAATAGCCGCTCAGCTTATGTTTCTGCTAATGGTTCAATGGCTTATGCCAATAGCACTTTTGCCACTTCTTCGTCAGCAATTGGTGATACTTTTGCGGTAGTGAATATACCGAGTCAGTCTAATTTGCGTATTTCGTCACCGAGTAGTGGAACATCGATTACCGATTATGCAGGGACGGCATTATTGCCATCAGTGATGCCTTATACGGCATCAAAAGCACAAATAAGTACTAAAACATTGCCACTGAATATTCGCCTTAACAGTACCAGTGCCGATTTGAAGATGACTCGTGGCACTGTCGCTACCCGTAATTTTGAAGCAACAGAAACTCGCCAGTTATTGCTAAGTATTCGTGATAGTAACGGTGAAATGTTACCGGTAGGGGCTAATGTGCTTGATGAAAAAGGTAATTTCCTGGGAACCATTATTGGTGATGGTAACTTTATGTTGGAAAACAAAGCAATTGGTGCAACGTTACGTGTTAAGGCTACCAATCGTAATGAATGTGTGGTGAGTTATGTTGAACCGGAGAAGTTTGACCCGGATGCATTATATGAAGTTGCTGACGCTGTATGTCATTGATTTATTAAATTGTCGAGCAAGCAGATACTCAGTGAATATTTTTTAGACATAGGATTTATTATGAAAAATACGATGGTTAGTTATGGTAGTGTGAGAGTAATGGCTGCTCCTACTCCTATTCTCAAACGTGTTAAATCGTTTTTTATGTTCAATTTACTGGTGTTGTTAAGCTGCTGGAGTTTGGCATCTAATGCATCTTTCAAATTAGAAAGCACCACGGTCATTTTGAAAGAAAGTGATGGTCGCACCAGTTTTACTATTGAAAACACTTCGGCGAACCCGATATTGCTGGTGACCAAGTTGGTTGACTTAGATGGTAAAAATCTGAGTAAGCAAATTTTGATTTCTCCACCGGTAACGCGTATTGATGCTGGGCAAAGTCAGCAGGTTAACTTTGTATTGAAGAAAGGCACAACACTGGATTCAGAAGTATTATTAAAAGCTTCATTTGAAGGGGTTGAACAGGTGCCAGGTAATGCGACAGTGATGCCAATTCGCCAAGAAATTGGTTTTCTCATTCAGCCAAATGCTGTGCCACAGATTAAAACCCCTTGGCAGGAATTGGTTATCTCTACATCCGGTAATAACTTGATTATTAATAATCCGAGCAAACATGTCGTTCGCCTTGGCCCACAGGTAATTTTAGTGCCGAGCAATGAAGTTGTTCCCTTGGGCAGCCATTATATTATGCCGGGTGTCACCAAACAATTTGCGATTAAGTCGTCACCTACATCAGTTAAAGTTACACCTCTGAGCCGTTATGGTTTTGTGCAACCGGAAGTGACGGTTCCTGTTTCGCGCTAACCAAGATTAGTGCGTTCATCAATGCGAAAGGCGGCCGATAATGGTCGCCTTTTTAATTGTCACCCCTAAACTACCTCCCAGGGAGGTGGTGATTGATTAATCAGGGAGCGGAAAGGGCTAACTGTCTTTTTTCTTGCCAAAAATCTTCAATAAGGCACCAACGGCACAACCAATCACTACACCTAAAATGACCCATTCAGTAAATGACATATTCAGACCCTTTTATTCGTTTGGCCTGATTATATAAACTATTCCCCGCTTGTCCATGCTCGGACAACTCGACATTAATTACATCGCGACTTTACAGCTTCGCTAGCATCTCTCGGGTAACCAGCACAATCCCACTTTCCGAACGATAAAAACGGCGGGCATCTTCATCCGCATTTTCACCAATCACCATACCTTCAGGGATAACACTGGCACGGTCTACGACACAGCGATGCAACCGACAAGAGCGGCCTACATTGACGTCGGGCAGTAATACGCAAGAATCGATATTACAGAATGAATTAACGCGTACTCGAGAAAATAATACCGAGTTAACCACCACAGAGCCGGAGATAAAACAGCCGCCTGATACCAAAGTATTCATGGTCATACCATGGCTACCAGAGCGATCTTGTACAAATTTTGCCGGTGGCAATGGCTCGGCATAGGTGCGTATCGGCCAATGTGAGTCATACATATCTAACTCTGGCGTGATAGCTGCTTGATCGAGGTTTGCTTGCCAATAGGCATCTAATGTCCCGACATCACGCCAATAATCAGGGGCATCGGGTGAGGTGGAAACACAAGATAATGAGAACGGATGTGCCCAAACATGGCCCTGTTCGGTGATTTTCGGCAGAATATCTTTACCAAAGTCATGACTGCTGTTTTCGTCTGCGTGATCACTCTCAAGTAGACCAAACAGGAATTCGGCGTTAAACACATAAATCCCCATACTGGCCAGACTGCTATCGGGCTTGCCAGGCAGCGTAGGAGGATTTTCAGGTTTTTCCCAAAACATTTTCACTTGTAACTCTTCGGAGACTTCCATCACACCGAAGGCCGTTGCTTCTTCCTTGGGCACTTCGATACAGGCCACGGTGCAAGCTGCGCCGCTTTCTACATGATCGAGCAGCATACGCGAGTAATCCATCTTATAAATATGATCTCCCGCCAGAATCACGACATATTCGGCACGATAGCGGCGAATAATATCCAGATTCTGAAAAACCGCATCTGCGGTGCCGGTATACCAGTGTTCCTGCCCCTGACGCTGTTGTGCGGGCAATAAATCTACAAACTCATTCATCTCTTCACTGAGAAATGACCAACCATGTTGGATATGTTGCACCAAAGTATGGGACTGATACTGTGTTATCACGCCGATGCGGCGAATACCTGAATTAAGGCAATTTGATAGTGCGAAGTCGATAATGCGGTATTTTCCGCCGAAATGAACAGCGGGTTTTGCTCGGACAGACGTGAGGTCTTTAAGACGTGAACCGCGACCACCTGCAAGAATCAGGGCTACGGCTTTATTGGGAAGTTGTCTGGCCGACATGACTCTATCGATATCACCTGCTTTCCGCATGTCAGACTCCTTATCATTTGTATGTATAGCCGTCGGATTACAAGCTATATCCATCAATCCTAATATGCTAAATACTGCCCGGATAATGACCGGATTTATGCCTCCTTTAAGTATTAACGTCGTCAATAACATAATCGGCTAATTATCGTTCTAACAATGAGAAGCGAATCAAGTTTAGCGTGTTCAGGTTAAAGTTTTTCGCCCCCCCTATCTCATGGAGAGGGTGGTGTGTTGCTTTCTACATTGTGAGGTTTGTAATCCTCGACCATACTCGATAGGGCAAAAATATTCGTAGTTTTAATAAGGATATAAAATTATGACAATAGCAAAAGAATATCTGCGGTTATCCATACTCACTTTGGTGCTCAGTAGTTTTACGCTAAGTGCTGCACCGCTTGCAGCACAATCTACCGGTTACACTTTGGAGCGCGTGGTGATTTTGAGCCGCCACGGTGTTCGTTCCCCGACGAAACAAACACAGTTAATGAATGATGTTACACCGGACAAATGGCCACAATGGCCAGTAAAAGCGGGCTATTTAACGCCGCGAGGGGCAGGATTAGTCACTTTAATGGGCGGGTTCTATGGTGATTATTTCCGCAGCTATGGGTTGTTACCGGCGGGGTGCCCGGCAGACGAATCCATCTATGTGCAAGCTGATGTTGACCAACGTACCCGCTTAACCGGGCAGGCATTTCTGGACGGTATAGCCCCGGATTGCGGCCTGAAAGTACATTATCAAGCTGATTTGAAAAAAATTGACCCATTGTTCCATACCGTCGAGGCGGGGGTATGTAAATTGGACCCAGAGAAAACTCATCAGGCTGTTGAAAAACGCTTGGGTGGGCCATTAAATGAACTGAGTCAACGCTATGCCAAGCCCTTTGCCCTGATGGGCGAGGTGCTGAATTTTTCGGCCTCACCTTATTGCAACTCACTGCAACAGAAAGGAAAAACCTGTGATTTTGCGACTTTTGCAGCAAATGAAATCGAGGTAAATAAAGAAGGGACAAAAGTCTCACTGAGTGGGCCATTGGCGCTATCATCGACATTAGGTGAAATTTTCCTATTACAAAATTCACAGGCCATGCCAGATGTCGCCTGGAACCGTCTCAGCGGTGAAGAAAATTGGATTTCATTATTGTCACTGCATAATGCACAGTTCGATTTGATGGCCAAAACCCCTTATATCGCCCGGCATAAAGGAACTCCGTTGTTGCAACAAATTGATACGGCATTAGTGTTGCAACGTGATGCTCAGGGGCAAACACTGCCGCTGTCACCGCAAACCAAATTGCTGTTCCTCGGGGGACATGACACCAATATTGCCAATATTGCGGGTATGTTAGGGGCCAATTGGCAATTACCGCAGCAACCTGATAATACCCCGCCAGGCGGAGGGCTAGTCTTTGAGCTATGGCAGAATCCGGATAACCATCAACGCTATGTGGCGGTGAAAATGTTCTATCAAACGATGGAGCAGTTGCGCAATGCAGATAAGTTAGATTTGAAAAACAACCCGGCAAGAATTGTTCCCATTGCTATTGAAGGGTGTGAAAACGAGGGTGATAACAAACTTTGTCAGCTTGAAACGTTCCAAAAGAAAGTCGCCCAAGTGATAGAACCTACATGCCATATTTAAATTATGACTATCCAGGACGAGTTTATATCTTTCGGATAGGTCAATAGCCCACATTGTAATAGGGACTTGCGATGTGGGTTTATTATAACTAATATTATTAAGGATTTATTGTGGTGAATGTTATTTAAATAAAAAATGGAGCTATCTGTGAGATACAGGTAGCTCCGAAAATTAGTGATAGCACTAATAAGACAATGTTTCAATTAGCGGAAGCACTACAATTTAAGTATTATTAACCTAGTCTGACTAAATCGAAAGGTACATAGCGCTCACCAGTATGCAGGAGCTCTACAACCCGCTCTCGCTCTGCTTGTGTAGGTGCCATGCCATCAGCGTGAATAGCCTTGGCTACGTCAATTTCCCCTGTTTGTGCGACCATGACACGTTTACCAGGAATAATTTGGTTTCTGTTTCTGTCATAGACCTTAACCATATTAATCTCCAATAATTATCTGATAAGGTTCAATAGTTACTGGGTGTAAATTTCACACCTAAAATCAAATAAATATCTAAGATATAAACCTATTGTTAACGTGAGATTGAACAACTAAACAACTTTTATATAGACCTCTCTCGGTAAGAACAGTTTATTTTCCTCAGTCAAAGCTATTATGGAGTTGGCTTACTTTCTGTGAAAAATGATATTTATTTTTTTAGCGGGGATCAAGTCGTATAAGAATTTTTTTATCGGATATAGGCTAATAAAAAATCCGCTTTGTCAGCGGATTTTCTGTAGACGGCCAGCAATGTGCTATATCAGTGACTTCCGCGTTAAAGATTCCAGTATTTTTAGTGGGGATTGCTGAGGGTCTTTCATCCCTTCAACCGGCAGCAGGAAAGTTTGTTCCAACATAAATTGCCCTCCCATCGCCGCGTGAGGCGTTTGATCTGAAAAACAGATCCAGCTGCTACCCGCTGGGAAATCAATAGCTTGCTGTAGGCCATTTTTTTGGTAATCAGAGTCTGACTTCATCTTATCATGCAGTTGAAGCATTAAATGATCGTAATGGCTGCGGCGGCGCTTGGTTATCCCGACCTTATGCTGCAACCAACTGCTGATAGGGGAATAGCTATCGAGTTGCGGTAAATAGCGACCGGCTAATTGCGAGAAACCTTCCCCTACGCGCCATGAACGGGGTTCATTATGAGGGTTGATATTGGTAAAAATTCGGATGATGCGCTCACCATAATTAGGCCGCGACGGGAAAGCATCCACATGTAAGCGGCTATCATCCTTACGCCAAGATGTTTTATCACGCCAGGCCGTAACCGGGTGCAAACGTAAGCTATTGGTCGGACTGTGCAGGGCAGAGATATAATCCGGCAATAATTGGTTCACCAGACTGAGGCAATTCTGATAATAACGCTCAAGCAACTGATGGGTTAATGTCATTTTGCTTTCATCAGTGACACCGGTTAGTGTGCCTTCCATAGGCTTAAAGCTGATATTTTTACGTTTTATATCCACTAAGGCGGGGTCAAGCAGTTGCATTTCCTGTTCACTCAGCGCAAATGCCAAATGAGGCAGAAAAAGTACTTTACCTTGCTCCAGAGCCTCAACAGCACTGGAGTTTTGCGTGTTATCTTGACCCCAATGGGTGTAGGGGAGCGTAAGAATCGATGAATCCGACGCATTGTTTTGATTATTACTCATCAACTATTCGCTTCCATATATTAATCATGTCAAGAATAACCCTTTATTATAGATAAAATGAGGGCTAGGGTACATATTTCAAATTTTACTTTCTTTGGACAACTGCACTAAGGGTGGAAAGCGCCGTATAATTGGGGATGATTTAACAATTGAGGTTTGGATTTCGGCATGTTCTGACCAACGGTCAATAATCGTATCCAATTGCTCCATCGAATGAATATATAAACGGCTAATGAAGCAGTCGTCGCCGGTCACTTTGTCACACTCAACACATTCAGGTGTTTTCTGAATCATTTCTTCAGTTATTCGTAGCATTCCTGCCCGCGGTTTGACGCGCACAATAGCTTGCAAGTTATACCCGAATGCCTGTTGATCCAAATCTAGTGTGTAACTGCGGATAATATGACGTTCTTCGAGGCGTCGTAAACGTTCGGAGGTACTGGGGGAGGAGAGATTGACTTGCTGTGATAGGTCCTTCAAAGATATCCGTGCATTTTTTGCTAAGATGGTAATCAATTGTTCATCAATCTTGTCCATGCCTACCCGCCTTTTATGATTAGAAACAATAGGTTCATTATAGATGTCATTGTAATATGTTAACGACAGTTTCCCGCTAAATATAATGACGTTGGTGAATAAAAGGCGAGTTTTTTGCTAGCGTTAGTCACATCAATAAAGGCTTGGGCAATATTGACTATTAAAGCAGTAATGCCTGCCACCACGGATTTATCTTTGAGAAAGTCGAGTTTATACACAGAAGTATATCCTCTACCGTGACTGGCAGAGGGGAAGGTCATGCTAGTTCGATGTGATTAATGTCTGATAGCGGAGGTATTGGTCAACGATGCAGTTTGATTCGGCTCATTGGCACGAATAGATTTTTTTTGTAAATAGGCTAAATCATAAACATCATAAAAGTCTATTTCACCTTTATTGCTAATAATATGTTTAAAGCGGATTTTAAAATCATCGCTGATATCCTTGCTATTTAATATTTCATCAATTGCCTGTGTTGATAGCGCGCGGCTAAAGAACCATTCACCGTTATAGCAAACACGTAAATCAAGAATACCAATATCGTCGAATTTAAATACGGGCTTTATTTCCATCATGAGAACCGCAGACATCAAAACAAAAAAAACGCTAAAGGCAACCATATAACTCGTGCCAAAGTAGGGTGTTAAGTACATTAAAATTAAGACAAAAAAGTATGATATAAGCATCGCAAGGCAAAGGTAGGGGTGCTTGTGGACAAAATCGCTGTTAAATTTTAATCGACCATCTCTTTTTTCTTTCTGATTTATTCTTGCGATATCGTCGGTTAATATTTTTTTAATTATGTCCATAATAATGACCTTGTAATTAATAACTCATAAAAGTTAAACCATAATAGTTTGTTATAGTTTAGCATGAAAAGTTAAATTTAAAGTATATCAGTTTAAGGAATTAGTTAGAAAAACTGTTATAGCTGAATAGAGACTAGTATAGATATCCTATTCATTCATCAGATGAAAATAATCGTTTTTCTGCAATTTCACCTGATGAAACTTGATAGAGAGGATAATTATAGCTCTGAACAGCCATCAGTGGTCAGGACAATTTTACCAATATGCGTGCTGCTCTCCATTAATTCATGGGCTTTAGCGGCGTCTTTCAGTGGGAATGTCTGAAATATCAGTGGTTTTATTTGACCATTACACAGCAATGGCCAAACGTGTTGCTCCAGTTCTGTGGCGATGAGCGCTTTTTCTGCCACAGTACGCGAGCGCAATGTAGACCCTGTGTGTGTTAGGCGTTTTAGCAACATTAACATCAAATTCAAGTCTTTGGCATTCCCATTTTGAGTGCCAATCTGCACGATACGACCACTCATTGCGGCAGCTTCATAATTACGTGCGACATAATCACCCGCAATTAAATCGATAATAACATCGACACCTTTTCCTGCGGTGGCTCGTTTGGTCTCGGCAACAAAATCGTCAGTATGATAATTAATAGCAATATCAGCACCTAATGCCAGGCAGGCCAGACGTTTTTCTTCTGACCCCACGGTGACGATAACTATTTTTGCGCCAAATGCTTTGCTCAGCATTATTGCTGTAGTCCCAATACCTGAAGACCCACCGTGAATTAAGACAGTTTCACCCGCAGTAAAATGACCACGTTGGAAGAGGTTAGTCCATACGGTAAAGAAAGTTTCGGGTAACGCCGCCGCTTCAATTTCAGTGAGGTTAGGTGGGATAGGTAAAGCATTGGTTTCATGTATTACGCAGTATTGGGCATAACCACCACCTGCGACTAACCCACACACTTTGTCTCCAATTTTAAACCGTGAGACATCAGCCGCAACCGCAACTACGGTACCTGCAACTTCTAACCCCGGAATATCGGAGGCACCCGGTGGTGGTGCATATTGTCCACGGCGTTGCATGACGTCAGGGCGGTTAACTCCCGCTGCTGAAACCTTAACCAGTATTTCACCGGCAGCGGGCATAGGTGTTGGGCGATCTACCGGGACTAAGACTTTGGGGCCGCCAGGTTGAGTAATTTCTATCGAGACCATGTTTGTTGGGAGATGAGTTAACAATGTCATAATATTCCTCTTGTAACATGAAGATACTGAGTCAGAAGCTATGTCGATGACTGAGTGATTATCTTAGTCCCGTAACGTAAATAATTCATGGAGCGAATGTGCTTACTATGACACGTATGCAAAAGGCAACATCATCGAGGGAGAGTGGAAGATAAAAAAGCGCCCAATAGGGTGGACGCATAAATTTACAAAGGAGTACTACATGTATGACTCATTACATGGCAATAATCGAGACTAAGAGATGTTTGGAACATAATGATATTAAGACTGTTTTCCTTGATTCAATATAGGTATTAATCCGAAATTGTGCATTAATCCAGTAACGAAATTAGCTTCTCGTCTCTGGTTGCTGGTTACATATCGTTTTTGTATTGCCAGCGAACCTGATACTGATAAGTTTCACGCGTCAGTAAGTTATCGCTATGGACGCTGGGGCTCCATGAATCATCACCACCGACCCCCATATGGAAACCATCAATATTAAGCCAGGTACCTGGTTCTGGTTTAAGCAAATGCTGATGGCTGGTCACCATGAGTTGCTGTGTGCTGTAACGGCTGATACCAAAATGGAACTGTCCCGTTAATAACCAATTTCCATAATTCAATGTACTAGTTTTGCAACGTAATCCATTCTCACTTGGAAATATGTAGGGGGTGTGCATCTGTTCAAGGGGTTGCGACCAGTGACCATATTGTGCCGAGAGTTGGCGGTCAGGATAGTTTTCGTGAGGCCCTAATCCCAACCAACTAACATTTTCAGAAACATCAGATAATTGGCAACACATACCGATTCTTGCCGGTGAGGGGAGCGATGTAGCAATTTGAACCCGGACATCAATGGTCATACAGCCTTGTTGATCAAAGCGGTAGAACCAATGGGTATACAATAATTGTTCTTTGGCAAACTCATACACATATTCAGCATTGATTTGTATAGCGTGAGACAACTTATCCGCTTGTAATGATAAACAACGTTGTTCCAGTTGATACATTCCTGCTTTTTTCCAGCGCTCAACCCAAGCGTTGGGATCAATCTGTGTTGCTTCACTAATACCAATATCGTTATCCAGCGGTGCGCGGATAAATTGATCACGCAATGGGGTTAGTAATCTGTTTTCCCCATCGACCCACCATTGTTCCATTAATCCGGTTTTGCAGCTAAATAACCAGCGCTGTTGTTGATGAACCACAGTAATATATTGCGCATTTTGGTGCAGTTGGAGGCTATTAGACTCAGCTAAGCTAGCTAAGGAGCTTTGGGGAACAGATAGCGAATGTGGTAAACGCCATTGATGCCAGGCGCTACGATGATGCTTTGGTGACCAAGTTGTCTCTTTTACTTGCCTGACCTCAACATTCAACCATAAATCACCCTGCTCACTGATGATCGGTAATTGCTCTGCCAATGTGATGTATTGTGTACTTTCAGGCGATAAATCTAGTGGACGGCTCCCTTCCAGAACTGACTTTCCTTCTAACTCTATACGCCAATACAGCTGCTCGTTATCGCTGTTTTTGAACAGATATTCACTGGTAATGCTGACTACCAGCGGTGTTGTGCTAAGCAACTCGAATTGGAAAAATTGCTGCGCGCATTGTGCTTCATACAAACTTGGGTGGGGGGTGCGGTCAGGGAAAACTAATCCATTCATACAGAATTGGCGGTCATTGGGGCTGTCGCCAAAGTCACCACCATAAGCCCAATAAGACTGACCATTCTCATCATTACGACTAAGGCTTTGGTCTACCCAATCCCAAATAAACCCTCCTTGTAGCCGAGGGTATTGGCGAAATGCTTGCCAATAGCGGGAAAATCCACCAAAACTGTTGCCCATTGCATGGGCGTATTCACATAAAATCAATGGACGAGATTCGTTTGGTAGACCAATCCATTTTTTTATTGCCCATTTAGGTACTGTAGGGAAAGGTTGATCTTCATCCACTCGAGCATACATTGGGCAAACAATATCAGTAGCTTGGGTATTCGCACCGCCACCTTCATATTGTACCGGGCGAGTGGGGTCATTGGTTTTTACCCAGCGATAAAGTGCATCGTGGCTAGTGCCGTGACCTGATTCATTGCCTAATGACCAGATAATAATACAAGGATGGTTACGATCGCGCTGAACCATCCGAGTAACCCGTTCGCTGAAAGCAGAAAACCACTGTGGATCGTCTGCTAATCGCCCCATAGGCTGCATTCCATGTGTTTCGATGTTGGCTTCATCGACAACATATAAACCGTAGCGATCGCACAGGCGATACCACAATGGGTGATTGGGGTAATGTGAACACCTTACGGCATTAAAGTTATGCTGTTTCATTAAAATGATATCTTGCAGCATACTTTCTTCATCTATAGCTTGGCCTGTTTGGGGGTGATGCTCATGGCGATTTACTCCACGAATCAGCACTGCTTTGCCATTAATCTTGAGTAAGCCTTGATGAATGACGACTTGGCGGAAGCCGACATCATAAGCTTCTGCTTCGATAAGTTTTTGCTGGTTATCAAGTAGCGAGATGACGGCTCGATAGAGTGTAGGTTGTTCAGCGCTCCATAATAATGGCTGTTCTACCCGTAGGCTTAGGAGAGTGCGATCAGTATAATTCCCTCTTTCATCAATTGCTTGAGTACTTAGAGGTTGTTGTAAACTGGTAACTAATGTCTCTTCTAACCAAAGCTGTACCCGGATTTGATAGGCTTCGGCCACTTGCATGTTATTGATATCAATCAATGGGATATTAACTGCCGCCATCACATCTAAATGGGCGGAGCTGAATTCTGGCGATAAATGCGTCGTGATATGAATATCCCGCAAATGAATATCAGGTTTGTGCAGTAGGCTGACATCACGAAAAATTCCGCTCATGCGCCACATATCTTGATCTTCCAGATAGCTACCATCACTCCAACGCAATACAAGAACGGCGATGCGGTTATTGTTTGCTTGCAAATAAGGAGTGAGATCAAACTCGGCGGGCAGGCGACTGTCTTGGGAATATCCGACCCAATAGCCGTTGCACCACAGATAAAATGCGGAGCTCACACCATCAAAAATAATGCGGGTTTGCCCTGCCGAGAGCCAATTGGGGTCCAATGTGAAATTATAGGAATAGCAGCCTGTCGGGTTATCCTGCGGTACTCGCGGTGGGTCAACGGGAATTGGGTATCGTACATTGGTATAAATCGGGGTGTCGTAACCATGGAGCTGCCAATTTGAAGGGACTGGTATTGACGCAGCTCCAGGCAAATCTTGCTCAGTCCATTCATCGGGTACTGATTCGGGCCGTGTAAAATAACTAAATACCCACTGTCCATTCAGTAATTGCCGCTGTGGAGAATAGGTATCATCTTGAGCGGCATCGATATTTCGCCAACTGTAAAATGGAGGGTGCGCTTCAAGGCGATTGTATTGTGTTATCTGTGGGCTTTCCCAATCTCGGCGAAATAAAATCTGTGATAGGGCTGGTTTAACCTGCTGTTTAACTTCTTGCTGTGCCGTCATGATTTCAGCCTTATCTTTTGCGAAAGTGAGCTCGTTTTTGTTAGCGCTACTTTAGTTAGGAGTGAAATGTTATGCGCTCACAATTTTGATGCAATCAAGATGAATTCAGCCGAAAACAAAGTAAATAGCGGTGAGTTAAATAGTCGAGAACGATCGCATTTATTCGTTTTTGTACCTTACAGGATTAAAAGAGGCTGTAGTCTGGCGTATTATCAATTCAGTCTCTAAAGACAACGATTGAGAGGGCGGTTCAATCGTATGATGTAGCTTGACTATCAGACGGGAAACGCTTTCTTCTCCTAATAACTTGAAGTTTTGTCTGATGGTGGTCAGGGGGGGCTGGAAATAAGCACTGTCCGCAGTATCATCATAACCAATGACAGAGACCTTCTCCGGGACGTCGATATTATGTTCGTGCAGAGCACGTAATACGCCGAGTGCCATCTGGTCGTTAGCGACCAAAATAGCGCTAAAAGGAGTCTTGCTGGCGATCAATTTCTGTGTTGCCTGATAGCCACTCTGCGCATTCCATGATCCGTGGTAAACCGCTTGTGGTATGAGTGAGGCGTTATTCAATACCTGTAACCACCCCTGATGGCGTAATTGGGCTGAAATAGCGTCTTTGGGGCCGGAGATAAGCACTATTTGCTGGTGGCCTAATGCGATGATGTAGTTAGCCCCCTGAATTGCACCTGCTTTGGGGTCAAATAAGACGCTGAAAGCGGTGGACTGGGGGTCAACATCGAGAAAAAGGACCGGCGTATCTGCACATTGTTCGGTAATTTTCTGGCTGTGCTTTGTCTTCAAAGGAACATTGACTAAAATCCCATCAACTCGTTGAGCTAGTAACTCGTTTATAGCTTGTTGGCAGGAGTGTTCGCTTTGGTCATCGACCATGGCAATGACGACGTTATACCGTAGTTCACGGGCTTTTCTTTTTATTGCGGCGGCTATTTGCGAAGGAGCATGCAAAGAAAGGTCGGTGGTCGCTAACCCGAGAGTTAGGCTATGTTTGCCTGCTAATTGCTGGGCTACCCGGTTAGGAACATAGTTCAGCTCAGCCATAGCCAATTCAACTTTATTCCGGGTTTTTAGCGAGACATGAGGGGCTTGGTTTAAAACACGGGATACCGTTTGATAAGAAACACCCGCCAGGCGTGCGACATCATCTAAAGTGGCAGACTTGGGCTTCATGTATTTCTCTCAAGGATAGTTGGCCGCTTATGATAGCAAATTCAAGGGATAAACTTTCAGCCCCAAGCAGCAAACATGATTAAAACTGAACAGAAGAGTATAATAAATAGCTTTTTTGGTCTTATTTTAGTCATGCAAACAAGAATCTTCCGCTTGCCTGCTAAAAAGAGTTGCTATTAAAAGCCGGTCATGAGTTAATGCGTCTCGGCCTGTGGTACAGACCTATTTATGCACGACATCTTGAGTAAAGTGGTTCATATTTAAAGCGTTATCGTTGATAGCTCTTCACTGACGAATTTCCTTCATAGTGCCTCCATAAGTAACGACTGATAACCGGCTATAACACGCCCATGGTGGCAAAATTTTTTAATAAAGGAAATACACATGTCTAACATGATGAAAGGTCAAGTAAAGTGGTTCAACGAGTCTAAAGGCTTCGGTTTCATCACTCCAGCTGATGGCAGCAAAGACGTGTTCGTGCACTTCTCTGCAATCCAAGATCAAGGCTTCAAGACCCTGGCTGAAGGCCAGAATGTACAGTTCTCTATCGAGAACGGTGCTAAAGGTCCGTCTGCAGCAAACGTAACTGCAATCTAATTGGCCTTTGGCTGATTATAAAAAAACCCGCTAAGGCGGGTTTTTTACTTTCTAATATAAAGTAAACTGCTTTATATACTCTCATTTTCCCCTCTGTCTGCTGATTCTCTCAACATACTCTCCGTGTGAGCACCTCCATTTTTCTGCTTAAATAAATTCATCAAAAGCATACACTTGATTGTGCGTAAACCTTATCATTCTCACCTGATTCTGTACTACACTAGCAGCATTGACTTAATCAAAGGTAATATCATGAAAGTGAATGATCGGGTAACAGTAAAAACCGATGGCGGCCCGCGACGTGAGGGGGTCGTTTTAGAGGTGGAACAGTTTAGCGAGGGTGTTATGTATCTGGTTTCACTGGAAAATTACCCCGCCGGTGTCTGGTTCTTTAATGAAACTGATAGCCATGATGGCACCTTTGTTGAACCACTTCACCAATAGCGTTTGTAACCCTTTTATCTGCCTGGCGCGTAGCCAGTGACAGTAAAAAACCGGAGGAGGGCGATAGCCCTACCTCCGGTTATGTTATCAGCGTTTGCAATTATAGCTCGGCTGAGTTGCCGCTAGCGATAACTCAGAAAGTTTCCCAATTCAGCGAGTCATCGGCAGACTTTTTATTTCCGCCGGTTTTATTCTGTCCTCCAGATGAAGGCGTTGGCGTTTTAAGGGACGGAGCTGGATTACGGCCATTTAAATGGAAGACTGCAACGGCTTGAGTCAGTATCTCGGCCTGCTGCTCTAAAGATGCCGCTGCCGCTGATGCTTCTTGTACCAAAGAGGCATTCTGCTGTGTTACGTTGTCCATCTCGGATACAGCTTGCGCAACCTGGGTGATCCCGCGGCTTTGTTCATCAGAGGCTGATGCAATTTCACCCATAATATCAGTCACATGTGTAACAGCTGTTACAATCTCTTTCATGGTTTTACCCGCATCAGAGACCAGAATTGAGCCATCACCAATAAGGTCAACTGAGACTTCAATCAGCGATTCTATCTCTTTGGCTGCATCAGCACTGCGTTGTGCCAGATTGCGAACCTCACTGGCGACGACCGCAAATCCACGGCCTTGCTCACCAGCACGGGCTGCTTCTACCGCAGCGTTCAATGCCAGAATGTTGGTTTGGAAAGCAATGCTATTAATTACGTTAGTAATCTCAGCAATTTTCATTGAGCTGAGGGATATTTTATCCATCGTGTCGACAACATCATTCACGATATCGCCACCTTGAGCAGCCTTACCCGATGCATTCGCTGCCAGTTGACTGGCATGGTGGGCATTTTCCGCATTTTGTTTAACCGTTGCAGTCAGTTGCTCCATGCTAGCTGCTGTCTGTTCAAGTGACGCGGCTTGTTGCTCAGTTCGTGCTGAAAGATCGGTATTGCCCAGTGCTATTTCGCTAGAGCCTTGATATATAGATTCGGCACTGCTTCGTACCGCTTCAACCGTGGAAGCTAACGAATCTTGCATTTGTTGAATATTATGACCTAACACACCGATTTCATTGCGGCCAAATGCCACGGGGCTTTGTGTTAAATCCCCTTGAGCAATTCGTTGAATACGCACTACCAACCAGTTAATCGGCTTGATAATGACTTTGCTGATCACTAAAAAAGCGATTACTGTCAGTAATATAGCCAGAATAAAGGCCCCGCCCATCAGTATGTAGCCGAGGTGTGCCTCCTGTTGAGCCGACTGATTAATTTGGTTGGCGAGTTCTGTGCGATATTTAACGGCTTTTAGCAGCGGCTCGTTATAGGCGTCATCTAACTGATTAAGTTTCTCTGCCTCTAACGAGATAACTTCTTCGAAATGCCCCTCTTTAGTCGCTTCCAGCATGAGTTTCATGCCGTCGTCGCGATATTGTTCATAGGCTTTCTTCAGTGGGCTGTCTAAGGCGATGTCGGTTTCGGATTTAGTGGGGCGGTTATAGTAGAGGTCAAACATTTGTTGCGATTGAGAAATGCGATTTTCTGCATTCTTCAAGCCCTGTTGATAACCTGTAGCATCACCAATACGCGCCGATGATGCTGCCTGAATCAAAATAAGGCGCGCAGTACGCAAATGGTTGGAGCTGTTAGAGAGGCCCAGGCGTATATCCAGCTCTTGAGTCGCTTCTTCAAGCGATTGGTTACTTTGTTTCAAGAAGTAGCCAGATGTACCAATTGCCGCTGCAAATAAAAGCAATATCCCCGCCAGAATGGCGATAAACAAAGTAACCAGACGCATATTATTAACAAACAATACTTTCGTCTCTTTATTATGTTCTGGCGTTATTTTTATATCCAATGGCTTATGCGTACTTCCACGTTTCATTGTTAGTTCCGTTTCTATAGTCGCTCGAGGAAAGGTCCTTGCCTGATATGTCCATACATTCGACGTTGCCGCGTTGTTAGTTGTCTGACGGCAACATCAATGATTGGAGTGCGGGCATCGCTACTTAAAATTAATCCACCCCTATATCTAAAATAATCTCAACACTCCTTTAAGAACCTATCGGCAATAGACCTAAAATAGTTAGTGCTATAAATGAGATCACGATCCCATTTTGGGTGAAAGGTTCATTACATTTTTGTAATAACGTCAAGGACTTGATAGTTGTCTGCGATTCAATGCCCCGCGGTACTTGCCAGGTGGGAGGAACGTTGACGGAATCCACCACGTAGGTGTTTTGTTATGAGGGGGCGGTTGTTCTCCAATAAGTTATTTTGAATTTTTTTGGGGAATATTCAGCTGTTTTTTTGCTTTATTTTTATACAAAGTATCCGCAGAAACTTCGCATGTGCAGTGTAGTCATAAGAATAGTGTTTTCCGAGGAAGTCTTATTTATAGCAATATGATATCCAGCCGTGAAATATGATTAATTTACATCTTATATTTTCGCTATTATCCTTATTATTTAATTGTTCTTAATCGGTTTAAGTTTTGTTTAGAAATATAACCTTTACATAATTATCATAGACAATTATACTCTTGAAAAATTTCGGTGGAGAAACTAATGGATACGCAAAGTAGTAGTCAAATAAGCAAGGCAAGCTAACTTATCTCCCGACCGATTTGTTGCTTGCCGAAACATGGCGGGCAGCACCCTCACTGTATTTCCTGAGCTGTGCATACCCAATAATGATTTTACTCGATGATTAGTCATCGAGGATATTAATTCGGGTCTTTATTATGGTATTTAACAGCCACCCACTCTTTCCTCCTGGCGCTAACACTGGTTATCGCTGATTTGCCTTTAGGTATATATCAGCACAATTACCTGTGTGCTAAATAGCACATGATTATTCTACCAATGATTAATTCATGGAGAGAATCATGGCATTAACTCCTTTTGTTATAAATTTATTACTGGCGATGTGCTTGGGTGCATTAATTGGTGCCGAAAGACAATGGCGCCAGCGTATGGCTGGCCTGCGGACTAATGCATTAGTTGCGACGGGTGCGGCGGTATTTATTCTCAGCTCTTATGCTACCTCTCCTGATAGCCCGGGCCGTATTGCTGCTCAAGTGGTCTCGGGGATTGGTTTCTTGGGGGCTGGCGTTATTATGCGCGAAGGCATGAATATTCGAGGCTTAAATACGGCGGCCACCTTGTGGTGTTCCGCAGGGATTGGTGTGCTTTGTGGTCTGGGATTGTATTGGAATGCTGTTGCAGCAACGGCTGTCATTCTATGCGCCAATATATTACTGCGGGAAGCTGCGCAACGCATTAATATGCAACCTCAACAACAAGCTGTTGATTTAGAAGTACGTTATCGTATTCACGTGACATGTGGCACGGAAGATGAAGTATTAGTCCGCACCCTAATTTTACAGGCATTGAATGGTATGGCATTACGTCTGCAATCATTATGCAGCGCCGATATTGCCAAGCCCGGTCAGTTAGAAGTCTGTGCTGAAATAATGGCAACGCCAGCAGCACAAAAAGAAATTGAAAGTATTGTTTGCCGAGTCAGTCTGGAGCGGAGTGTCAGTGCTATTCATTGGCGTATCGCATCAGAATTACCAGCATAAATTGGGAAATTAATCTAATTTCAAATTAGCAGTCAATAATACTGACCCACGTGGTAGTAAGGAGTTGTTATGGACGATCACCCCGGAGTTAACTTAATTAGCCGCTGCTGATTAAATATAAATATAAAATTGGCGGCGCAATAATAGTTCAGCACATTTATCTCTCAATAACTGAGCGGATAAATCCTGTGCGTTTAGAATTAAAAGAGAAGCGTTATGACCAAATTTCAAAAGACAGGTACAGGCCGTAGCAATAATAAAAAACCTTTTACTATTGCATTAGAGGCTAAAAATAGCTTGGATCAAACATTATCTAAGTTAAATGCTAACTTGAATGGACTAACAGAGGAAGATGCCAAAGAGCGGCTGGAATTATACGGTATTAATGAAGTTGCGCATGAGAAAGCACCACCCGCTCTGATTCAATTACTGGCTGCGTTTAATAACCCTTTTATTTTTGTTTTAATGATCTTGGCGGCAATTAGTTTCGTGACTGATTATTGGTTACCGCTGCAACGTGGCGAGGAAACTGATCTGGTCGGTGTCAGCATTATTGTGACCATGGTCTTAATCAGCGGATTACTGCGTTTTTGGCAGGAGTACCGCACCAATAAAGCCGCAGAAACACTGAAATCAATGGTGCGTACCACGGCCACGGTACTGCGTCGCAGCAGCCATAGTGCCCAGCCAGCGAAACAGGAAATAGCCATTAAACAGTTGGTACCAGGCGATATTATTTTATTATCTGCTGGGGATATGATTCCGGCTGATTTGCGCCTGATTAAATCCAGAGATTTATTTATCAGCCAGGCAATCCTGACCGGTGAAGCTATACCCATTGAGAAATATGATGCAATGGGGTCAATTGCACCAAAATCGGTGGAAGCAGATGCCAGTAGCGAAAGTGAATTACTTGAGTTATCGAATATTTGTCTGATGGGGACGAATGTTGCCAGTGGAACGGCCATGGCCGTGGTGGTTGCTACCGGCGGGTATACTTATTTCGGATCACTTGCGAAATCCATTGTGGGCAACCGAGCTCAAACTGCCTTTGACCGAGGGGTTAATAGTGTTAGCTGGCTATTAATTCGCTTTATGTTGGTGATGGTGCCGATTGTATTGCTGATTAATGGTTTTACTAAGGGGGATTGGAGTGAGGCGGCGCTGTTTGCTTTGGCGGTAGCGGTCGGATTAACACCTGAAATGTTGCCGATGATTGTCAGCTCTAACCTGGCTAAAGGTGCAATAGCGATGTCGCGGCGAAAGGTTGTCGTCAAGCGATTGAATGCAATACAAAATTTTGGTGCGATGGATGTGTTGTGTACCGATAAAACTGGGACATTAACGCAGGATCGAATCATTCTCGAGCACCATTTAAATGTTCTTGGCAGCAATGACAGTAAAATATTACAACTAGCATGGCTTAACAGTTTCCATCAAAGTGGTATGCGTAACCTGATGGATCAGGCGGTTATTAAATTCAGCCGTGGCAAGCCAGAAATTGATGCTTTGCGCAGCTTTAATAAAGTTGATGAATTACCCTTTGATTTCATTCGCCGTCGTTTATCGATTGTGGTGAAAGATGATCAGCAGCATCAGACATTGATCTGCAAAGGTGCAATAGAAGAAATGCTCAGTATCTGCACTTCCGTGCGCGAGGGCGATGAAATCTATCCGCTTGATGAAGCCCGCCGCGCCTCATTGTTGGCATTAGCCACGCAATATAATGAAGACGGTTTTCGTGTTTTACTGCTGGCAACCCGTGAGTTAGGTAACAAAATTAGTGAGTTACCTTTAAGTATTGCCGACGAGCGTGAACTGGTTGTTCAAGGATTACTGACTTTCCTTGACCCGCCAAAAGAGAGTGCCGAGGCCGCTATTGCCGCATTGCGAGAAAATGGCGTTGCGGTAAAAGTATTAACCGGCGATAACCCGATTATTACCGCTAAAATTTGTCGCGATGTTGGGTTGGAACCTGGGGAGCCATTGAGTGGTCTTGATATTGAGCATATGGATGATGAAACGCTGGCGCGAGAAGTGGAATTGCGCACGGTGTTCACCAAACTGACTCCGCTGCAAAAATCACGTGTGCTGAAAATGCTACAAAGTAATGGTCATACCGTCGGTTTCCTCGGGGATGGTATCAATGATGCTCCGGCATTGCGCGATGCTGATGTGGGAATCTCTGTTGATACCGGTACAGATATCGCCAAAGAGTCAGCCGATATCATTTTGCTCGAAAAGAATTTAATGGTATTGGAAGAGGGCGTTATTAAAGGGCGCGAAACTTTCGGGAATATTATTAAGTATTTGAACATGACCGCGAGCTCTAACTTTGGTAATGTTTTCTCTGTACTGGTTGCCAGTGCCTTTATTCCATTCTTGCCGATGCTGGCTATCCATTTACTGCTGCAAAACCTGATGTATGACATCTCCCAGCTCTCTTTGCCGTGGGATAAAATGGACAAAGAGTTTTTGCGTAAACCACGTAAGTGGGATGCTAAAAATATTGGCCGCTTTATGCTGTGGATAGGGCCGACTTCGTCGATCTTTGATATCACCACTTTTGCGCTGATGTGGTTTGTTTTCGCGGCCAATAGTGTCGAGCATCAAGCTTTGTTCCAGTCAGGTTGGTTTATTGAAGGTTTATTGTCGCAAACATTAGTTGTTCATATGTTGCGTACGCAGAAAATTCCGTTTATTCAAAGCACCGCTGCATTACCCGTGTTATTAACCACTGGGGTTATTATGGCGGTAGGTATTTATATTCCATTCTCCCCATTAGGAGCATTAGTCGGGCTGCAACCCCTGCCATGGCAATATTTCCCATGGTTGGCAGGGACACTGATCAGCTACTGTGTTGTTGCGCAACTGATGAAGCAGTTTTATATCCGCCGCTTTGGCAAATGGTTCTAACAGTATTTATGAATGTTGGATATCAAGAAATCCGGGGCCAATAGGCCCCGGAACGATAATAACTATTCATTACTCACGCGAATCACTAGTTTGCCAAAGTTCTTACCTTGCAATAGCCCAATAAAGGCTTGTGGCGCATTTTCCAACCCATCAACCAAATCTTCGCGAAACTTGATTTTTCCTTGCTCTACCCAAGGGGTCATTTGTTGTAGAAAATCATCAAAATGATGTGCATAGTCATCAAAAATGATAAACCCTTGCATCCGAATCCGTTTACGCAAAATGATGCTTTGCAACAGTGGCAAACGATCCGGGCCATCGGGTAACTCAGTATCGTTATAGCGGGCAATTAAGCCGCAAACCGGGATGCGGGCGCGGGAATTTAATAATGGTAATACTGCATCAAAGACTGCGCCGCCCACATTTTCATAATAGATATCAATCCCCTCTGAACAGGCTTTTTCCAGTTGTTGCGCAAAATCGGTTGCCCGATGATCAATGCATGCATCGAACCCTAACTCTTCTACCACATAGCGGCATTTTTCTGCTCCGCCAGCAATACCGACGACTTTACATCCTTTTAATTTACCTATTTGCCCAACGACGGAGCCAACTGCACCGCTAGCGGCGGCTACGACCAATGTTTCGCCGGCTTTGGGCTGACCAATATCCAATAACCCCATATAAGCCGTGAAGCCAGGCATTCCCAGTACACCGAGTGCGCGCGAAGGATGAGAGAGTTCCGGCCCCAGATTGCGGATATCAGAGCCATCTGATAACGCATAATCTTGCCAGCCACTACGGGCCAAAACCCAATCACCCACCTGGAAGCCTGGATGTTTCGACACTTCAACCCGTGAGACGGCACCGCCAACCATCACATCGCCAATCCCAACCGGAGCTGCATATGATGGGGCATCACTCATTCGGCCTCGCATATAAGGGTCAAGAGACAGATAACGTGTGCGCAGTAACACCTGACCTGCTGCGGGTTGAGGAATGGGTTGGGTCTCTAATACGAAATTTTCGTGGGTTGGCACACCCTGTGGGCGTGAAGCTAACAGAATGCGGCGATTCTCTACTTTATTTTGTGGCATCAGAATCCCTTATTTGGAGGTGTATTGGAAATGCATGAGTGTTAAAAATCATAGTAGAACTCTTCAGAAAGGTTTCAGCTAATAGTGCGAAAGAGTAACGAGTAGCGCTGCTATTAAGGTGTACAGCGCCGTGATGTGGCGAGAAAGTCTTATTAAAGAGGGACGATTAGTACATCTACCATACTGGTATTAATCAGGCGAGCAGCTGAGCAGGAAAATTTATTCATTAGCCTTGTGCTGTGGTTGCCACATATCACCAGGTCAATATGTTGTTGTTGGCAAACATAAGCCATGCTATCAGCGAACTCACCATGAACTATGGTTCGGTTCTCAATGGGATAATCAGCATTGAGAGCCAATTCATCCATAAATAACTGGGCTTCTTCCTGTAAAACGGATCGCAAATCACCCAGCATCGGGGCCGCGTAGCTACTGTACATTTCGGGTTCTGTTGTCAGCGTAATCAATGAAACCCGGCCGTTATAAGGCCGTACGATAGAAACGGCCTTATCTACTAATTGTTGGCTATCGGGTGAAAGGGCCACGGCGACCAGTACATTACTGTATCCCATTATTAAGCTCCCATAAGCGCGACTGTAGGGTAAAGATTAGGGGATCATATCTTTAATAAATGAGATTCAAATCACACTTGGCGGTAGCTAATAAAAAAGTCACCTTTAACATACAGTTAAATAAAACTAATCATAAATAATGATATGTAAGGCTTATGATTTAAAACTTATTAATTAACCCTACTTACATTTAAGGTAATAAACCAGACTAAAAATAGGGATAAAAACTCAGATTGAGAATATGTTTGATGAAAATACGTGAGGGTGATTAACAGTGAAACATATGGTTACCTCTGCTGCCTTTTTTAATACACGTTTTCGTTCGTTTTAACGTAAATAGGCAAATAGGTTAATAAATAAACGATAAAAGGCACTTTTTAACATGGCATAAATATTCGTTAAAGCAATGTGGTTTCGGATAGTTACCTATAGAGGTGTCGAGTTATAAAGTGACTTACCAGATCTTAATTCTGATGATTTGCTGTTATGACAGATTTATATCCTGCTATTTCGCTTTGGAAGTGCTTTTGTTCGAACCGATCTAAAAACACTAAGAATAGGGCCTATATCCTTAGTTTTTTAGCTATTTTTTTACTTTTAGCTGCTTTTTGAATACTGAGGTGGTTAAAAAACACACAAAAAAAGAGAGACTTCTCTACTTTATATTTTATTTTTGTGATATTGATCACATTACATTTAAAATGAATCGCTAGTCACATTGTATGTGCTAACGATTCGGGAGTAGAGTTGGGCCTGTTTAGGAATAATCCTAATATTTTGTAAGAAAAGTTTCATGTCGAAGGTGCAATATCAGAGCAGTAAGCAACATAAAATCAAACTGTCAGGCAGACGGCATGTTATTTCCTACAAAATGGTATTTTTGTCATGTAGTACCAATAGGTATCTATTACTTTTAGTTCTATAGGTTTTAATTAACTGTATAACGGGAAGGATCCCAGGTCTTGGGTGAAGAATACTATCATCCAACTTATGTTTTAAAACATAATCAGTCGGGATGTATAAGATGAGTACGTCTGAATTACTCAAACATATTTATGATATTAATTTGTCATATTTGCTTTTAGCACAACGGTTAATTAACGATGAGAAAGCCTCAGCGATGTTTCGCTTGGGTATTACGGATACGATGGCCGATGCACTAGCACAGCTAACATTACCGCAGATGGTTAAATTAGCCGAGACAAACCAATTGGTCTGTCATTTCCGTTTCAGTGATCACAATACAATTCATCATCTGACGAAAGAGTCTCGTGTGGATGATTTACAGCAAATCCATACAGGAATTTTATTGTCGAGTCATTTACTCCACGAGCTATCGTTAAAAGACGGTAGTGCATCTAAAAAAAGAGCATGACTGATGGCTGAGAAAAGTATTGTTCAGGAAGCCAAAGACATTCATTTAGCTATGGAGTTAATAACTTTAGGCGCGCGTTTACAGATGTTAGAAAGTGAAACGCAACTCAGCCGAGGGCGTTTAATTAAGCTTTATAAAGAGCTGAGAGGCAGTCCTCCGCCTAAAGGTATGTTACCGTTTTCGACCGATTGGTTTATGACTTGGGAACAGAATATCCATTCATCGATGTTTTATAACGCTTATAGCTTCTTGCTAAAAAGTGGGCAATGCACCGGTGTTGAAGCCGTCATTAAGGCTTATCGTCTTTATCTCGAACAGTGCCCGGATCAGTCCGGAATACCGCCATTATTGGCACTAACTCGGGCCTGGACTTTGGTTCGGTTCGTTGATAGTGGCATGTTGCAACTTTCTGGCTGTAACTGCTGTGGTGGAACTTTTATCACCCATGCGCATCAACCACGAAACAGCTTTGTTTGCAGTCTCTGCCAGCCACCTTCCCGCGCAGTAAAAAAACGTAAACTTTCTCCGCAATCTGCCGATATAACTTCACAACTGCTGGATGAGCAGGTTAGACGCGCAGTTTGAGTTTCTTTGAGTTGTCAGGATTTTGGGTGACAGCAGCGGTATGGATACCGTCCCTGTCGCCTGTTAATGGCAACTTATAGCACTCAAAGGGTGCTAACGCCTCACCTTCCACCCACACACTTTGCTAAGGATATCGCGTGTTAGTTATTTTGGGTTATATCGTGGTCTTAGGGGCGGTTTTTGGCGGCTACATCATTGTCGGTGGTCACCTAGGCGCATTATATCAACCCGCTGAGTTTTTAATTATCGGCGGAGCGGGTATTGGTGCGTTTATTGTGGGCAACAATGGTAAAGCGATAAAAGCTACGCTGAAGGTAATGCCAAAACTGATGCGCCGTTCTAAATATAACAAAGTCCTCTATATGGATTTAATGGCGCTGCTGTACCGCTTATTAGCTAAATCTCGCCAACAGGGAATGCTTTCACTAGAGCGAGATATAGAAAGTCCCTTGGAAAGTGAAATTTTCTCTAATTATCCAAGGATTTTGGCCGATAAGTTGTTGGTGGAGTTTATTACCGACTATTTGCGGTTAATTGTCAGTGGGAACATGAATGCTTTTGAAATCGAAGCATTGATGGATGAAGAGATAGAAACTCACGAACAAGAATGCGAAATCCCTGCTGGTAGTTTGGCGATGGTCGGGGATTCTTTACCTGCATTCGGTATTGTTGCTGCAGTGATGGGGGTGGTGCATGCCTTGGCATCCGCAGACCGGCCTGCTGCAGAACTCGGGGCGTTAATTGCCCATGCAATGGTAGGGACATTCCTGGGTATTTTGTTGGCGTATGGATTTATTTCGCCATTGGCGACATTGCTACGTCAACAGAGCGCAGAAACCAACAAAATGATGCAGTGCATCAAGGTGACTTTGCTTTCCAGTCTGAATGGATATGCACCGCAAATTGCTGTGGAATTTGGTCGTAAAACACTCTACACCACGGAACGGCCATCGTTCATTGAGCTGGAAGAGCATGTGCGCAGGGTGAAAGCACCAGCACAGCAAGCGACAGAAGAGGACGCATGAAGCATCAGAACCACCCCGTTATTCTGGTCAAAAAGCGCAAAGCCAAACATGCCCAAGCTCATCATGGCGGATCATGGAAAATTGCTTATGCGGACTTTATGACAGCAATGATGGCCTTCTTTCTGGTGATGTGGTTGCTGTCGGTTTCCAGCCCGCAAGAGCTGACACAAATTGCAGAGTATTTTCGTACGCCATTGAAAGTCGCACTGACCCATGGTGAGAAAAGCAGTGATAGCACCAGTCCGATTCCTGGCGGTGGTGATGATCCAACTCAACAAGTGGGCGAAGTGCGTAAGCACATTGATTCCGAAGAGAGTCGCAAAGAAGAATATCGGCTGAACAAATTACGGGAAAAACTGGATCAATTAATTGAATCTGACCCGAGGCTGAGAGCTTTGCGGCCACATCTGTTGATCAACATGATGGATGAAGGGCTGAGAATTCAGATTATTGATAGTCAAAACCGCCCTATGTTCAAGATGGGAAGCGCCCAAGTTGAGCCGTATATGCGCGATATTTTACGTGCTATAGCGCCAATTTTGAATGACATTCCCAACAAGATCAGTTTGTCCGGTCACACCGATGACCTACCTTATGCCTCGGGCGAACGGGGCTACAGTAACTGGGAGCTGTCGGCCGATCGTGCCAATGCCTCGCGGCGTGAATTACTGGCTGGGGGACTGGATGAAGGCAAAGTATTACGCGTGGTGGGCATGGCGTCGACGATGCGCCTAAAAGAGCAGGCATCAGATGACCCGGTGAACCGCCGTATCAGTATCTTGGTGCTGAATAAGCAAACCCAACATGATATTGAGCACGAGAACTTAGATAGCAGGGCGCTTGATATAGAAAAGGCCGAAAGCTTAAAACAGATTGATTCCACTGGCACGACGCCTGCAGTGACTGCGCCTAATACGGCTGCGATACCACCAGCGGCCACGGGGGCGGCGCTATCTGCTGAACAATCTGGCACCACAGGAAAAGCAGCAGTCGCGGTTTCGACGATAAGTGTTTCAACCAGCACGATTTCGACAAACACGGTTTCGACAACAACCGCTTTGCCACCGACAACTGCTGAGCCGGTGAAAGCGCAAGTTCCGCCAGCAACAGCATCACAAACACAACAATCGAGCACGGAGAACGTTACTCGAGTTGCCCGCGGGCCAACGACATCGTTGCCAGCGGCACCTGCAAGTAATGCACCGGTCTCTCCGACAAGCCGCGACGCACAGTAGAGGTGACACCGTGAGCATGGATATTACTGCGTTTTATCAGACTTTCTTTGATGAAGCAGATGAACTGCTGGCAGACATGGAACAGCACTTACTCTTGCTGGACCCGTTGGCACCAGATAATGAACAACTTAATGCTATTTTCCGTGCTGCTCACTCGATCAAGGGCGGTGCCGCAACATTTGGTTTTTCGGTATTACAAGAGACAACCCATCTGTTGGAAAACCTGTTGGATGGTGCCCGTCGCGATGAAATGCGTTTGAGCACTGATATCATCAACCTGTTTTTGGAAACGAAAGATATTATGCAGGAACAGTTGGACGCCTACAAAACCTCTCAAGAACCTAATGCGGAAAGCTTTGAGTATATTTGTCATGCATTACGCCAACTGGCACTCGAAGCTTTAGAACAGCAAACCACTCATCAGGTTGCGACAGCGGATCACGCAGCGACCCCAAGCACTGAAACCAAGGCCAACAGTAAGTCTCCGGCGTTGGTTCAGGGGGGGATGCGCATTCGACTGTCGGGTTTGAAAGAACAAGAAATCCCGCTGATGCTGGAAGAACTGGGCAATCTTGGCGATGTCAAAGATGCCCACCAAGAGACAGATAGCCTTGAGGCGACCCTGATTACGTCGGTCAGCGAAGATGATATCAGCGCCGTGCTGTGTTTTGTGTTGGAGCCAGAGCAGATTAGCTTTGTGCAGGCCGAGCCAGCGCAAGAGCCAGTGGTTGAGGCGGCGGTCGTCGCACCGGTTGTGGCGCAAGTGCCGCCCGTTGCCCCCGCCACGATTGCAGAAGTCAGCAATACTCCTAAAGTTGAAACTCCCAGCGCCGAGCATGTAAAACCTAAAGCGAAAGCCAGTGAATCAACCAGCATCCGCGTAGCGGTTGAGAAAGTTGACCAACTGATTAACCTGGTGGGCGAACTGGTTATCACTCAATCTATGCTGGCCCAGCGCTCTAGTACCTTAGACCCGGTGATTAACGGCGATTTGCTCAATAGCATGGGGCAGTTGGAACGTAATGCCCGTGACTTGCAAGAGTCAGTGATGTCGATTCGTATGATGCCGATGGAATATGTCTTCAGCCGCTTCCCACGGTTGGTGCGCGATTTAGCCAGTAAACTGAATAAGCAAGTTGAGCTCACCCTGCTGGGCAGTTCGACTGAACTGGATAAAAGTCTGATTGAACGCATTATTGATCCGTTAACCCATCTGGTGCGAAACAGTTTGGACCACGGTATTGAGGACCCTGCAACACGCATCGCGGCGGGTAAAGCCCCGGTCGGCAATCTGACACTGTCCGCAGAACATCAAGGCGGCAATATTTGCATTGAAGTTCTTGATGATGGCGCAGGGCTTAACCGACAGAAAATTCTGGCAAAAGCTCAATCGCAAGGTATGGCTGTTAATGAGCATATGAGTGATGAAGATGTCGGGATGCTGATTTTTGCCCCTGGATTCTCAACGGCTGAGCAGGTGACGGACGTGTCCGGTCGTGGTGTTGGCATGGATGTGGTTAAGCGAAATATTCAGGAAATGGGCGGCCATGTGCAAGTCAGTTTCCAGGCCGGCAAAGGTACCTCTATCCGTATCTTGCTGCCATTGACGCTGGCTATCCTTGATGGCATGTCTGTCAAAGTCAGTGATGAAGTGTTTATTTTGCCATTGAATGCCGTAATGGAGTCATTGCAACCATTGGCTGAGGATTTACATCCACTGGCTGGCGGTGAGCGCGTATTGCAAGTCCGCGGTGAGTATTTGCCATTGGTTGAGCTGTTCCGTGTATTTGATGTTGAAAATGCAAAAACTGAAGCCACACAAGGCATTGTTGTGATTCTGCAAAGTGCCGGTCGCCGTTATGCCCTGCTGGTAGACCAATTGATAGGCCAGCATCAGGTGGTGGTGAAGAATCTGGAAAGTAATTATCGGAAGGTTCCCGGTATTTCTGCCGCCACTATATTGGGTGATGGCAGTGTGGCACTCATTGTGGATGTGTCGGCATTGCAGGCCTTAAACCGGGAAAAACGTGTTACGGCTGATGATGTCGCCGTCGCGTAATAAAGCCTTGAAAAAACATAAATTCAACCTACTGATTGAAGGGTAAAAACATGGCAGGACTAGCAACCGTCACGAAGCTGGCAGGCGAAACGGTAGGACAGGAGTTCCTGATTTTTACGCTGGGTGCTGAAGAGTACGGCATTGATATTCTGAAAGTCCAAGAGATCCGCGGTTATGATCAAGTGACCCGCATCGCTAACACCCCGGCTTTCATTAAAGGTGTCACTAACTTACGCGGCGTTATTGTTCCTATTATTGATTTACGGGTTAAATTTGCCCAACAGGGTGTCAGCTATAACGAAAATACCGTGGTGATCGTGCTGAATTTTGGTCAGCGAGTCGTCGGTATTGTGGTTGATGGCGTATCTGACGTGTTGTCATTGACCGCGGAGCAAATCCGCCCAGCTCCTGAATTCGCTGTGACGCTGGCGACTGAGTATCTGACCGGTTTAGGTTCACTGGGTGAGCGGATGCTGATTTTGGTTGATATTGAGAAGTTGCTAAGCAGTGAAGAGATGTCATTGCTTGATTCAGTGGCGAAAGGGTAAGTTGTTACTGCTTATTCATTCGATTGGCAGAGTAGCTATTACGGCTACTCTGCGTATTCATTTATATCAGCACCGATAATTCTGCTAACTCTCTTTTTCGCTAATTCACTTAACGAGAGCGCACCAGTTCGGCCACTTTTTCCGCAAGGAAATCAATCTCCTGCGGAGTATTATAAAATGCAAGAGAAGGGCGGACGGTACTTTCATAACCAAAGTGGCGCAAGATAGGTTGAGCGCAATGGTGCCCGGAACGTACTGCAATACCTTGCTGGCTGAGATAACGGCCAACCGCTTCATTTTCAAACCCTTCCAATACAAACGATAACACACTGGTTTTCTGTGCTGCGGTGCCAATCAGCCGTAATCCGGGGATCTGCGACAATTTATCAATGCCATATTCGAGCAACACATGTTCGTACTGCTCGATATTTTCAATTCCCAGAGATGTTACATAATCAATGGCCGCCCCAAGCCCCACCGCATCGGCAATATTACCGGTTCCTGCTTCGAATTTATTCGGCGCGGGTTGGTAACGGGTCAACTCAAAAGTGACATCGGCAATCATGTTACCACCGCCCTGATAAGGGTTGGCGTCGTCCAGCACTTCTTGTTTGCCGTACACCACGCCGATACCGGTGGGGCCGAACACTTTATGTCCTGAAAACACAAAGAAATCAGCATCTAACAAGGTCACATTAACCGGAATGTGAGAAATAGACTGAGCGCCATCGATAGCAATTTTCACCCCAAAACTGTGTGCGATGGCCACCAACTCATGAATAGGTGTCACTGTTCCCAATGCATTGGACACATGAGTGGCTGAAACAAAACGGGTTTTGTCGTTAAACAGCCGGACATATTCCTCAATGATTAATTGCCCATGTTCATCCACCGGTACAACGCGAATGACCGCACCGGTTTCTTGTGCAATCAATTGCCAGGGCACGATATTCGCGTGATGCTCCAACAGCGTCAGGATAATCTCATCACCCGGCTTCAGCCGTGGTTTCACGTAGCTTTGTGCAATCAGATTCAGCCCTTCCGTGGTGCCTCGAACGAATATAATATTATCCGCACTGGGTGCTCCGATGAAACGCGCGACTTTACCCCGCGCGGCTTCATAGGCATCGGTAGAACGCGCCGCCAGCGTGTGTGCAGCACGGTGAATATTCGAGTTTTCATGCAGATAATAATGGCTGATTCGCTCGATGACCTGCTTTGGGCGCTGCGTGGTTGCGGCATTATCCAGCCAAACCAATGGCTTACCATCGACTAATTCCGCAAGGATAGGAAAATCAGCCCGAATGCGCTCCACAGGAACTTGGCCCACTCGTGCCAGTGGGGCCGGTGTCCCATAGTCATAGTGTGAAGCATGAGGTCGGGAAAGCGCCCCCTGCACTGCGGGGGTATTCTCCTGCCCATAAGGAACAACTTTGGGCAAATAGGCCGGATCAGTCGGCCCTTGAGCGGGCGCGCCTGCGCCGAGTAGCGCGAGCAGATCGCGCTCATCCGGTAGCCCGTAATCGCGCGCAGAAAACAGCCCCTCTTGGGAGGGCGGCCACGCCCCGGACAAGCCGGTAAGTGAGTGCTTATTCGTAGTCATAATATTCACCTACTTCAACGTCTTCCAACACCGCGATAGCATCATCGGCCAGAATGGCGGCGGAGCAATAGAGTGAAAGCAGGTAAGAAGCGACACCATTGTCATCAATCCCACGGAAGCGGACGGACAAACCGCGAGATTGTTCATTCGGTAAACCCGATTGATACAGACCCAACACTCCGCGCTTAGCTTCGCCGGAGCGAACCAGTAGGATATTGGTTTTACCACCTTTGCTTTTCGGGTTTTTCAATCCATCGACGAAAAGTTTGTCGCTAGGAATCAATGGGATGCCCCGCCACAGGATAAAATTGCCCCCTTGCAGATTGACTGTCACCGGGGGAACACCGCGCCGAGTCGCCTCGCGCTGAAATGCCGCAATAGCACGGGGGTGCGCGAGGAAAAAGGACGGCTCTTTCCACACTTTAGAAATCAACTCATCCAAATCGTCTGGGGTCGGGCGGCCATTGCGCGTCTGAATGCGTTGGGCGTCAGTGATATTTTTAAGTAAACCGTATTCATCATTATTGATTAATTGGCTTTCCTGACGTTCTCGCAAACTTTCAATCGCCAGCGCGATTTGCTCTGATGCCTGGTCAAAGGGAGATCTGTAAATATCGGCGATTTTGGTATCCACATTGACAATGGTCGCAATAGAATCCAACTGATACTCTCGCGGTTGTGTCTGGTATTCAATATAGCCCTTAGGGATTTCGACGCGCGACGGGTCTTGGCTGCATAAAGCATCCAGCGGCGTATCCCCCTCAACCACTTTGTTAACCCGATAAATGCCCGATTCCAGCCCTTTGTAGTCGAGAAAACGGCTGACCCAGCGCGGCGTAATCGCGCCAAACTGTGGTGCAGTTTTAGTTACGTTGGCCAACTGATAGGCTGCTTCACGTCCCAATGCATTAATTACATTTTTTTCTGCCATGATATTTTCCTTTATTTTTCAATAGATAAATGGTTTTTATGTCGGTCAACGTTGTCAGTGCTGCTGTTATTGTTAATATTGGGGTAAATGGGAATCGACATCCCGTGCCCAGGCATTAATGCCATCTTTTAAATTAAGCAGCCGCCCTTGATAACCTGCGCGCTGGAGCGCCCGGATAGCGAAGATGCTCCGTTGCCCAATCTTGCAGAGAAAAACGGCATCAATGCTGGGGTCAAACTCATCAATGCGGCGGACTATCTGCCCCAAAGGGATGACTTTAGCGGCGGGGAATTTCACAATTGACCGCTCGTGTTGCTCACGAATATCAATCAATTGCAGCGGTTTGCCTGCCTCTATCCACGACTTCAACTCAAGTGCGGTCACACTTTCAATCGGCGTTTCTTGATCAGAGGGTTTCAGGCCACAGAACTTTTCATAATCGATAAGTTCATGAATGGTTGGATGTTCCCCGCAGATGGGGCACCCGGCGTCTTTTTCCAGTTTCAGTTCGCGCTGCTTCATCTGCCATACATCGAACAGCAGTAAGCGCCCTATCAAGCTGCCGTTACCGCCAATGATCAGTTTGATGACCTCGGCGGCTTGAATGGTGCCGATGATGCCGGGCAATACGCCGATGACACCGCCCTCTGAACAGGACGGAACTAGCCCCGGTGGCGGTGGGGCAGGGTAAAGGCAGCGGTAGCATGGGCCGGATTTTGCATAAAATACGCTGGCTTGCCCTTCAAACTGAAAAATGGAGCCGTAAACATTGGGTTTGCCGAGCAGCACACAGGCGTCATTGATAAGATAGCGGGTAGGGTAGTTATCAGTACCATCCACCACGATGTCGTAATCGCGGATGATATCCAGCGCATTTTGGCTATTCAGTTGCGTGTTGTATGTCGCCACCTCAACATTAGGATTGATAGCTTTGATGCGATCTTTTGCCGATGCCACTTTAGGGCGATCCAGATCTTTGGTGCTGTGAATGATTTGACGTTGTAAGTTTGAAACTTCAACAAAATCAAAATCTACAATGCCAATCTTGCCAACACCGGCCGCTGCCAGATAGAGCGCGACCGGCGCACCTAAACCACCGGTTCCCACCAGCAGGACTTTGGCGCTTTTCAGTCTTAACTGCCCTTCAACAGCAACTTCCGGCAGCAACAAATGGCGGCTGTAACGGGCTATTTCGGCATTCGACAGTTCAGTCAGCCGCTCATCAGGAATGATGCTCGCAATACTCATGCCCGCGCCCCTGCACCACCTGCAATGGCGGGGACCAAAATGACTTCATCGCCACTGTTAACCGGGGTATCTAATCCCCCGGTGGTTTTGATGTTGGCATCCCCCACATACAAGTTGATAAAAGAGCGGAGCGAGCCGTCATCTTCATATAAATGCTGACGAATATCGGGATAATGCTCCGCCAACGCCGCCACTAATTCCCCGACGTTTTCCCCCTCCAAACTCACTTTACCTTGGCCGTCAGTAAATGCGCGTAATGCGCTTGGAATTAATAATGTCACTGCCATCGCGGTTCCCTTTCTGTTATGTTTTAAAAAATTCAAATAAAAACATTGAGTTAGCTTGTGATTACACTTTCTTGCTCGAACTGTCGGCTATTGGGATCCAGCCGCCAACTGGTCAAATCCCCCGAACGCCCTTGGGCGACCGCCACAATGATGTAGGCGTAAAATGGCAGAGCATGCTCGCGGTCATATTCGGACGGAATAGCCGGGTGGTCGGGGTGTGAGTGATAAAAACCGACGACATCAATCCCTTTCACGCGCGCGGTGCGTTCTGCCAATAGGTACTCATCTGCGGTAATCACAAAGCGGTGATATTGCTCCTCATCTTCTCGGGCATTAATGATGGGGAGAATAGTCTCTACACGCGCGTTGCCCTCCTTATCAAAGACACCCAATAGGGCACCACAGCATTCATTCGGATAGCTATTTTCACCCTCAATCCGGATCTGTTTTTCTGTTTCTATCGCGAATCTAATCATCAGATTTCATTCCAAAAAGGGTCAGTGAGATAACGCGAACCGGTATCACAAAGCAGCGTAACAACCACCGAGCCAGCGGGGAGAGTGCGGGCCAGTTTTACCGCCGCGGCGACATTAGCTCCCGATGAAATTCCCACGAAAAGCCCCTCGTGTTTTGCCAGATTCCGGGTGCTGGCATAGGCCTCTTCGGTGGTGACGGTTACCACGCCATCTTGTAGTGTTTCGTCCAAAATGCCGGGCTTGATGCTGCTCGCCATGTGTTTTGTGCCTTCAATACCATGCAGCGGCGAGGCCGGTTGTACTGACAGCGTTTTAATCTGTGGATTCTCTTGTTTCAGCCGCCGGGCGCTGCCGACAAAACTGCCGGAAGTGCCCATGCTGGCGATAAAATGTGTCACTCGCTGTTGCGACTGCTGCCAGATTTCCCACCCGGTGGTAGTGAAATGTGTTTCTGGGTTAACAGTGTTGTTGTATTGATCCGGATAAAAATAGCGTTCAGGGGCTGATTCAACCTGTTCTCTCACCGCCAGATAGGCCCCGTCAGAACCTTCAAGGGGATCGGTTTCCACTATTTTTGCTCCGTAATGGCGAATGGTGTTTTTCCGCTCTGCACTGGTGTTTTGGGGCATAAATAGCACCACGTCATAGCCCAGTGCCGCACCGAGCATGGCATAGGCAATACCGGTATTCCCGCTGGTAGCATCAATAATGGTTTTTCCCGCGGTTAATTTTCCTCGCGCTATTCCATCAAGAATCATTGCCTTTGCCGCTCGGTCTTTTACCGAGCCGCTAGGGTTCATAAATTCTGCTTTGGCTAAAATAGAAACGCCGGGAAATTCCTCAGAAAAATACGATAATGTTATTAATGGTGTGTTCCCCACCATATCAATAATACGCATAATCATTTCCATTTATTGACTATAAATAATTTCCAGTTTCACTGTGTATTTACGGTGAGTCATACTTTTCAGATATCAATAAAATAAACAGTAAAAGATCGCTAATTAAATACCATCGCCATCAATAAATTTTCTTTGCAATATATTCGCTTGTCTAATATTGCTATCAGGGGGAACACTTCGCGTTAACCACACATTGCCCCCAATACTTGATCGCGCGCCGATAGTTATTCTTCCCAACACCGTCGCACCGGCATAAATAACCACATCATCTTCAACAATGGGGTGGCGCTGATAACTTTTTTGCAGATTCCCTTCTTCATCAGTAATAAAGCTCTTCGCACCCAGTGTCACGGCTTGATAGATACGAACCCGTTTGCCAATAATAGCGGTTTCACCAATTACCACACCGGTGCCATGATCGATGAAAAATCCTTCGTCAATTTTCGCGCCTGGGTGAATATCAATCCCACTCTCGCTATGGGCTTTTTCGGTGATAAGCCTTGCCAACAAAGGCAGCCCCAGCTGATAGAGTTGATGGGCGATACGATAGTGAATAACGGCATGAATGCCCGGGTAGCAGAGCAGCACTTCATCCAAACTTTGGGCTGAAGGGTCGCCATGATAGGCCGCCAGAATATCGCTATCCAGTAATTGGCGAATAGTGGGCAACTGTTGTGCAAACTGCCTGATACGTTCTATTACCTCTTTGTTTTGTGCGGAACCCTCACTATTATGACTTTTTTGAACTGCTTTATAACTCAATTCCAGAGTTGCTTCTTCCGCTAAACGATCTAAAGCATCACCCAGTAAATAACCCACATAATAATCTTCGTTTTCTTTTCTGAGTTCGGTTGTCCCTAATCGCTTAGGATATAAAACTTTGGATAATGTATTGGCAATGTTACTCACATTGTCTTTTGAAGGGAGTAAGCGTTTATTGTTATCGGCGTTTTGATAATTTTTATCACGCCATTTCTGTCGAACCAAACCTAATTCATCAACAATGCTGTTTAGCCGCCAATTAATATTCTGTGATGGGATAAACAGTGATTCACCCAATTCTGACATATTGGTTTCCCCTTTAATAAAATAAACCAGCAAATTTGGACGAGTCATTTTTCAATACAGATATTCTTTACGCACTCCCTATGTTGAGAACAAATATTTTTATGAACTTCTATAGTCACAAAAGGAATAAGGGAATAGATATGCTCGCTAACTGTTCAGTTTTTTTTATTAATTAGGCCGATTGCACTTATCTGAAAGTCTGTGTTGATGACTTGTCATAAGGCGACCAGGCGAGGGTTTCAGCAAGCAGAACCCACGTCTGCATGACCAAATTGATCACGAAACGGATATCAAGCTAAAATTTTACAGGACTAACGCGAGTATCCCCTCGGTAAAATAATCCCTCTCCCCGGTAAAGTTCCCTCTTAGGGTGCCGATAACACAGTTAACTAAACGTTTATGTTTTGGCGTACTTGTATTTTGATATACCTATATTTTGACGTACTTATGAAGGGATAACATGTTCAAGCGTATGAAAGTGGTCACCAGCCTGCTGCTGGTGTTAGTGCTATTTGGTGCCTTACAGCTGGTTTCCGGCGGGCTTTTCTTCAATTCCTTGAAAAATGACAAAGAAAACTTTGCGGTTTTACAAGTCATCCGTCAGCAACAGTCGGTATTGAATGAAAGCTGGGTAAATCTGCTGCAAACACGTAATACGCTGAACCGTGCTGGCATCCGCTACATGATGGATGTGAATCACACGGGCAGTGGCCCGACAGTGAATGACCTTTTGGCTTCCGCCAAAGGCACATTGGGTGTGGCGGCGGAGCGTTTTAAAAGCTATGAACAAATCCCTTTGGATAGCAAACAAGACCCAGAATCAGCTAAAAAATTAAAACTGACTTACGACCAATACTTTGCCGCATTGACCGAACTGATTCAATTAATGCAAGCAGGGAAGATCAATGAATTCTTTGATCAGCCCACCTCCAGTTTCCAAAATGCTTTTGAACAGGATTACAACACTTACCTAACACAAAACGACCGTCTATACGCCTCTGTGGTGGAAGACAGCAACCGCTCCTTCACTTACGCGATGAGTGTGATTATTTTCGTGTTGATTGCGGTATTCGTCGTGATTGTCATTGTTTGGTTGGGTATGCAGCACATCTTAATTAACCCGCTGAAACACTTGATTGAGCATATCAAACATATCGCTAATGGTGATTTAACTCAGAATATTGAGGTGCATAGCCGCAATGAAATGGGCACCTTGGCCGCTAGCTTGAAACATATGCAATCTGAATTGATTACCACCGTCAGCGATGTCCGTTTAGGTGCCGATGCTATCTACAGCGGTGCATCAGAAATTGCCGCCGGTAACAATGATTTGTCAGCACGTACCGAACAACAGGCCGCATCACTGGAAGAAACCGCTGCCAGTATGGAGCAGCTCACTGCCACGGTGAAACAGAATGCTGAAAATGCTCGTCAGGCTAGCCAACTGGCATTGAGTGCATCAGAAACCGCGCAAAAAGGTGGGAAAGTTGTCGCCAACGTGGTGCAAACCATGCATGAAATTGCGGGAAGTTCGCAGAAAATTGCTGATATCACCAGCGTCATTGATGGTATCGCGTTCCAAACCAATATCCTGGCATTGAATGCCGCAGTTGAAGCTGCCCGTGCCGGTGAGCAAGGCCGTGGTTTTGCCGTTGTGGCGGGTGAAGTGCGCAATTTGGCTCAGCGCAGTGCGCAAGCAGCAAAAGAAATTAAAGGCTTGATTGAAGATTCAGTTAACCGTGTCGACATGGGGTCTGTGCTGGTGGAAAGTGCCGGTGAAACCATGGGCGATATCGTGAATGCGGTGACCCGTGTCACGGACATCATGGGCGAAATCGCTTCTGCCTCTGATGAACAAAGTCGGGGTATCGATCAGGTGGGTCAGGCGGTGACAGAAATGGACCGTGTGACACAACAAAATGCCTCTTTGGTAGAGGAATCTGCTTCCGCTGCCGCAGCACTGGAAGAACAAGCCAGTATATTAACCCAATCCATGTCCGTATTTGTCCTGCATATGGATAACGATAGCACCAAAAAAGATGTGAAAAAAACCAAGCAGCCGACACAGGATAAGAGCGGTACTGCTAAAAAAACACTGGGAAGTGACCTGCAAGATAATTGGGAAACTTTCTAACCCCCTACACAAAACATATACCCTAGATAATTCGAATTGCAGGAAGGCGGCAAGTGAGAAAGTCCCCAGGAGCTTACATGAGTAAGTGATTGGGGGGAACGAAGGCGGCCAACACCCCTGCAATTTGAAGTATGACGGGGATAGATAAAGCCGGCCAACGAGCCGGCTGAGAAGAGGTTACGATGTTTGGCCGAATCCGGATTTCTACCAGCTTTTTCCTGTTACTGATGTTGATTTGCTCGATACAGTTAATTTCAAGTGGTCTGTCATTTACTGCTTTTCGTTCAGACTATCAAAATTTAAATCGAGTGGATCTCAGTAGCCAGCAGCGGGATGCATTAAGCCTCAGTTGGGTATCCTTACTTCAGGCGCGTAATACCTTAAACCGGGCGGCGACTCGCTCGGCTCTCAAAGTCCCTCAGGAGCAAGTCAACGCGCTAATGGGTAATGCGCGTAGTTCACTACAGAAAGCGGATCTTTATTTTAATCAGTTTTTGGCTGTGCCTCGTCTTGATGAGAGTGATACCGGTGGTGAGTTGCTAGACGCGACCAAAAACAGTTATCAGAATTTACGCGTTTCCTTACGGGAATTAATCGATTTCCTGGAAGCCGGTAATTTACAGAGTTTTATGGATCAGCCCACTCAGAAAACCCAAGATCTGTTTGAAGCCGATTTTATGCAGTATTTGCAGTATGCCAATGAAGTGGTTGCGGATGCTGGCAGCCAGAACCAACAAGCTTACCACCTCTCCATGTGGATATTTGGTGGTGCGATTTTGATGGTGATAGTGATGGCGATTTCTGCGCTTATCTGGCTACGAACCATGTTTGTCACGCCGTTGAAGATTATGCGCGCCCATTTTGACCGGATTGCTCAGGGAGATTTATCCGGTCAGATTACTGTCTCTGGTCGCAATGAAATCAGTCAGATGTTTGCCAGTTTACGCACCATGCAACAGTCGCTTATCACCACTGTTAGTCATGTTCGCGATGGGACAGAATCCATGTTAACCGGGATTCAGGAAATATCTGCCGGTAACAATGATTTGTCCGCCAGAACCGAACAGCAGGCCGCTTCATTAGAGCAAACAGCAGCCAGTATGGAGCAACTGACGGCGACAGTGAAACAGAATGCTGATAATGCTCGTCAGGCCACACAACTGGCGCAAGAAGCATCGGGAACCGCCGCCAAAGGCGGTGAATTGACTGGCAGTGTGGTGAAAACAATGCATGATATCGCCACCAGTTCGCAGAAGATTGGTGCAATTACCAGTGTTATCGATGGTATTGCTTTCCAAACCAATATTCTGGCACTGAATGCTGCGGTTGAAGCTGCACGTGCGGGTGAACAAGGGCGTGGGTTTGCTGTTGTTGCCGGTGAAGTGCGCAATTTAGCCCAGCGCAGTGCGCAGGCAGCAAAAGAAATCAAAGGGTTAATCGATGAGTCGGTTAGCCGAGTTCGCCAGGGCTCCACACTGGTCGAAAATGCGGGTACCACCATGGAAGAGATTGTTCGCTCAGTGACTCGGGTAACCGACATTATGGGTGAAATTGCTTCCGCTTCGGATGAGCAAAGCCGAGGTATCGAGCAGGTTTCACTCGCGGTAACACAGATGGATCAGGTCACTCAGCAAAACGCCGCATTAGTGGAAGAGGCTGCAGCTGCAGCTAATGCACTGGAAGAGCAAGCAGGTATGCTCTCTGATGCCGTGTCTGTTTTTCGTTTGGAGCAATATAGCGACGGCGGGGAGGGGCAGGCAGCAGCGGGCAGTGGTCAGCAATTTGTTGTGAAAACAGCGGCTGCAAAGGAAACCCCAGATTGTCAAACGGTGTAACGAAAATGGCATGGTGGGGTGAGACTGCATGAAACCATCACCCCAAGAGTCTGGGTCTCCTCTGACCCAGATGATTCAACGGCTCCCGCTGTCGGATGTTCACTTCCGGCGCATTTGCCAACTTATTTACCAACGGGCTGGGATTGTTCTGGCCTCCCACAAACGGGAAATGGTCTATAACCGCCTGGTGAGGCGGTTAAGATTGCTGGGGATTGACGATTTTGGTCAATATTTGGCTTTACTGGAGACCGATCCTAACAGTGCAGAGTGGCAGGCATTTATTAATGCCTTGACCACTAACCTCACGGCATTTTTCCGTGAGGCGCACCATTTCCCGATACTGGCAGAGCATGCTCGCCAGCGGTCGGGGAATTATTCGGTCTGGAGTACCGCGGCCTCGACCGGTGAAGAGCCTTATTCCATCGCCATGACATTATGTGATGTATTGGGGAATCGGTCAGGTTCTTGCCAGGTATTAGCCAGTGATATTGATACACAAGTTCTGGAGAAAGCCACCAGCGGTGTGTATCGCCAAGATGAATTGCGTTCATTGTCGGCACAACAAATGCAGCGCTACTTCCTGCGTGGCACTGGCCCTCATCAGGGGCTGGTCAGAGTGCGCCCGGAGCTGGCCAATATGATTCAGTTTCAGCAATTGAATCTATTAGCACCCGAATGGGCACTACCGGGGCAATTTGATGCTATTTTTTGTCGTAACGTGATGATTTATTTTGATAAAGAAACGCAGGAGCGCATTCTGCGTCGCTTTGTCCCTTTGCTAAAACCCGGCGGCTTGATGTTTGCAGGCCATTCGGAGAATTTCAGTCAAATTAGTCGGGAATTCTATTTGCGCGGGCAGACCGTTTATGGACTGACCAAGGAGAGGTGATGAGTAAAATCAGAGTATTGTGCGTTGATGATTCCGCGTTGATGCG